>NZ_DATDBG010000267.1:0-44678 GCF_036524955.1 Streptomyces sp.
CCCCGGCCTTCGTCCGGGCCCGCGCCTTCGCCTTCGCAGCGGCCTGCCTGCGGGCCTCCTCCGCGGCGGTCCTCGCGGCGTCGGCGGCCCTGTGCTGGGCGGCGGCCTGGCCGGACACCTTCCGGGCCAGCGCACCGGTCACGTCCACGGCCTGGGTGAAAACGGTGTCCCCGGCGGGCGCGGCGGAGTGGGCCCGCCCGGGGCTGGCCGCCGCCGTGGCACCGAGGGCGCCGAACGCGCCGGCCGCGGAGAGTACGGCGGCGCCGGCGATCGAGACCCGGCCCCGTCCGGGGCCGCGACGGGCACGGCGGTGCTTCCGGCCGGAAGCGGGCAGAACGGTGAACGCCATGAGGCGGCGTCGCTCCTTTCCTTCCTTCTCGCCTGCCGGGTCAGCTGACGGGTTCGGAGCAGGAAGGTCTCCTACGGGGCCGCCGCCACTGGGCGGAAGGTCCCGATTCACCCCAGGGACACGGTGGTTCCCCGGCTCCCCTGACGGGGACTCGGCGATGGACGCCCGGTGCCGCCGGACGCGGCAGGTGCGGACGGGCACCGAGACGCTAACCGGGCACCGGTCCGTCCATCAAACAGATCGGGCGATATGTAGCGTGGGCCACACACATCCGCCCAGTGATCCTAAACACCCGGAAAGCCTCCGGAAACGCCCGGAACCCCGGCGCCACCAGGGCTGCCGGGGTTCCGGGCGTCGCGGTCGCGGAGCTTTCCGGACGGGGGATCAGGTGACGATGTTCACAGGCCCGATGCCCAGTTCGCGCACCGGCTCGGCGATCGCCGAGGCGTCGCCGACGAGGACCACCACCAGGCGGTCCAGCGGGAAGGCGTTGACCACCGCGGCGGTGGCCTCCACGGTGCCGGTGGCCGCCAGACGCGCGTACAGCCGGGCCTGGAAGTCGTCCGGGAGCTGCTGTTCGACCTGGTCGGCGAGAGTGCCGGCGACCGCGGCTGCGGTCTCGTAGCGCAGCGGCGCCACGCCGACCAGGTTCTGCACGGCGACGTCGCGCTCCTCGTCGGTGAGCCCGCCCTCGGCGAGGGTGCGGATGACCTGCCAGGTGTCGGCCAGGGCGGGCCCGGTGACCTCGGTGGCGACCGAGCCGCTGATGCCGAGCAGCGCGGCGCCGGTGCCGTCCGCGGACGACAGCACCACCTGACCGAAGGCCCGTACGCCGTAGGTGTAGCCCTTCTCCTCGCGCAGCACGCGGTCCAGCCGGGAGGTGAGGGTGCCGCCGAGGCAGTACACGCCGAGCAGTTGCGCGGCCCACACCGGGTCCTGCCGGTCCGGGCCGGTGCGCCCGATGAGCAGCTGGGTCTGGACGGCGCCCGGCCGGTCCACGATCACCACGCGGGCGGTGTCGTCCGAGGTGATCGCCGGGCGCGGGCGGGGCGCGGCCTCGGCTCCGGTCCACCGGCCGAGGGTGGCGTCCAGCAGTGCCGGCAGGTCGATGCCGGTGAAGTCGCCGACCACGACGGCGGTCGCGGTGGCCGGCCGGACGTGGGCCTCGTAGAAGGCACGGACCGACTCGGCGTCGATCCTGCGGACGGTGTCCTCGGTGCCCTGGCGGGGCCGGGAGCAGCGCAGTTCGGCCGGGTAGAGCTCCTTGGACAGGGCCATGGCGGCGCGGCGGGCCGGGTTGGCCAGCTCGTGCGGGATCTCGTCCAGCCGGTTGGCGACCAGGCGCTTGACCTCGTCCTCGGGGAAGGCGGGGGCGCGCAGCGCCTCGGCGAGCAGGCCGAGCGCCTTGTCCAGCCGGGAGGCGGGCACCTCGAGGGAGACCCGGACACCGGAGTGGTCGGCGTGCGCGTCCAAGGTGGCGCCGCAGCGCTCCAGTTCGGCGGCGAACTCCTCGGCGGTGTGCTCGTCGGTGCCCTCCGACAGCGCCCTGGCCATGATGGTGGCCACGCCGTCCAGGCCTTCCGGCTCAGCGTCCAGCGGCGCGGCGAGCAGCACCTCGACGGCGATGACCTGCCGGCCGGGGCGGTGGCTGGTGAGCAGGGTCAGGCCGTTGGACAGGGTGCCGCGCTCGGGCGCGGGAAAGGCCCACGGCTTCGGCTCACCGGCCTGCGGCTGCGGATGGAACGTCATGACCGCGGCGGTGTCGTTCACAGCTCACCCTCTGCTTTCTGGTTCTTGCCGGTCGGCTCGTAGACCAGCACGGCGCGGTTGTCGGGCCGCAGCCGGGCCGCGGCCACCTCCCGAACCTCTTCGGGGGTGACGGACAGCACCCGCTGGACGGCGGTCAGCGCGAGCTGCGGGTCGCCGAAGAGCACCGCGAACCGGCACAGTTCGTCCGCGCGCCCGCCCACTGTCGCCAGCCGGTCCAGCCACTCCCGCTCCAGCTGCGCCTGGGCCCGCTCCATCTCCTCGGGCGTGGGGCCCTCGGCCGCGAACCGGGCCAGCTCCTCGTCCACCGCGGCCTCGATCACCGGCAGTTCGACCCCGCTGGACGCCTTGATGTCCAGCCAGCCCAGCGACGGCGCGCCGGCCAGCCGCAGCAGCCCGAAACCGGCGGTCACGGCGGTGCGGTCCCGCCGTACCAGCCGGTTGTGCAGCCGGGACGACTCGCCCCCACCGAGCACCGTCAGCGCCAGGTCGGCGGCGTCCCCGCCCCGGATGCCGTCCTGCGGCAGCCGGTAGGCGGCCATCAGGGCGCGGGCGGGCACGTCCTCCTCGATCACCTCCCGGAGCTGGCCGCCCATGGTGTCGGGCAGCGATCCGTCGCGGGGCGCGGGCTTGCCGTCGTGCGCCGGGATGGAGCCGAAGTACTTCTCGACCCAGCCCAGCGTCCGCTCCGGGTCGATGTCGCCGACCACCGCGAGCACCGCGTTGCCGGGTGCGTAGTACGTGCGGAAGAACGTACGGGCGTCCTCCAGGGAGGCGGCGTCCAGGTCGGCCATCGAACCGATGGGGGTGTGGTGGTAAGGGTGACCGTCGGGGTAGGCGAGGGCGGTGAGGCGCTCGAAGGCGGTGCCGTAGGGCACGTTGTCGTACCGCTGGCGGCGCTCGTTCTTCACGACGTCGCGCTGGTTGTCCAGGCTCTCCTGGTCCAGGGCGGCCAGCAGGCTGCCCATCCGGTCTGCCTCCAGCCACAGGGCCAGTTCGACCTGGTGGGCGGGCATGGTCTCGAAGTAGTTGGTGCGCTCGAAGCTGGTGGTGCCGTTCAGCGAGCCGCCGGCCCCCTGGACCAGCTCGAAGTGGCCGTTGCCCTTCACGCTGGCCGAGCCCTGGAACATCAGGTGCTCGAAGAGGTGGGCGAGCCCGGTACGGCCCTTGACCTCGTGCCGGGAGCCGACGTCGTACCAGAGGCAGACGGCCGCGACCGGGGTGAGGTGGTCCTCGGAGAGCACCACCCGCAGGCCGTTCGCCAGGCGGTGCTCGGTGGCTGTCAGGCCGCTGGAGTGTGCCTCCGGCGTGGCCGTGTGACCCATGGGCAAGCTGTCCTTCCGGTCGCGTGCGCGTGACTGCGTACAGTGCTGCCACTCTAGGCAAGCGAGTCGGGGGTCCGCGAAGTTCCCGCCGTACCGCGCGGTCGTGCCGGGTAGTGGTCCACGCTGTCGGTGGCGCGGTCCACAATGGTCGGCGTCAGTCCACCGGTCCAGATGAGGGAGCGCCGCCGAAATGGCCCGCCGCACGACGAAGACCCCGCCCCCCGACGACTTCGAGGAGCGCATCCTCGACATCGACGTCGTGGACGAGATGCAGGGCTCCTTCCTTGAGTACGCCTACTCGGTGATCTACTCACGCGCGCTGCCCGACGCCCGCGACGGTATGAAGCCGGTGCACCGCCGCATCGTGTACCAGATGAACGAGATGGGCCTGCGCCCGGACCGCGGCTTCGTCAAGTGCGCCCGTGTCGTCGGCGAGGTGATGGGCAAACTGCACCCGCACGGCGACGCGTCGATCTACGACGCGATGGTGCGGATGGCGCAGCCCTTCTCGCAGCGGCTGCCGCTGGTCGACGGCCACGGCAACTTCGGCTCGCTGGACGACCTGCCCGCCGCCATGCGGTACACCGAGGCGCGGATGTCCGGCCCGGCCCAGCTCATGGTGGAGTCGATCGACGAGGACACCGTCGACTTCGCCCCCAACTACGACGGCCAGGAGCGCGAACCCGGCGTCCTGCCCTCCGCCTACCCCAACCTGCTGGTCAACGGCGCGTCCGGGATCGCGGTGGGCATGGCCACCAACATGCCGCCGCACAACCTGGGCGAGGTCGTCGCCGCCGCCCGCCACCTCATCCGGCACCCGGGCGCCGACCTGGACGCCCTGATGCGGTACGTGCCGGGCCCGGACCTGCCGACCGGCGGCCGGATCATCGGCCTGACCGGCATCCGGGACGCGTACGAGACCGGCCGCGGCACCTTCAAGATCCGCGCGACGGTCTCCGTGGAGGACGTCACGCCGCGCCGCAAGGGCCTGGTGGTCACCGAACTGCCGTTCACCGTCGGCCCCGAGAAGGTCATCGCCAAGATCAAGGACATGGTCGGCGCGAAGAAGCTCCAGGGCATCGCCGACGTCAAGGACCTCACCGACCGCGAGCACGGGCTGCGCCTGGTCATCGAGATCAAGAACGGCTTCAACCCGGAGGCCGTGCTCGAACAGCTCTACAAGCTGACGCCGATGGAGGACTCCTTCGGCATCAACAACGTGGCCCTGGTGGACGGCCAGCCGCTGACCCTCGGCCTCAAGGAGCTCCTGGAGGTCTATGTCGACCACCGCTTCGAGGTGGTGCGCCGGCGCAGCGAGTTCCGCCGTACCAAGCGCCGCGACCGGCTCCACCTGGTGGACGGCCTGCTGGTCGCGCTGGTCGACATCGACGAGGTCATCGCGATCATCCGGGCCAGCGAGAACGCGGCGCAGGCCAAGGAGCGGCTGATCGAACGGTTCGGCCTGTCGGAGATCCAGACGCAGTACATCCTCGACACCCCGCTGCGCCGCCTCACCCGGTTCGACCGGATCGAGCTGGAGTCCGAGCGGGACCGGCTCACCGCGGAGATCGCCGAGCTGACCCGGATCCTGGAGTCCGACGCGGAGCTGCGCAAGCTGGTCTCCTCCGAACTGGCCGCGGTCGCCAAGAAGTACGGCACCGAGCGGCGCACCGTGCTGCTGGAGTCGGCCGGCACGCCGGTCGCCGCGGTACCGCTGGAGGTCGCGGACGACCCGTGCCGGGTGCTGCTCTCCTCCAACGGTCTGCTGGCCCGTACCGCGGGCGGTGAGGAGATCGGCGACGGCGGCGGCAAGCGCGCCAAGCACGACGTGATCGTGTCGGCGGTGCCGACCACGGCCCGCGCCGACGTGGGCGTGGTGACCTCGGCCGGCCGCCTGCTACGGCTCACCGTGATCGACCTGCCGGTGCTGCCGGACACCGCTGGCGCTCCGTCGCTGGCCGGCGGCGCGCCGCTGACCGAGTTCCTGTCGCTGGAGGAGGGCGAGCGGGCGCTGTGTCTGACCACGCTCGACGAGTCCTCGCCGGGGCTGGCGCTCGGCACCGAACAGGGCGTGGTCAAGCGCGTGGTCCCGGACTATCCGGCCAACAAGGACGACCTGGAGGTCATCTCCCTCAGGGAGGGTGACGCGGTGGTCGGCGCGGTCGAGCTGCGCACCGGCGAGGAGGACCTGGTCTTCATCACCGACGACGCGCAACTGCTGCGCTATCCGGCCTCGCAGGTACGGCCGCAGGGCCGCCCGGCGGGCGGTATGGCGGGTATCAAGCTCGCTGAGGGCGCGAAGGTGATCTCCTTCACGGCGGTGGAACCGGCGGCGGAGGCGGTCGTCTTCACTCTGGCCAGGAGCGAGGGCACCCTTGAGGGCGCCGGTGAGGGCACGGCCAAGCTCACCCCCTTCGACCAGTACCCGCGGAAGGGCCGCGCCACCGGCGGCGTGCGCTGCCAGCGATTCCTGCGGGGTGAGACCGGGCTGCTGCTCGCCTGGGCCGGACCTGTCCCGGCCCGCGCCGCCACGGCCGCCGGCGCCCCGGCCGACCTGCCGCCGAAGGACCCCCGCCGCGACGGGTCGGGCGTCCCGCTGGCCAAGCGGGTGGCGGTGGTGGCGGGGCCGGTGTAGGCGGACCGGCGCGCGATCTCCTGCTGGGACCGTGCCGCGCGGGCGTACGCCGCGCGGTGGTCCGGCCGCCGTCGGCGCCTGGCCGCTGCCGTACCGGCAGGGCCGCGGCCGAGGCGGCTGCCCATGGTCGGCTCGGGTCGTCCCGCGGCAGCGCGGGAACCGTGCTCGGCCATGGCGTGCGTGGCACCCGGCCGCGCCGCCGGGCCTGGGTGCGGGAGCGTCGGCGGCGCCGGTTACGCTCGGGCGCGTGACCATGTGTACGCGGGCCTCGATCGAGCTGGCCGAGCCGTTGGCCGGGACCGCGGCCGTCGCGCGGACGTGGCTGCTGATCGAGCAGCCGGGGCCGTGGGGCGCGAAGGCGCTCACCGGGAGCAGGCTGGACCCGGCAGTGGGCCGCGCCCTGGACCGGGCCGCGAACGGCACCGGCGTGCGGGTGGCGCTGATCCGCCGACCCGGCCCGCACGCCGACCGGCACCGGCCCAGCCGCCGCCGGGTCCTGCTCGCGCACACCGCGCCCCACGACCCGTGGGTCCGCACCGCCGACCTCGCGGACCCGGCGGACCTGACCGGCCTGGACTTCGCGGCACTGGGTGCGGGCGCGCACGGCGGTTTCGGGACCGGGTACCAGGGGCCGCCGATCGTCGCGGTGTGCACCAACGGCAAGCGCGACCGCTGCTGCGCCCTGTACGGCCGCCCGCTCGCCACAGAGCTCGCCGCCTCGGACGGTCAGAACGTCTGGGAGATCACCCACCTCGGCGGCCACCGTTTCGCACCGACCATGCTCGTACTCCCCTACGGCTACACGTACGGCCGGGTGGACGGCCACCACGCCAAGGACGTGCTGGAGGCGGCGCGCTCCGGGCGGGTCGTACTGGACGGCTGCCGGGGCCGGTCGGCCTGGGACCGCCCGGGGCAGGCGGCCGACCTGGCCGTACGCGCCCTGACCGGCGAGGGCCGGGCGGACGCGGTCACCGTGGAAGGTACCGAGGAGGCCCCCGGCGGGTGGGCCGTACGGGTCGCGCACGCCGACGGGCGGGCCTGGCGGGTCGCGGTGGCGCGGACCGTGTCGCAGCCGCCGCGCCCGGAGAGCTGCGGCGCGGCCCTCGGCACTCCGGCCCGCGCAGAGGTCACGGGCATCGAAGCGGTGGCCGGGGGCGGGGTCGGCCGGCCCCGCCGAGCGCAGGGCGCCGCCTGACGTTCTTCACGAACTCCGTGGTCGTCCTGGCCGGTTCGACCGTCGCGTGCCGAAGGTCCGGGTTGAACGCCTTGAGTACGCCCTCCAGGTCGCGGGTCCGTCGGCCGATCGGCCGGTGCGCCCAAGCACGGACAGAGCGGGAAGATCCAGGTCCAAGTGCAAGCCCAACAAGCAGAAACCTTCACCCCACCAGGTGAAGGGGCGGCACCGCGTGGTGCTGAGAGCCACCGCCGCGGTGCCAGGGGCTGCCGCCGCGGTGACTACACGTCGATACGGGACCGGTCCAGCGTCGCCGCCGAACTGGTGATGAACTCCTTGCGCGGCGCCACCTCGTTGCCCATCAGCAGGTCGAACGCCTGCTCCGCGGCCTCCAGATCGCTGATGTTGATCCGCCGCAGCGTGCGGTGCCGCGGGTCCATCGTCGTTTCGGCGAGCTGGTTGGCGTCCATTTCGCCGAGGCCCTTGTAGCGCTGGATGCTGTCCTTGAAGCGGATGTTGCGGCGCTGGAGGTCGAGCACGGTCTGCCGCAGTTCGTTGTCGGAGTAGGTGTAGACGTACTTGTCCTGGCCCTTCTTGGGCTGGACCAGTTCGATGCGGTGCAGCGGCGGCACCGCTGAAAAGACCCGGCCTTCCTCCACCATCGGCCGCATGTACCGCTGGAAGAGCGTGAGCAGCAGGCAACGGATGTGGGCGCCGTCCACATCGGCGTCGGCGAGGAAGATCACCTTGCCGTAGCGCGCCTGGTCGATGTCGAAGGTGCGGCCGGAACCGGCCCCTATGACCTGGATGATCGCGCCGCACTCGGCGTTCTTCAACATGTCCGAGACCGAGGACTTCTGGACGTTGAGGATCTTGCCGCGGATCGGCAGCAGCGCCTGGAACTCGGAGTTGCGGGCCAGCTTGGCGGTGCCCAGCGCCGAGTCGCCCTCGACGATGAACAGTTCACTGCGCTCCACGTCGTCGCTGCGGCAGTCGGCGAGCTTGGCGGGCAGCGAGGAGGTCTCCAGGGCGGTCTTCCTGCGCTGCGCCTCCTTGTGCTGCCTGGCCGCGATCCGGGTCCTGGCGGCGGCGACAGCCTTGTCCAGCACGGCCCGCGCCTGGGCCTTGGTGTCGCGCCGGGCGGAGGTCAGGAACTCCTTGAGTTCTTTGGCCACCACCGTGGCCACGATCCGGTTGGCCGCCGAGGTGCCCAGCACCTCCTTGGTCTGCCCCTCGAACTGCGGCTCGGCGAGCCGGACGGTGACCACCGCTGTGAGGCCCTCCATCGCGTCGTCCTTGACGATGTCCTCCTCGGCGACGCGCAGCATCTTGGTGGCCCGCAGCACCTCGTTGACGGTCTTGGTGACGGAGCGCTCGAAGCCGCTCACGTGGGTGCCGCCTTTGGGGGTGGCGATGATGTTGACGAAGGACCTGGTGGTGGTCTCGTAGCCGGTGCCCCAGCGCAGCGCGACATCCACGCCCAGTTCGCGGGTGACCTCGGTGGGCGTCATGTGGCCGCGGTCGTCCAGTACGGGCACGGTCTCCTTGAACGTCCCGGTGCCGGTCAGCCGGAGCACGTCGCAGATCGGCTTGTCGGGCGCGAGGAACTCGCAGAACTCGCTGATCCCGCCGTCGAAGTGGAAGACCTCCTCGACCGGCTCGGCCGACTCGATGCCGCGCTCGTCACGCACCACGATGGTCAGCCCGGGCACCAGGAAGGCGGTCTGGCGGGCGCGCTGGTGCAGGGTCTCCAGGGAGATCTTGGCGTCCTTGAGGAAGATCTGCCGGTCCGCCCAGTAGCGCACGCGGGTGCCGGTACGGGTCCGGGGGATCCTCTTGGTCTTGGTCAGGCCGCCAGCCGGGTCGAAGGGCGCGTCGGGTCCCGCCCCGGTGAAGATCCCGGGGACGCCACGGCGGAAGCTGATGGCGTGGGTGTGACCGCCGCGGTCCACCTCGACGTCGAGCCGGGACGACAGGGCGTTCACCACCGACGCGCCGACACCGTGCAGACCGCCGGAGGCCGCGTACGAGCCACCGCCGAACTTGCCGCCGGCGTGCAGTTTGGTCATCACGACCTCGACGCCGGACAGTCCCGTCTTGGGCTCGACGTCGACCGGGATGCCGCGGCCGTTGTCCCGTACCTCGATGGAGGTGTCCTGGTGCAGGATCACCTCGATACGGGCGCCGTGGCCGGCCAGCGCCTCGTCGACGGAGTTGTCGATGATCTCCCAGACGCAGTGCATCAGGCCGCGACTGTCCGTCGATCCGATGTACATACCCGGCCGCTTGCGGACCGCTTCGAGTCCTTCGAGGACGAGGAGGTGCCGCGCGGTGTAGTTGGAGCCGTCGCGATCTGCGCCCGTCAGCAGCGCGGAGGGCGGCACGGATGTTTCGGCGGTCACGCGGGCAGCTCCTCGATCCGGATGTTCTCTGAAGTTTTACGGCCGTGTCGGTGAGAGGGTACCGAGGCCGGACCGGGGAGTTGTCATGCGACCCGGCCCCGGGAACGCCCATACTAGCCTTTATCGAGTATCCGTTCGATAACCCGTGGGAGTGATAGACATGTCACGTTCCCAAAGACGCATGAACCATTTAGGCTCCGGGCACGTCCTCTCCAATACCTGGCAAGCCAGCCGAGGTGCAGATCCGGACAACACATCCATATGCGACATCTGACGCAACTGACTCCTATCCGCCGCCAATCGGTAACACCCAGTCATTCCGAGGTCGGTTCTCAAGGAAAAAGGGCCGACAGCGGGAACGTTTTCGACCTGGTTGGATGTTGACCCTGGTACGACAGCTCGTCGAGCTAGAGAAGAGGCGACGTGACTACTGTTCTGACCCCCGCAAGTCCGCTGACAGCGGCAGACCGCTGCGACCGTTGCGGCGCTCAGGCCTACCTGCGCGTCGTCCTCGTCAGTGGCGGAGAGCTGCTCTTCTGCGCACACCACGGCCGGAAGTTCGAGCCGGAACTCAAGAAGATCGCATCGGAAATACAGGACGAGACCGGCAGGCTGACCGACACCCCGGCCTCGGCGGGAGACGACGAGCGCTGACACGTCGCACCCGCGACGAGGTCGCACAGGCGACGAGTTCGGACCTGCGGGCGGACAGACCCCTCCAGGGGGTGTCCGCCCGCCGGCCTGCCCGGATCCTTCTTTCTGCGGCGTGCGGTCGCCGGGCTCACAGGTACGGCGCGACCAGCGCCGCCATGGCGGACATCCTCGTGTAGACCCCCGGGTACGCGGCCTGCGCGCAGCCCGTCCCCCACGAGACCAGCCCCACCAGGCGGCCCGCCACCACCAGCGGCCCTCCGCTGTCCCCCTGGCAGGCGTCCCGGCCGCCACCCTCAAGTCCCGCGCACATCATGGTGGCCCGTACATAAGTGCCGTCCGCACTCCCCGGGTACGCCTCCTCGCAGACCGTGTCCGCGAGAACTGCGACGGACGCCGCATGCAGCACGTTGGCGTAGTCGGCGTCCCCGGTCGTGTCACCCCAGCCGTACACCTGCGCCGCCGTACCCGGCACGTAGTCCGCGGTGTCCGACGACTCCGCCATCGCGATCGCGGCGCCGCTCGGCAGCGCCTCCCTCAGGGTGAGCACCGCGATGTCCCCGGAGTTGGTCACCGGATCGAACTCCGGATTCACCCACACCTGCGACAACCTCAGCTCCACGCCGTCGGTCCCGGACAGATCGGTCCGGCCCTCGATGACCCGCAGATCCTTGAGCTGCCGCCAGTCGGAGACGCCCAGCACCTCACTGCCGAGACAGTGCGCGGCGGTCAGCACCGTACGGGGCGCGACGGCCACTCCCCCGCAGAACTGCCCCGAACGCTCGGCGCCGAAGCGGGAACGGCTGGCAAGGGCGACCGCCCATGGCTGCTGGTCCGTGGTGGTCGGGGCGCCCCCCACCACGATCCCGTTGGCGGCGGCCGGCGCCACGGGAGCGGTCAGTGGTACGGCGAGGGCGGGCAGCAGCGCCAGCGCACCGGCCAGTACGGTGCGGCGGCCGTTTCTTCTGGCATTCGCGGCCCCAACTGGACTCACCGCACTCACTGCACTCGCTGCACTTGTGACGCTTGTGGCACAGCCATCGCGTGCGCCACGGCGTACGGCACGGCTTATGGCATGGAAGGCGGAACGCATGCGGCCTCCTGACTCTGTGGGTAACTCCGGATACCCAGAGTTATCGACAGAGCCGGAGGCCGCATCCGCAAGACACGCCGATCCGGGTCGCGGCCGGGGTCGCACCCGGCGCGTACCGGACTCCCTGCGAAACGTGAGCCGAGCGCGTCAGTCGAGGTAGTCGCGCAGCACCTGCGAGCGCGACGGGTGGCGCAGCTTGGACATGGTCTTGGACTCGATCTGGCGAATCCGCTCGCGCGTGACACCGTAGACCTTGCCGATCTCGTCCAGCGTCTTCGGCTGGCCGTCGGTGAGGCCGAAGCGCATCGAGACGACGCCGGCCTCCCGCTCGGAGAGCGTGTCGAGGACTGAGTGGAGCTGCTCCTGCAGAAGCGTGAAGCTGACCGCGTCGGCCGGGACGACCGCCTCGGAGTCCTCGATGAGGTCACCGAACTCGCTGTCGCCGTCCTCGCCCAGCGGGGTGTGCAGGGAGATCGGCTCGCGGCCGTACTTCTGCACCTCGATGACCTTCTCGGGGGTCATGTCGAGTTCCTTGGCCAGCTCCTCCGGGGTGGGCTCGCGGCCCAGGTCCTGGAGCATCTGGCGCTGGACGCGGGCCAGCTTGTTGATGACCTCGACCATGTGCACCGGGATACGGATGGTGCGGGCCTGGTCGGCCATGGCGCGGGTGATCGCCTGCCGGATCCACCAGGTGGCGTAGGTGGAGAACTTGAAGCCCTTGGTGTAGTCGAACTTCTCGACCGCACGGATCAGGCCCAGGTTCCCTTCCTGGATCAGGTCGAGGAAGAGCATGCCGCGGCCGGTGTAGCGCTTGGCCAGCGACACCACGAGCCGGAGGTTGGCCTCCAGCAGGTGGTTCTTGGCCCAGCGGCCGTCCTCGGCGATGATCTCCAGCTCACGCTTGAGCTTGGGGGCGAGCTTGTCGGCCGCGGCCAGCTTGTCCTCGGCGAACAGGCCGGCCTCGATCCGCTTGGCGAGCTCGACCTCCTGCTCGGCGTTGAGCAGCGGGACCTTGCCGATCTGTTTGAGGTAGTCCTTGACCGGGTCGGCGGTGGCGCCGGCGACGGCGACCTGCTGGGCCGGCGCGTCGTCCTCGTCGTCGTCGGAGAGCACGAAGCTCTCGGACTCCGCCTTCTCCGGCTCGTCGTCGCCCTTGCCGGGCACGACCTCCTCGATCAGGTCCTCCGCCTCGACTGCCTCGTCCTCGCCGGGCGAGGCTGCGGTCTTCTTGGCCGCCACCTTCTTGGCGGGGGCCTTCTTGGCAGCCGTCTTCTTGGCGACGGTCTTCTTCGCGGGTGCCTTCTTGGCTGGGGTTTCCGCCTCCACCGATGGCTCCACCGTGGTCTCGGCCTCGGGCGGCGCCTCGGGAGCGACGGCCTTGGGCGCTACGGTCTTCTTGGCAGGGGCCGCCTTGGAGGCGACCGTCTTGGTGGCAGTACGCTTCGCCGGACTCTTGGCTGCGACGCTCTTACGGGTGCGCTTGGGCGCCTCAGCGGCAGTCACCATCAGCGTCACACCCTCCTCGTCGAGGACCTGGTTGAGGCTGCGCAGAACGTTCTTCCACTGGGTTGCCGGAATCTGGTCCGCTTCGAACGCCCGACGCACGTCGTCGCCGGCGATCTGGCCCTGGGCCTTACCCTGCTCGATGAGCGCCATCAGAGACTCGGATTCGGCGATCTCGGACGGGAGCGTACGGGATGTGCTGGCCGACACGAACAACCTCTCGGAACGATGGGAACGACTCGGTGGATCCGCACTGCGGCTCAGCGCCAGACGCGACGCTGAATATTCCTCGTACGGCCGCCACCTCTTAAGTCATCGCGCTGCCTCGTCTGGCGTTACGCCCAGCTTACGTGGCCCGAGTCACACCCCAAATCGTTTGATCAACATTGAAACCGGACATCTGCCGCCAAGGGTCGGCCGGGCCCGGTACGGATGGGGCGAGTGGGGGACGGGGCGGGCACGGACGCGCCGGTACGGAGGCCGGTACCCGACGGGGTCGGCGCCGGTGCGAGTGGGCCCACCGCACGGGGGCCCGCGGGCGGGGCCGCCGCCGGTCCCCGTGGCGCGTGGTGCGGTGCGGGACCTGCGGCGGCCGGGGCGCGGTCAGTGCTCGCGGGGGGCGGGAACGACGTTCTTGTCGGGGGCGGCGGCCGGCTGCTCGGTCGGCACCGCCAGCAACTGGCGCATCGCAGCCTCGGCCGTACCGCCGTCGCCCTCGGCGAGCGCTTCGACGATGCGGTGGTGCAGGCCGACGGAGGTGTCGCCGGGGCGCTCGCAGCCGGTGACGGTGCCGCCGGAGACATGCAGCGCGGAGGAGACGATCCCCGACAGGTGCTCCAGCATGCGGTTGCCGGCGACCTGGAGGAGCAGGGTGTGGAACTCGATGTCGGCGCGGGTGAAGGTGAGCGCGTCACCCTGGGCGGCGGCGTGCGCCATGATCTCCGCCATGTCGGCGAGGCGCTGCTGTACGTCCTCGCGGCCGTGCCCAGCGGCGAGCCGGGCGGCCAGCGGTTCGATGGTCCAGCGCAGTTCGAGCAGTTCGCGGCGCTGGTCGTCGCGCTGGGGGCCGAACGCGCGCCACTCGATGATGTCGGGGTCCAGCAGGTTCCAGTCGCTGACCGGGCGGACCCGGGTGCCGACGTTCGGTCTGGCGCTGACCAGGCCCTTGGCCTCCAGCACGCGCAGGGACTCGCGCACCACCGTGCGGGAGACCTCGAAGCGCTGGCCGATCTCCTCGGGGACCAGGGGCCGGTCGGCGCCGAGGTCTCCGGAGACGATCATCTGCCCGAGCTGCTGGACGAGTTGACCGTGCAGTCCCCGGCCCCGACTGCCGCCCGCGCGGCGGCCGACCCGGCTCATGTCCGGCTCCACGCCTTCCCAGGACGCGAGTCCGGGTCGGTCGGTACCGGGGGCTTCGGCGTTCGAGTAGCGATCCAGCTCGCCCGGACCGGCGATACCGGAGTCGGTGGAGCGAGCCGCGGTCATCATGGAATGCGCAAGGGTACTCACGCATCCTTTGTCGGCGATGCACCTGCGGGCCTTGAGGGCTTTGCTGAAAAGCACACGAAAGGGTGAGCGCTCATCACCTCATAATTGACGCTTATGGGGATGAATCGCCACTTGTTACTGGTGGGCGGTCAGTTAGATCGGTTGTTACGGGAGTTGACCGGCCTCCGCACCGCCTTCGGTGGCCCCCTCGACAACCCTGGCGTGCCGTGGACTTGGCGTGAGCCCTTCTTCTTGTCGATGTCCTTGACGATGTCCTTGACGCCGCGCACGTCGGCGACCGCGCAACGAGCTTGCCGCGCAGGCCCCGGCCAGCGCCGTGAGCGACAACGCGAGGGCGATGACGAACGGTTGGGTGACGAAGCGCAGCACACCGGAGGCCGTGCTGCCGCCCTCCTGCGGCGCTCCGCTCACCACCGACCACAACGCATCACCGGCGTCGACGAGTTCGGCCGCCACCCGCTTTCCGAGGAGTGCCCCTACGGCCGGTGCGACCAGCACCGGTACGGCGAGGACGACCGCGAGCCCGAGCGCGGTGGTGCGGAGGACCGCCGCCGCGAGCACTCCGACACAGGCGCAGCCGATGCAGAGCGCCGCCCAGCCGACCAGTGCGGCGGGGACGGCGAGGGGGTCGGGCGCCCGGCCTGAGCCGAGAGGGGAACGCAGCAGCGCGAGATCGACGGTGGCTGCCAGCGCTGCGAGGACAAGGGCGGCTACCGCGCTGACCGCGAGCTTGGCGGCGAGCAGGCGCGGGCTGCGGGGCTCCGGACCGTAGCCAGGTGCGAGCGCGGGGTAGCGGTATTCCTGCCCGTAGGTCAGCGCGCCGAGAGCTCCGGCGCCGATCGCGGCGGCGGGCAGCGGCAGTTCTGCCGGCCAGCCGGAGATCAGCCTCAGCGGCGCGGCGGGGGTGGTGCCGACGCGCGTCACGAGGAGAGTGGCGAGGACCGAACCGAGCAGCGCGGTCGCGGCGATCGGCCACGGAGTACGCAACCCGAGGCCCCGGCGCACCTCGTAGCCGAGCGGACGGACGGGGCCGGTGCGGCGCCCGGTTCCCCGCGGCGGCGCGTACCTCCGCCGGTACGTCAGCGCGTTGTCGCTGCTCCCCTCCGCGGACACGGCCGGGTCCGCGGTCTCGTCGGCGAGCTGGTGCAACAGGATCCCGTGCCGGTACGCGGTTTCCCCGACGACCGCCGCGCTCGGCCCGTACACCGCGATCCGGCTCCCGCTCGCTGCCACCACCTCGGCCCCTTTTTCGCTCAGCAACTCCCCCAGCCGCCCGGCATAAGGGGACCGCACGGCCACATGCGGACGCAGCCGGGTCCGCGCGAAGTGCGCGGCCGATTCGTCGGCCACGAGCCGCCCGTGGTCCAGTGCGATCACATGATCAGCGGTACGCGCCATCACCCGCGCGTCCCTGCCGGTGAGCAGGACCGCCCCGCCACCCGCCGCGTGCAGCCGGACCAGTTCGTGCACCCAGGCTGCCTCGCGCGGCGGCAGTCCCCGCGCGGGGTCGTCCAGGATCAGCGCGCGGGGTGAGGCGAGAAGCGCCACAGCAACGCCGAGCCGCCGGTCCATGCCGAGCGAGTACGTGCCCAGCCGCTGCCCGGCGACGGCCTGGAGTCCTACGAGGTCCAGGACTTCGTCGGCGCGGGACGGCGGCACCCCGAAGGCGGCGCACAGCATACGGAGATGTCCGCGGGCGGTACGTCGCGGGTGCCCTGGCACATCACCGACCAGCGCGCCGATCTCCCGCACGGGATCGGGCAGATCGTGCAGCGGACGGCCGTCGACGAGGGTGGTGCCGCGCCCCGTCTCCATCCCGAGCAGCAGGCGCAGGGCGGTGGACTTGCCGGACCTGGCCGGCCCGACCAGCGCGGTCACCTCGCCCGCACGGACGTCGAAGGTCAGGCCGGCGACGGCGGGCGGCGCCTTGCGGCGGGACGTGCTGGTCAGTCCGATGGCCTGGATCACCTCAGCACCATAACCCCCAAAAGGTACAGAAGCCCCGAAAATTACACCTCGGGTCGCAGCATCGGCGGATTGAGCAACGTCGCGCCACCGGCCCTGAACAACTGTGCCGGACGCCCACCCTGACGCGTCGTCGTCCCTCCGGTCGGCACCAGGAACCCCACCGTGCCCGTCACCTTCCGGTGGAAGTTGCGCGGATCGAGCGCCACGCCCCACACCGCCTCGTAGACCCGCCGCAACTCCCCCACCGTGAACTCGGGCGGACAGAACGCGGTGGCCAGCGACGAATACTCGATCTTGGACCGCGCCCGCTCCACCCCGTCCGCGAGGATCCGGCTGTGATCGAATGCGAGCGGCGCGGCGTCGCCCGCGTGATCCTGACCGGCCTCCCCCAACAACGTCCCCACCGGGGCCCACCGGGCACTCTTCGCATCGCCTCCCGCGCGGGGTGCGGGCAGATCCGGCGCCAGTACCAGGTGCGCGACGCTGACCACCCTCATCCGAGGGTCCCGCTGCGGGTCGCCGTAGGTGGCGAGCTGCTCCAGGTGCGCGCCGTTCTGTGCGCGCAGGCCCGTCTCCTCGGCGAGTTCGCGGGCCGCGGCCTGCGAAAGATCCTCGTCGATGCGCACGAACCCGCCCGGCAGCGCCCACTTCCCCTGGAACGGCGGCTCACCACGACGGACGGACAGCGCGCACAGCGCGTGGTCCCGCACCGTGAGCACCACCAGGTCGACGGTGACAGCGAAGGGCGGAAAGGCCGACGGGTCGTAGGGCGACATGCCGCGATCATAGTCGTCTGCCTGACGATAATCAGCCGGATCGGCAGCACTTCGCGATCAATCCCCGAGGTTTTCCCACCGCCGGGCATTCCCTGCCGAGCCCCCGGCCAGGCGCCTGGGCGCCTCGCCGTCCTGATCGCTCAGCCCTCCTTTCCGGGGGAGCGCCGGTGCCGGATGTGCGGCACACCGCGGAACGATTCCTCACCGTCCTCCTTCCTGGGGAGCGCGTCATGGCGGGGGCATCCTCGCTCGGGGTCTCCCGCACGGCTCGACGCGGGCGGCGGGCAGGGCGGGCGTGCACGGGGCGGGCGGTGCGCGGGTCCGGGACCCGTACCGCGTATTCGGGGAGCCTCACGGAACCCGGCGGGCGTTTGCGGCGCCTTCCGGAGCCCGGCCGTGCGGTGCGGCGCCGCGCGGGACCACTCACCGGCGGGTTCGGACACGGTGGCCTCCGGGTGAGTGGCGGCCGGGTCCTCGACCGGCTGGTCCCGCCGGTCCGCGGCGGGCCTTGGCCGCGGCGATCACCCGGTCGCGGCGTTCCTGTCGCAGGCAGCGGCGGAGCAGTTCCGGGTCCAGGCCCTCGTTGACGGAGTGGTGGAGCAGCCGGGCGAAGGTGTAGTGCGGTTCGAGTTCGAGGGCCAGACCGAGGGCCACGCGTGCCTCGGCCTCGTCACCGGAGGACCACGCGACCCATCCGGCCAGGGTGAGGGGTGCCGCCGCGTGCTCGCCGTAAGGCCCGGCACAGCGGCGGGCCAGTGCTCGCCACAACCGCAGGGCCGCGTCCGCCTGCGCCGGTTCCATCCATTCCGCGGCCCGGTCGCGGGTCCGCCTGTCCTGCAGTCCGAGGATGATCGCCGCCGCCTCGTCGTCGCCGAGCAGCTTGTCGTCCCGCTGGTCGCCGCGGGCGGGATCGGTGACCGGCGGCGCTGCGCGGAACCTCTCCAGAGCGGCACGAGCCAGCGCGAGGGTGCGGTTCCTGGCGTCCTCGCCGTCACCGTCGGCCAGCATGCGCGGCACCAGTTCGGCACACGCCATGTCGAGGGCGGTCTCTTGCCCGCGGTTGCGTGGCTGGGCGGGCTTGAGCCTGGATTCCATGTCGCGGAGCGAGGCCGGGGCGGGCAGGCCCACGTAGGCGGCGGTGGCGGCGATGTTCGACGTACCGGGCGGTGGAAGCGCGACCCCGTCCTCCGGTGTGGCGGCCTCCTCGGGCCGGCAGTAGGACCACCAGCGGCCCGCCGACACGCACAGGGCCTCGACGACAGGCACGTTCAGCTCGCCGCAGGCGACGCGCAGCAGCTGGGCGAGTGGTCGCAGCCGCACCGTCACCTCCGACGACCGCTCGCCCTCGCACGGGTCCTGGCAGAGGAAGGCAACGACGGCATCGGGCCGGGCGCCGCGCCGCGTGCTGTTGTTCACCAGGCATTCGGCGAGTTGCCTGGCGACCTCGGGCCATTCGTCCGGGTCCTGCGGGAGCCCGAGCCGGAGTCGGCCGCCGAAGCGGCCGTGCACTCCGTGCAGGGCCACGAGGACGATGCTGTCGTTGGGATGGAAACCCATCAGAAAGGGCAAGGCGTCTGCGAGCTCGGCGGGGCCGCGCAAGGTGACCTTGACGTCGACCGCCCGTTTTGATGACTGTCCGTGGTTGATCTGGTTGCTCTGCGTCATGAGTCGACGATGGCGCATCGGGCATGTTCCGCACCAGACCCCCCAAAAAAACCTGTGGATAACTTCCGCAGAGTTATCCACAGCTCACGGAGTGCAGTTCGCGGGATGTCGGTGCTATGGGGTTGCATGGAGCCATGACCGAAACGACCACCGCGCTGCGTACCGCGGCCGACACCGTACTGAGCCGACTCGTCGGCGCCGAGCCGGGCGCCGCGAGGCTCCGTGAGGACCAGTGGCTCGCCGTCGAGGCACTGGTCGCGCACGGCCGCAGAACCCTGGTCGTGCAGCGCACCGGATGGGGCAAGTCGGCGGTCTATTTCGTGGCGACGGCCCTGCTCCGCGAACGCGGCAGCGGACCGACGGTGATCGTGTCACCGCTGCTCGCTCTGATGCGCAATCAGGTGGAGGCCGCGGCGCGGGCGGGAATCAGGGCCCGCACCATCAACTCCTCCAACAGCGAGGAGTGGGGAGACGTCGAAGCCGGGGTCGCAGCCGGCGAGGTGGACGTGCTGCTGGTGAGCCCGGAGCGGCTCAACAACCCGGACTTCCGCGATCAGGTGCTGCCCAAGCTCGCTGCGACGACGGGCCTTCTCGTCGTCGACGAAGCGCACTGCATCTCGGACTGGGGCCACGATTTCCGCCCCGACTATCGGCGGCTGCGCACGATGCTCGCCGATCTGCCGCCGGGCGTGCCCGTCCTGGCCACGACGGCGACGGCGAACGCCAGGGTGACCGCCGATGTGGCGGAGCAGCTCGGCACCGGTACCTCCGGCGACGAGGAAGGCGCGCTCGTGCTGCGCGGGCCGCTGGACCGCGAGAGTCTGTCACTCGCCGTGCTGAGGCTGCCGGACGCCGCCCACCGGCTGGCCTGGCTCGCCGACCACCTCGGCGCACTCCCGGGCTCCGGCATCATCTACACCCTGACAGTGGCCGCCGCGGACGAGATCACCGCCTTCCTGCGGCAGCGCGGCTACGTGGTGGCCTCCTACTCCGGCCGGACGGAGAACGCCGAACGCCAGGCCGCCGAGGCCGACCTGCTCGCCAACCGGGTCAAGGCACTGGTGGCCACATCGGCGCTGGGCATGGGCTTCGACAAACCCGATCTCGGGTTCGTCGTCCACGTCGGATCGCCCTCGTCGCCGATCGCGTACTACCAGCAGGTCGGCCGGGCCGGACGCGGCGTCGACCACGCCGAGGTGCTGCTGCTTCCCGGCCCTGAGGACGCGTCGATCTGGCGGTATTTCGCGTCCCTCGCCTTTCCACCGGAGGAGCAGGTCCGGCGCACGCTGGACATCCTCGCCGCAGCGGAGAGGCCGCTGTCCGTCCCCGCGCTCGAAGCTCGCGTCGATCTGCGCCGCTCCCGGCTGGAGATCATGCTCAAGGTGCTGGACGTGGACGGCGCCGTACGCCGGGTGCGCGGCGGATGGACCGCCACCGGGAAGCCCTGGGGCTACGACACCGAGCGCTACGCCTGGGTGGCGCGTCAGCGCGAGGCCGAGCAGCAGGCGATGCGGGAGTACGCGAACGCGACGGGTTGCCGGATGGAGTTCCTGCGCCGGCAACTGGACGACGGGCAGGCCGCGCCGTGCGGGCGGTGTGACAACTGCGCGGGCGCCCGTTTCCCGGTGGAGGTCTCCACCGCTGCACTGGATGCCGCCCGGGCTGCCCTCGGCCGGCCCGGCGTCGAGCTGGAGCCGCGCAAGATGTGGCCGACCGGCCTGGAGGCGACAGGGGTGGCGCTCAAGGGCCGGATCCCGGCCGCCGAACAGGCGGCGCCGGGCCGGGCCCTGGGCAGGCTCTCCGACATCGGCTGGGGCAACCGCCTTCGCCCGCTGTTCGCCGAGGGCGCCGCCGACCAGCCGGTGCCACCCGACGCGGTGGACGCGGTGGTGCAGGTGCTCGCCGAGTGGGCCACGGGTCCCGGTGGTTGGGCCTGCGGAGAGCCGGACGCGCCCGAGCGCCCGGTCGGCGTGGTGGGCGTCGCCTCGCGGCGGCACGGCCGACTGGTCGAGTCGCTGAGCGCCCGGATCTCGGGAGTCGGCCGGATACCGCTGCTCGGCCAGGTGGACTACGCGGAGAACGGCGACCCCGGCGGCGTGCCGCGCAGCAACAGTGCGCAGCGGGTGCGGGCGCTGCAGGGAGCCTTCTCGCTGTCCGGTGAGTTGACTGCGGCGCTCCGACAGACACCGGGTCCGGTGCTGCTGGTGGACGACTTCGCGGACACCGGGTGGACCCTCGCGGTCGTCGCTCGGCTGCTGCGGCGAGCCGGGGCAACCGCGGTGTTCCCGCTGGTCCTGGCGGTTCAGGGATGAGCGGGCGGTGGCCAGCGGACAGCGGACGGCCGCGAGTCGGCGGGGATCTATACGGCGGACAGGTCCATACCGGTCGGAGACTCCAATTGCCCGTTGCCGCACAGCAACACGGGAGGAAGAATTGGGGGCGGATCCCCGATCGGCTCTTGGAGCCCCCTGACCGGCGTGTGCCCGCAGCCGGTCCACGGGTGTATCCGTGAAGGGAGGACCGTGACCATAGGCTTCGTTACGGCGACGTCCACCGCTACCGCCTCCCGCGCCACGCGCAATCTGGAACCGGCCGACTGGACCGGCGCCGTAGTGCCGTTGCTGGCCAATCCGCGTGACGTGATCAAGGACCTGCACGCCCGGCACCTGCCGTGCCCGTCCACGGCGGTGGTCGCGGTGTACGACGCGGACGGGCGGATACGGGCGAGCGCGTCGTTCACCGGTCGCGGTGGCGTGGTGGACGGCTGGGAGCGGCGCAACGCCCTGCTGTCCCATCTGCGCCGGGTGATCCCGCACGACCTGCGGCTGCGCCACCCGGTGCGGACCGCCGTACTGCTCGTCTGCCGGGACGGCTCCACCGGGTGGACGGAGGAGGACGGCGCGTGGATGTGGGGTCTGCGGGACGCCTGTGTCCTGCACGGCCTGCGCTGCGGGTCGTACGTGGCGCTCACCGGCGACGGGTGGAGCGTCATCGGTGAGAACCGCACCGGTCGAACGCCGAACGCCACCTCCTGGTCCCGGCGGGCAGCGACCGCATCGGCGCCGCTTTCCAGCGGGACCCCGCGGCCACTGCCCCGGGCCGCCGTGCTCTGACCGTCAGGCGCTCGCACCCAGCAGCGTGTTGATCCTGGCCGGGTCGCCGCACACGATGAGCAGCACCCCCGCGCGGGAGAGCGCACCCGCGAGTGCGCGAGGCATCGTTTCGTCAGTGCCGCCGTTCATCGCCACGACCACGACGGGCCGGCCGGTGGCGCGTTCGGCGCGGATGTCGGCGTAGAAGACGTCGTCGGCCGCGTCGTGCTGAGCCCAGTAGGAGGCCTCGCCGAAGGAGAGTTCGTGCGCGGCCCAGGGGTGCGGGTCGCCGGTGGTGAGGACAAGGATCTCGCCGGGCGGACGGCCGGTGTCCAGCAGCAGGTCCACCGTCTCGTCCGCGGCGTCGACGGCGCCGGACACGGGAGCGGGGATCAACTGGATCCGGGCGGTGGTGGGTTCGGCGGCGGGTTCGGGAACGGAGGCACGCCGCGGCGGCGCCGGGGTGGCTGCCTTCGGCGGCGCCGGTCGCGGCACCGGGGGCCGCGGCGGACCGGGTACGGGACGGGGGGCCGACGCACTCCGGCCGCTGGCCGGAGCAGTGCGGGGACCCGGGACACTCTCGTGAATCGGAGGCTCCTCGGGGGTGAGAGGCATGAGTTGATGTCTATCAAATACGCAGTGAATGCGCAGCGGGGGACGGGGCCTGGATCAGAAATCGAAACCGAGTTGTTCCCCTGTGTCGACGCCCTCCCGGACCTTCTTCAGGTGCTGCCAGCGCGGCATGGCGTCCAGGTACGACCAGGACAGGCGGTGCAGCGCGGTCGGGCCCAGCTCCTCAAGGGCGGCGCGGTGGACGGGCGAGGGATATCCAACGTTCTCCGCGAATGCGAACGGGGCGTATTCCAGGCCGAGTTCGGCCATCGCGGCATCCCGCCGCACCTTGGCGATGACGGATGCGGCGGCCACCGCGACACACGACTGGTCTCCCTTGATGACGGTCCGCACCTGCCAGGACCCGCCCAGGTAGTTGTGCTTGCCGTCGAGGATGACCGCGTCGGGCTGCTCTGGAAGCGCCGCCAGCGCGCGTTCCGCCGCCATCCGCAGCGCGGCCGTCATCCCGAACCCGTCGATCTCCTCCGGAGAGGCGTGGCCGAGCGCATACGAGCTCACCCACTCGGTGAGGACGGCGGCGAGCCGCGTGCGGCGCTTGGGGGTGATGAGTTTGGAGTCGGTCAGGCCGTCCGGCGGGCGGCGCAGTCCGGTGATTGCGGCGCACACGGTGACGGGTCCGGCCCAGGCACCGCGCCCCACCTCGTCCACACCGGCGACGGTCCGCACCCCGAGGGTGGCGCGCATCGAGCGTTCGACGCTGTGAGTAGGTGGTTCGTAGGCCATGGCAGCTTCAGACTACCCTTCGGCGAAACGGCCGCCACAGGGGGGCGTTCAGGCCGTGGCGGCCCACTCCGGAAGGGTTTCGGTCCGTTCGGTCCATGTACGCGGCGGTTCGCCGCCCGGCCGGGACGCGACCATGCCGCCGACGATGGCGCAGGTGGTGTCCACGTCACCGCCCGCTCGCGCCGTTGTCCAGAACGCGCGCTCGTAGTCACCGAGATTCCGGGCCGCTGCCCACAACGTGAACGGCACCGTGTCGTGGGCGCTGGTCCGCCGCCCGCAGCCGAGCACGGCGGCGACGGTCGCCACGTCGGCGTCGTCGAGCATGTCGCGGGCTCGCCCGATTCCGGAATGCACGGCGCTGCGCGGTACGAGGTCCAGCACCGCGCCGAGCAGCGCCTCGGGGTCCCGCGGGCCGGCCGGGTCGGCGGTGAGCGCGGCGGCGACGGCCACCGCCGTCGCGCCGGCCACCGCCTCGCGGTGCTGGTGGGTCGGGTACGCCGAGAGCTCCGCCTGGTGGGCGGCCTCTGCGGGGTCGCCGGCGTACCAGGCGCCCAGCGGCGCCACCCGCATCGCGGCTCCGTTGCCCCATGACCCCTGCTCGTTGAACAGACCCGCGGCCAGTTCCCGCCAGTCCGCGCCCTCCTGCCGGATCAGCCGCAGCATCCGGTTCACGGCCGGGCCGTAGCCGCGGTCGAAGTCGTGGTGCTCGGCGAAGGACAGCGCCAGAGCGTCCTGGTCGATGCGCCCGTACCGGACCACGACCGCCAGCACCGAACAGGCCATCTCCGTATCGTCGGTCCAGCCCCAGGGACCGGGCGGCAGCTCGCCGTGCTGCAGCAACGCATAGTTGGCGGGGACGAAGAACTGCGATCCCAGTGCGTCCCCGACCGCCAGCCCACGGAGGCTGGCCAGGGCGCGGGAGGTACGTGCGGCTTCGGAGGAGTCAGCGGTCATGGCGTCGAGAACTCTGACAGCGCTCCTGATCCGGGTCAATCACCGTGTGCCGCAACTCACCCGGCGCCGCCGCCCGGCGGGCCGGGGGTGCCCCACCGCTCGAACGGCCGGTCGAGGAAGTAGTGGCCGTCGGGTCCGAGCAGCAGTGAGCGGGTCTCGGCGTTGGCCGGGTTGGACAGCGTCTCGAACTCCTCCACCGTCCAGTGGAACCAACGCATGCAGAACAACCGCATGGTCAGCCCGTGCGTGACCAGCAGGACGTTCGACGGGAAGTCCGGCTTCTCGAAGGCCCGGTACAGCGTCTCCAGGAACGAGCCGACCCGGTCGTAGACATCGGCGCCGCTCTCCCCCATCGCGAAGCGGTAGAAGAAGTGGCCGTAGGCGTCGCGTGCCGTGCGTTGCCGCTGGATGTCGTCCACGTCCTGCCAGTTGCCCCAGTCCTGCTCACGCAGCCGCGGCTCCTCCCGCGCTCGGACCAGCCAAGGGTCCAGGCCCAGCGCCTGGTAGGTGTGCCAGGTGCGTCGGTACGGCGACACGAACGCCTGCACCCGCTCCCCGCCGAACAGCTCGCGCAGTTGCGCCCCGGCTTCCGCGGCCTGCCGCCGACCGCCGGCGGTGAGCTCCAGGGCATGGTCCGGCACCCGTTCGTAGATGGTGTCGTCCTCGTTGCCCTGGGACTCGCCGTGACGGATGAGCACGATGCGGCGAGGGCGTCCCATGAAGATCAGCCTATTGCCCGCTCATCCCTCCGGCTCGGCGGTCGCGCCGGAGCGGAGACCGAAGCCTGAACGCGCCCGAGCCGGAGCGGAGCCCCGAGGCCGGGCCTGGACCCATAGCGGAGAGCCGGGCCCCGCGCCGGACTCACCGCGACCGGCACCGGCCCAGCCGCCCGTGCAGCCGGCACCAACCCGGCCGGCCCGTCGCAGCGCAACGTCTCCCGCGGTCAGCCCGCCGCCCGCGCCGCCCACTGCCTGCTGAAGTACACCAGCCTCGCCGGGTCCGACACCGTACGGATGCCGACCAAACCCTGCCCCCCGAACTCCGGCACCAGTACGCCCAGAATCTCGGCCCCGGCCGTGGCCACCACCGCCACCTCGCCGTTGACCTCGGCCGCACGCGCCCGCGTCCCCGCCGGGATCTTCACCGCCAGCCCCGCGAGGAAGCGCCCCACCTTCCGCGCGCCCAGCACCGGACGCCGCACCACGCCCGGCCGCCCGCCCCCGTCCGACCAGGCCACCACGTCGTCGGCCAGCAGTTCCTCCAGCGCCGGCTGGTCCTGCTCGGCCGCGGCACGTATCAGCTCCGTCACCACCAGTCGCCGCTGCTCCCCGCTCTCCTCGGCGCGCGCCGCGCCCTCCCCCTCCGCCACCCGCTGCCTGGCCCGCCGCCACATCGCCAGGCAGCGCGCCTCTGTCAGACCCAGCACCGCCGCGGTCTCCGCGGGCCCGTAGCCGAAGACCTCGTGCAGCACATATGCGGCCCGCTCGGCCGGCGGCAGCCGTTCCAGCAGGACGAGGCGCGCCATCGACACGGACTCGCGCCCCTCCGCGCTCTCCAACCGGTCCAGCACGCCGTCCTCGGTCAGCACCGGCTCGGGCAGCCAGGGCCCAGCCTGCGCCTCACGCCGTCCGCGCGCCGTCTCACCGTGGTGCAGAGCGTCGCCGAACACCTCGCGCACCAGCCAGGCATACGGATCACCGGGTGCGCCAGGACCCAGCCGCGCCAGCCCGGCGACCGCGTCCCGTACGACGTCTTCCGCGCCGCGGGCCGAACCCAGCATCCGGTACGCGGCCCCGAACAGCCGTATTCGCTGAGCGGCGAGACCGTCACCGCCCGCCGTCGCGGCCTCCCCGGCGGCGGCACCGTCTTCCCTCAGACCGTCCACGCCTGCACCACATCCACCACATCACCCGCCACGGACACCACGTCGGCGTCCAGTCCGGCGCGTTCGGACAGCCGCGCCACCGCTCCGTCGCGGTACTTGCCGTGTTCGGTCGCCGAATCCCACATCGACAGCACCAGGAAGTCGTCCCCGGCGCCCTCGCCGAATACACCGCGCAGCATGCCCGGCGAACCGGCCATGGCGGGATTCCACACCCGTTCCTGCACCGCAGTGAAGTGGTCGACGCGGTCGGGCCGCACCTTGCACAGCGCCACCCGCAGCAGATCCGTGTCGTCGAACCGCGGCTCGAAACCGACCTTCACATCCAGCCGGTGTTCGAAGAGCCGCACGGTGAGCATCTCGAAGGTGCCGTGCTGTGCCACCGCGATGCCGTCGTGCGGACCGGCCATGAAGGCGTCGTAGGAGCGCTGCCCGTCCCAGAACGCGAAGATGTGCGCCACCCCGGGCTGTGCCCGGCTCCAGCCGCCGCCCTGGCCGCGAAACCCGGGCTGCCCCCTGAGCGCCGCCCACCCGCGCTGTCCCCGGTCGAAACCGGCCCGATCGACGACGCCGCACCGTATCCACTTCACCAACACCGCGCCATCGTAGTGGCGTTGAGCCCCTCTCTCGCCCCAACAGCCTCCCCGCAGCCTGCCGGTACCGCCCGCCTCCAGCCCTGCCCACCGACGCCCCTGGCGCACCGGGCGACGATCACCGGCGCACCCGGCCGACGGTCACCGACGCCGTCGGCCCTGCCCTCGGCAGACTCTCACCGGACAGCACGATCCGGGGACCTCGCCCATCCGGCCGGGGGCACGACGAGGGGGACCGGCCGGTAACCGGTCCCCCCTGTCCGCTGCGTCAGCCACGTCCGCGGGCTACGCCAGGACGTTGCCCGTGACGCGCTCGCGCGCGGTTGTCAGCTGCACCCGCTGGTCGACCCGCAGCCCTCGCAGAGGTAGCAGCTTCCGGCGCGGCGCATCTTCGTGCCGCAGGAGAAGCAGAGCGGGGCGTCGGCGTTGAGGCCGAGCTGGATCTCCAGGAGCTCGGTGGAGTTGTGGGCCTCCTTGGGGGCGGGCGCGGCCGCGGCGGGCTTGGCGACCGACAGCCGTGTGCGGGACTCGGTTCCACGGGGCTGCGTCCCGCTCGACTCCACCTCGCGCCGCTCCACCTCGCGGGGAGCGGACTGCGCCAGGCCCTCCACGTCGAGCTCGTCCTCCGTGGGCTCGTACGAGCCCGTGTCCAGGTGCCGTTGGCGCTCCTCGGCGGAGTGGATGCCGAGGGCGGACCGGGTCTCGAACGGCAGGAAGTCCAGCGCCAGGCGGCGGAAGATGTAGTCCACGATGGACTGCGCCATCCGCACGTCCGGATCGTCCGTGAGGCCGGCCGGCTCGAACCGCATGTTGGTGAACTTCGATACGTATGTCTCCAGCGGGACGCCGTACTGCATGCCGACCGACACGGCGATGGAGAACGCGTCCATCATGCCCGCGAGGGTGGAGCCCTGCTTGGACATCTTGAGGAAGACCTCACCCAGGCCGTCGTCCGGGTAGGAGTTGGCCGTCATGTAGCCCTCGGCACCGCCGACGGTGAAGGACGTGGTGATGCCGGGACGGCCCTTGGGCAGGCGCTTGCGGACCGGACGGTACTCGACGACCTTCTCGACCTGCGCCGGAGCCTCGGCGACGGCCTCCGCCACGGCCTCCTGCTTCTTCTTGGCGGACAGCGGCTGGCCGACCTTGCAGTTGTCGCGGTAGATCGCCAGCGCCTTGAGGCCGAGCTTCCAGCCCTCGAAGTAGACCTCCTCGACCTCCTCGACGGTGGCCGACTCCGGCAGGTTCACCGTCTTGGAGATGGCGCCGGACAGGAACGGCTGCGCGGCGGCCATCATCCGGACGTGCCCCATGGCGGAAATCGCCCGCTCGCCCATGGCGCAGTCGAACACCTCGTAGTGCTCGTGCTTGAGGCCGGGCGCGTCGATGACGTTGCCGTGCTCGGCGATGTGGGCGACGATCGCCTCGATCTGCTCGCCCTGGTAGCCGAGCCGCTTGAGCGCCGCCGGGACCGTGTTGTTCACGATCTGCATGGAGCCGCCGCCGACCAGCTTCTTGAACTTGACCAGAGCCAGGTCCGGCTCCACTCCGGTGGTGTCGCAGTCCATCATCAGGCCGATGGTGCCGGTGGGCGCCAGCACCGACGCCTGCGCGTTACGGAAACCGTTCCTCTCGCCGAGCCGGATGACGTCCTGCCAGGCTTCGGTGGCCGCCGCCCACACCGGAGTGTCGAGGTCGTCCATGCGCCTGGCCACGGCGTTGGCGTCCGCGTGCTGCTTCATGACGCGGCTGTGGGCGTCCGCGTTGCGGGCGTAGCCGTCGTACGCGCCGACGACCGCGGCGAGTTCGGCGGACCGCCGGTAGGACGTGCCGGTCATCAGGGAGGTGATGGCGCCGGCCAGCGCCCGGCCGCCGTCGGAGTCGTACGCGTGCCCGGTCGCCATCAGCAGCGCGCCCAGGTTGGCGTAACCGATGCCGAGCTGGCGGAAGGCCCGGGTGGTCTCGCCGATCTTCTGGGTCGGGAAGTCGGCGAAGCAGATGGAGATGTCCATCGCGGTGATGACCAGCTCGACGACCTTGGCGAAGCGCTCGGCTTCGAAGACCTGGTTGCCCTCGCCGTCGTCACGCAGGAACTTCAGCAGGTTCAGCGAGGCGAGGTTGCAACTGGAGTTGTCCAGGTGCATGTACTCGCTGCACGGGTTGGAGGCGGTGATCCGGCCGGTCTCCGGCGAGGTGTGCCAGTGGTTGATCGTGTCGTCGTACTGGATGCCCGGGTCGGCGCAGGCCCAGGCGGCCTCGGCCAGCTTGCGGAAGAGCGCCCTGGCGTCGACCTCCTCGATGACCTCGCCGGTCATCCGGGCCCGCAGGCCGAACTTCGAGCCGGATTCGTACGCCTTCATGAACTCGTCGTTGACCCGGACCGAGTTGTTGGCGTTCTGGTACTGGACGGAGGTGATGTCGTCGCCGCCCAGGTCCATGTCGAAGCCCGCGTCGCGCAGGGCGCGGATCTTCTCCTCCTCCTTGACCTTGGTCTCGATGAACGCCTCGACGTCCGGGTGGTCCACGTCCAGGACGACCATCTTGGCCGCCCGGCGGGTGGCGCCGCCGGACTTGATGGTGCCCGCGGAGGCGTCCGCGCCGCGCATGAAGGAGACCGGCCCGGAAGCGTTGCCGCCGGAGGAGAGCAGTTCCTTGGAGGAGCGGATACGGGACAGGTTCAAGCCGGCGCCGGAGCCGCCCTTGAAGATCATGCCCTCTTCCTTGTACCAGTCGAGGATCGACTCCATGGAGTCGTCGACGGACAGGATGAAGCAGGCGGATACCTGCTGGGGCTGGGCGGTGCCCACGTTGAACCACACCGGGCTGTTGAAACTGAAGACCTGGTGCAGCAGGGCGTACGTCAGCTCGTGCTCGAAGATCTCGGCGTCCGCGGGGGACGCGAAGTACCCGTGCTGCTCGCCCGCCGCGCGGTAGGTGCGCACGACGCGGTCGATGAGCTGTTTGAGGCTCCTCTCGCGCTGCGGACCGCCGACCGCGCCGCGGAAGTACTTGCTGGTGACGATGTTGACCGCGTTCACCGACCAGAAGTCGGGGAACTCCACGCCGCGCTGCTCGAAGTTGATCGACCCGTCGCGCCAGTTGGTCATGACGACGTCACGGTGCTCCCAGACCACCTCGTCGTACGGATGCACGCCGGGGGTGGTGTGGATGCGCTCGACCCGCAGGCCCTTGCTCGCCTTCGACCCCTTGGTGCGCGAACCGCGTGCCGGGCCGCTCGTCGTCTCTGTCATTCCGCCTCCCTATACGGGCAAAACGCCCTGAAGTGCGCGGATCTTCCCGCAACACGATGTTGTCTGCCGCCTTCGCGCACGGGGCGCTCCGGCACATCCGGGTCCTGGGCGCCGCTCAGTCGACGGCCGCGGGCGCGGGGACTCCGAGGTCCGCGTCGAGCCCGCCAGGAGTGGTGGGGGGGAGCTGCTCGCGCAGCTCCGTGATGGCCCTCTCGAAGTCCTCGAGCGAATCGAACGCGCGGTACACGGAGGCAAAGCGCAGATACGCGACCAGGTCGAGGTCCTGGAGCGGGCCGAGTATGGCCAGTCCCACGTCGTGGGTCGACAGCTCGGCGCTGCCGGTGGCTCTGACAGCCTCTTCGACGCGCTGCCCGAGCTGGGCGAGGGCGTCCTCGGTGACGGGCCGGCCCTGGCACGCCTTGCGTACGCCGGCGATCACCTTGTTCCGGCTGAACGGCTCAGTGACGCCGCTGCGCTTGATCACCATCAGGGACGCGGTCTCGACGGTGGTGAACCGCCGGCCGCAGTCCGGGCACTGGCGCCGGCGGCGGATCGAGGCCCCGTCGTCGGTCGTACGACTGTCCACGACACGGCTGTCGGGGTGCCTGCAGAAGGGGCAGTGCATCGTTCCCACTCCCTTCCTCACCGATGGTGAGCGCACGACAAAGAGGCTTGCGCGAGACCGTTCCCGACCCCCGAAGCAGCCACAAGCATAGGCGATCACACCGACACAGGAGCCGTTGGATCCGCTTCGCAACCACAACTTGTGGTGGCCCGGTCCCATCCAACCACTAGATCTGGTGGCCGTGGACCCGGGGGTCCGATCCGCGTGTCGCGACCACGGAGCGGACTCGGGGTGCCTCAGAGCGTAGGTGAACGCGTCGTTCGACCCGCCACCGGGGTGGCGGTGACACACTGATGGCGCCTTCCCGGAGCCTTTCCGAGGCCACCCCGACGGGAGCCGGACGGATTCCCGACGCCTTCCGGAGCGGACTCGGAACGAGCGCTTCAGGGAAACGCCGCAAACGCCGCAATCGAACTTTCATTCGAGTCATACACCCAGTACCTTGATCACGTCAGCGGATTTATACAAATTCACTCGAACGTGTGTTTGGCGCAACCTTTCGAAACCCACTACCGTTGTACTAACCGCCCGGGCCCGTGAGGCCGGGCCGACCGCAGTCCATGCGGTGGAGAACATCTCGAAAGGGGCCGTAGTGACCACCACCGCAGAGAGCGTCACTTCCCCAGTGACCGCACCTGACCGCACCCCGGATCGAATCGGCCCGTTGGACGTGATGAACGAAGAGAACACCCCGAGGCCCGCGCGCTCACTTCCCGGACGGCCCCCGGGTATTCGCGCCGACAGCTCGGGGCTCACCGAACGGCAGCGGCGCGTCATCGAGGTCATCAGGGACTCGGTGCAGCGCCGCGGATATCCGCCGTCCATGCGCGAGATCGGCCAGGCCGTGGGACTGTCCAGCACCTCCTCAGTGGCCCATCAGCTCATGGCGCTGGAGCGCAAGGGGTTCCTGCGGCGCGATCCGCACCGGCCGCGGGCGTACGAGGTCCGCGCCTCCGACGCCGGCCATCCGCAACCCACCGACACCACCGGCAAGCCCTCCGCCTCCTACGTGCCGCTGGTCGGCCGTATCGCGGCCGGCTCCCCCCTCCTCGCCGAGGAGTCGGTCGAGGACGTCTTCCCCCTCCCCCGCCAACTGGTCGGCGACGGCGAACTCTTCGTCCTCAAGGTGGTCGGCGACTCGATGATCGAGGCCGCCATCTGCGACGGCGACTGGGTGACGGTACGCCGCCAGCCCGTCGCGGAGAACGGCGACATCGTCGCGGCGATGCTCGACGGCGAGGCCACCGTGAAGCGGTTCAAGCGGGACAACGGCCATGTGTGGCTGCTGCCGCACAACGCGGCGTACCAGCCCATCCCCGGTGACGAGGCCACCATTCTCGGCAAGGTGGTGGCGGTGCTGCGGCGCATCTGACCGGCGCGCCTTCTCCGACCGGGCCCCGGAATCACTGTGCCGATTCCGGGGCCCCGCTGTACCGGCCGCAGGCCGCGTACGGCCCTACGGTCCCTGTCAGCCCTTCGCCGCCGCGTCGATCGCCGCCAGCGACTTCCGTACCTGGTTGCGGTCCGTGGTGTACCAGAACTCCGGCATCGAGGAGCGCAGGAACCCGCCGTAGCGGGCCGTCGCCAGCCTCGGGTCGAGGACGGCCACCACTCCCCGGTCGCCGCTCGCCCGGATCAGCCGCCCGGCCCCCTGAGCCATCAGCAGTGCCGCGTGGGTCGCCGCGACCGCCATGAAGCCATTGCCGCCATGCTCCTCCACCGACTTCTGCCGGGCACTCATCAGCGGATCGTCGGGCCGCGGGAACGGGATGCGGTCCATCACCACCAACTGGCAGTTCACCCCCGGCACGTCCACGCCCTGCCACAGCGACAGCGTCCCGAAAAGGCAGGTGCGCGCGTCCTGCGAGAACGTACGGATCAGCTCGCCGAGGGTCTCCTCGCCCTGGAGCAGCACCGGGTGGTCCAGCCGCCCGCGCAGCGCCTCAGCCGCCGCTTGGGCGCCGCGCATGGACGAGAACAGCCCGAGCGTACGGCCGCCCGCCGCCTCGATCAGCTCGGCGAGTTCGTCGAGCATGTCCTCGCGGTTGGCGTCCCGGCCGGGCTGGTTGAGATGCCTGGCCACGTAGAGGATGCCCTGCTTGCGGTAATCGAAGGGCGAACCGACGTCGATGCCCTGCCAGGGCGGCACGTCCTCGCCCTCGGTGCCTTCCGGGGCCAGTCCCAGCGAGGCGGCCACGCCGTTGAAGTCGCCGCCCAGCTTGAGGGTGGCGGAGGTGAGGACCACCGACCGCTCGGTGAACAGCTTCTCGCGCAGCAGCCCGGAGACGGTCAGCGGCGCGACCCGAAGCGACGCCCCGAAGCGGTCGTGCCGCTCGCACCACACCACGTCGTACTCCGAGCCCAGCAGCAGCCGTTCGCTGACCTCGTGGACGTGCTCGACCGAGGCGAGGGCCTGTTTGCGGACCGCGTCCTCGTCCTGGACGGACTTGTCGCGGGTGTCTCCGAGAGCGGTGATCACCTGGCGGCAGGCGTCGCGCAGCGCGGCGAGCACGTAGCCGAGGTCTTCCGGGATCTCCTCCAGGCGCCCGGGCAGGGCCAGCTCCATCACACGCTCGAAGCCCTCGCCGGCGCTGAGCAGCGCGTCGGCCGCCTTCTCGTTGACCAGCTTGGCGGCGCGTTTGACCGCGCGGTTGACACCGATCGGCGAGAGTTCGCCGGTGGCGACGCCGGTGACCCGCGAGACCAGCTCATGGGCCTCGTCGATGATCAGTACCTCGTGACCGGGCAGCACCGGTGCGCCCTCGATGGCGTCGATCGCCAGCAGCGCGTGGTTGGTGACCACCACGTCGGCGAGCTTGGCACGCTCGCGGGCGGCCTCGGCGAAGCACTCCGCCCCGTAAGCGCACTTGGTGGCGCCCAGACACTCGCGGGAGGTGACCGAGACCTGGCTCCAGGCACGGTCGGAGACGCCCGGGGTGAGGCCGTCGCGGTCGCCGGTCTCGGTCTCGTCCGCCCAGTCGCGCAGCCGCAGCAGGTCCTGGCCGAGCTTGCTGGTCGGCGCGGCGGCCTCGAAGGGGTCGAAGAGGCCGTCATCCTCGTCCTGCGGCACACCCTCGTGGAGGCGGTGGAGGCACAGGTAGTTCGAGCGGCCCTTGAGCATCGCGTACTGCGGTTCCCTCCGCAGGAGGGGGCGCAGCGCCTCGACCGTGCGGGGCAGGTCGCGCTCCACGAGCTGCCGCTGGAGGGCCAGGGTGGCGGTGGCCACCACCACCCGCTCGCCGTGGGCGAGCGCGGGCACCAGATAGCCCAGGGACTTTCCGGTGCCGGTGCCCGCCTGCACGAGCAGATGGGACTGGCCGTCCACGGCTGCCTTGACGGCTTCGGCCATGGTGACCTGGCCGGCCCGCTCCACCCCGCCGACGGCGGTGACGGCGGCGTGCAGCAGGTCGGTGAGGGCTGGGGATCCCCCCGCTGAGGATGGGGGGACGGTCGTGGGTTCCATAGGGTGGCCAGCCTACGGCGAACCACTGACAACGCCGCCCGAGTCCGCCGGTCCCGGTCATTCCCCGGACATTCCCGGGGTCCTCGCGGTCGGGCGGTGCTAGCTTCTGGTCATATGCAGTGCGAGAGCCGTTTGACGCTGGATGCCTCCGCCGCCGAATACGTCATCGACGTAGCGAATGCCGTACGCGAACCTGCGCTGGGCGGCGAGAGAGCGGCGGATCTGACCAGGCTGGAAGGGCTCCTCGGCGCACTCGCGGAATTCGCCCGCGACCCCGCCGTACAGGTGTACGCGATCACCGACCGCTCCCTGCTCACCGACGGACGGCTGACAGCCGACGAGCGGCAGCGACTCGACCGCTGGTACCGGGACGGTCTCCTTGAGGTGCTGCCGCGTGCCGACGACCGGATTCTGGAGTTGGCGGACGCGCTGGAACTGCGGGTGGTGAGCGCCGACAATTTCCTCGACTTCCACCGCGCCTATCCGTGGATTCCGGGCAACCGCGACCGTTTTCTGCGCCCCTTCGCGCTGCCCGACGGCCGCCTGGGCGTACGGCCGCGGATCATGCCCGTGGCACCGGAGTGGGAGGTCTCCCGCAAGGAGGAGGAAGGGCTGCTGCTGGAAGCGGGGGTCTACCGCCGCTGGGCGCCGTCCGCGCACCGCTCCGTGCTCAGCCGGGACTGGCGCTGCCCCGAGCCGGGCTGCCCGCTCTTCGGAGCCGGTGACCGGCCGAGCAACGCCCTGCCGCGCCGCCGCCGGGACAAGGTGCTCTGCCCGACGCACGGCCTGCCGCTCACCGACGCCGGCCCCCGTCCGCGCCGCGCCCAGGTCAAGGTGGTGATGGACGGCACGGTCAGGGGCCGCTTCATGGTGACGGCGGGCGAGCCGCTCGCGGTCGGCCGCGCGCCGGCCGACGGCGGGGTGGCGCTCGGCGCGTGGATCGACGACGCGGCGGTCGACTCGGTGAGCCGCACCCATGTGGTGTTGCGTTACGAGGGCACGGGGTTGACGGTGGTGGACGAGCGCAGCGCCAACGGGACACGGGTGCGCCGCGTCCGCCCGACCGGCGACGAGCTGCTGCCGCTGCACCGCGGCACGGTGTGGAAGCTGCGCCGGGGCGACTCGATCGTGCTGCACGATCGACTGGAACTGCTGCCCAGCGGTCGTCAGTTCGTCTTCGAGGAGGACGTGACGGACGGTACGGTCGGACCGTGGCAGACCGGGGCCGGCGCGGACCCGACGATGCTGAGCGTGCCGCGGCAGTGGCACGAGGTGGGTCGGGCGGACGGGCGGGACGATGAGCATCAGTGAGCCTTCAGCAGGCCGCGAACGGGCGATCGGTGACCCTTCGGTGAGCGGGGACGGTGTGTCGGGCGAGATCGAGGTCGGTACGGTCCTCAGTGGTCGCTATCGCCTGGAGGAGTCGCTGGGCGGCGGCGGTTTCGGGCGGGTGTACGCGGCCCGTGACGAGGGCCTGGGCCGCCGGGTGGCGGTGAAGGTGCTGACGCTGCGCGCCGAGTGGGCGGACGGCGAGCGCGATCAGCGCCAGCGTCGGTTCCGCCGGGAGGCGATGGCCGCCGCGGCGCTGAGCCACCCGAACGTGGCGACCGTCCACGACACCGGCGAGCACGCGGGTCGGCCCTACATCGTCATGGAACTGCTGGAGGGCACCGATTTCCGGCAGGTGCTGCTGGCCCGCGGCGGGCTGCCGGTGGCGGACGTGCTGTCGTACGGCGCGCAGATCTGCGCCGGGCTGCAGCACGCGCACGAGCGCGGGCTCGTCCACCGGGACGTCAAACCGGAGAACCTGATGCTGCTGCCCGACGGCAACGTCAAGATCTGCGACTTCGGCCTGGTGGCGTCGCGCGACCCCTCGCTGACCCGCTACACCGATCCGCACGCGGTGATGGGTTCCCCGCCGTTCTTCTCGCCCGAGCAGGCGCAGGGGCGGGAAGTCACCGAGCAGTCCGACCTGTACTCGCTGGGCTGCGTGCTGTACGCGATGCTCGCGGAGGGGCCGCCGTTCACCGCGGACTCGGCGGTCGGCTACGCGTATCTGCACGTGCACGAGGTCCCGGAGCGGATCGAGAACCGCCGCCCCGAGGTGCCGGCCGAACTCGCCCATCTGGTGCACCGGATGCTTGCGAAGCAGCCTGCGGACCGGCCGGTCAGCGCGAGCGAGGTGGCCGCCCGGCTGCGCGCGATACGGAGTCGCACGCCCGTGCCGCGTACCCCCACGGCGCTCGACCGCGGCGCCCGCCATGTGCTGTGGACGCTGCTGGAGGAGGGTGAGGGGCTGCTCGCCGCGGGCCGGTTCGCGGACGCCGACCGGCGCTACTGGCAGGCGCTTCAGCAGGTCGCCCGACAGAGTGCCGAGCACGGGGAGAACGAGGCCGCCTCTTTCGCGGCGCTCTTCGGCCGGGCCCGGGCGCTGGAGGGGCTGAACGGCGCCGCGGCCGTGGTGCGCCGCCTGGACGAGCTGGCGCGCAACACCGCCGACGCGCTGGGCGCCGACCATCCGCTGGCGCGCTGCGTGGCCTCCTATGCCGCGGTCAGAGCAGTACCCGAACGGTGACGTCGGCAGCGAGCCGGAAGGTGTCGCCCGGGCGCAGCGGCGCGCGCTCGTCGGTGGCCAGCCGGTAGCCGTGCACCCACGTGCCGTTGGTGGAGCCCTCGTCGGTGATCCAGGCGGAGCCGTCGATCTCGACTCCGATCGTGGCGTGCAGCCGGGACAGGTTGTCGTGCACGGCGAGGAAGCTGACGGCCGGGCAGTACTGGGCGTCGCGCCCGAGCCGTATGCGGACACCGGGTTCCACGGGCACGATCTCCCCACTGGGGAAACGCAGCCGCAGCGCCCGGGGAGGTGCGTCCCTGCGGGTCTTGGCCTGGCGGGGCAGCGAACCGGGTACCCGGCTCATCACCCGGGTGTGTTCGGCGTCCGGCTCCACCTGGGGCAGCACCGCGGTGGGATCGGGATCGCTGTCCTCGTCCCGTACCGGCGTCATCAGGGAGAAAGGCACAAAGCAGCCCTGGCACACGAGCTGGCCCGGCTGCACACCCGTCGTACCGCACTCCGGGCAGGCTCCGACGCCGGTCGCCTCGGGCATCCCCGCCTCCTCGCCTCCACATCCGATACCGCAATCGTATCGACTCGACGGGGCGTCAGGGGGCCGCGTGCAGGGGGTTGTGGACAGTGCCGTGGACGGCGGCGTGCGGGCGCTCGGCACGGTCGCGGTAGCCGTCGAGGTGAAGGCGGTTGCGGTTCAGGCAGAGCCGGTCGATCCGCGGGGTGAGCAGGTCGAAGGTGATGAACCGCTCACTGAGTTCGGGAAAGCGAGCCTGGTGGCGCAGGATCTCGTCGCGGACGAGGGCCCAGAACTCCGCTTCCGGCACGTCCAGTTGCCGTTCACACAGCGGTGCGAGATAGCGCAGCACGCCTACGAAGAGCCCCGAGTGGATGAACTGGGTGAGGAATTCCGGCGGCTCGGTGAGCAGTACGGCGCGGACGGCCGCCGGCAGGGAGGCGTGTTCCGGCAGCGCCGGCGCGGAGATGTTGATGTCGTCCACGAAGTCCTTGACCGCCAGCCGCACCGGAACGTCGTGCTCGTCGAAGACCACGATGGCGTTCTCGCCGTGCGGGGAGAAGACCGTGCCGTAGCGGTAGAGGAAGTGCAGCAACGGGGGCAGCACAGCCGCGAACAGATGCCGCAGCCAGACCCGCGGGGCCAGTCCGGAGCGCTCCACGAGTTCCGCCGTGAACGCGCGTCCCGCCGGGTCGGTGTGCAGCAGCGCGGCCAGGGTGCGGGCGCGTTCGCCGGGGTCGAGGTATGCGGTCAGCGGTTCGCGCCAGATGCAGCCGAGCAGCTCCCGGTACTGGTACGGGACGGTGGGCAGCCCGTCGTACTGGGGGTGGGCGACGGTGACGGAGGCGACCTCGCCGAGCAGGATCACCCGTGTCTCGTCGCGCAGGAAGCGGTCCTGGTCGCGTACCTCGTGCACCCAGGCGGTCACGGCGGGGGCGGCGAGGGTGCGTTCGGTGGGCAGGCCGCGCCAGACCAGGGTGTTGAGAACGGACAGCGGGAGCTTGACGGTACGCCGTTCGGGGCGGCTGATGTTGAGGAAGGTGCGGACCGACTGCTGGGGCAGCCGGAGGTCGTTGTCAGTGGTGAGGTGCATGATGGATCCGTCGGCGATCGCGGGCGCGAACAGCGGGGCGACGACCTGGTCCCACTGCCACGGGTGCACGGGCAGGAGCAGGTAGTCGGCGGGGTCGCGGTCCCGGTCGGCGATGGTGTGGCGAAAGTGGTCGAGGGTGGCGGGGGCGAGCTCCTCCGCGTAGAGCAGATCGGGGGTGGCCAGCGTGGCGGTGCCGCGGTACTGGGCGAGGTCGCGGTGGACGGCGATCCACGGCAGCCGTTGGTGCGTGCGCGCTTCGGGGGCCCAGCGGGCCGCGTCGGCGTCCGAGAATCCGATACGCCCCTTGTTGGCGACCAGCCAGGGATGGCCGGTCTGATGCCCTTCGAGCTCCGCGTAGTCGAGGTCGGCGAGTTCGGCCACCAGTAACGCGGTGGCGTCCAGCCGTACGTCGGCGCGCAGCGTGGCAAGGAGTTCCCTGATCAGGTGCCCGGTGGTGTCCCCGCCGAGCCCCAGCACACCGTCGTGGCCGTGCGTCAGGAAGTGCAGCGGGTCGCCGGTCGGCCCGATGCTGTCCGCGTCCACGTACCAGCTGCCGTACGACCCCCGGCGCGCGCGGAACCGGTAGGTGATCTCGGGGCTGAGCGTCAGGCGGTACGAGGCGGGGCCCACGGCGGGCTCGGGCACCGGGACGATCACCTCCTCGTACGCGAACTCGGCGAGCATCTTGGCGAGCAGACGCCGGGCCGCGTGCTGCCAGGCGGCGGCGTCGGACGGGGGTGCTGGGATCACGGTGGGCTCCGGCGGGGGTTCAGAGGAGGTGGCGCAGCACGCGGTCGCGGATCATCAGCGCGGCGCGCTTGCCGGGGAGTTCGACCTCGGCGGACAGGCGGAAGCCCGCTGTCAGGAACGCGGAGACGGAGGGGGTGTTGCGCAGATCGGGTTCGGCGACGACGCGGGTGCAGGCGGGCCGGTGGTCCAGGACCAGCCCGGAGACGGTACGCAGCAGGGTGCCGCCCAGGCCCCGGGCGCGGTCGGCGACGCCGCCGATGAGCAGGTGGACGCCGGTGTCGTGCGGCCGGGCCGGGTAGTAGCGGGCGACCGGGTCGAGGTCGGCGCGGTAGATCTCCCAGTAGCTCATCGGGGTGCCGTCCAGGACGCCCAGGCAGGGGACGCTGCGGCCGTCGCCGTGGAGCTGTGCGCTCAGGTGCTTCTCGGTGATGTGCTCGTCGCCGTCGAGTTCCCAGAACTCCGCGACGGCCGGGTCGTTCATCCAGCGGGTGATCAGGGCGAGGTCACGGTCGACGCCGACCGGTACCAGCCGGAAAGACCCGGCGGGCGTCTCGGCGGCGTCCCAGGCGGCGATGTTGTCGAGCAGGTCGGCCAGGGGTCCGTGGCCGTCGTCGTCCGCGGGCGCCGTGGGGGTGTCGGCGGAGAGGGCGGCGACTTCGGGGGGCAGTTTCAGGTCGAGGGTGTCCTCGGTGCCGGAGTCGGCGGGTGGCAACGGAACTCCTTCCTCTTCCGGGGGTGCGGACTCTTGGTTCCGGGGTTGTTGGGTCCCCGCCCGCCGCGGTGCGGGGCCGCGGGGTTTCGGGGCGCGCGCTGCCCGGCTGCGGGGGCGCTCAGCGGGCCAGCGGGTTGGGGATCGTGACGTACACCGACTGGGTGTCCACAGGGCCGACTAGTTCGTCCATCCCGTGCAGCCGGGTCAGCAGGTTGGCCTTGCAGCGCAACCGCGGGAGGCCGAGCAGCTGCTCGGGCAGCGTGCTGTGCCCGCCCGCCCGGGTGAGGAAGCGGCGGAAGGCGGCGATCAGCACCTGTTCGTCGGCCAGCCGCTGGGAGCCGAAGGCGCCGATCAGACCGAGGACGTTGTTGATGCCGAGGTAGTAGGCAAAGCGTTCGTCGGCGGTCTCGTCAGCGACGAAGGTGTCGCTGGCGGCGCCGATGCCGGGCAGCCGTCGTTCGAGGGCCGCGCGGTGGGACGCACGGAAGTAGAAGCCCTGGTTGTCGCGGTAGCGTCCGCCGCACGGCCAGCCATCGGCGTCCAGCAGGACGAGGGTGTTCTGCTGGTGCGCCTCCAGGGCGATGCCCGCCTCGCCGTCCAGCCACAGCACGGGTCGGACCACCGCGTCCAGGTAGCGCAGGAACCACTCGGTGGCCACCGCCGTGGGGGGCCTGCCGGTGCGGTCCGCGAGACGCCCGACGAGTACGGCCAGCCGGGAGTACGGCATTGGCGCCGGCTCGCCCGGCCAGGGCCGCGGCGAGGTCAGTCCGGCCACGCAGTGCGCCTGGTCGCCGGGGCCGAAGGGGTTGTGCCGCAGCATCACGTCGAGTCCCGGGACGGGTGCCCCGTCCAGCCCGTCCACGCCGAGCCAGGCAGGGTCGCGCACGATGTCGAAGCGGGGGTGGACGGCGTGCCACTGGGCGGCCAGGCCGCCGCGCAGCAGACGGTGGACCTCGGTGCCGCGCAGTAGTTCCCTGCGGAGGTTCTCCCGGCGGGAGTTGGTGATGCGCAGGCCCAGCGAGAGTTTGAGCATGGTGGGGGCGCCGGGCCGGTAGACCGTGCGGACCGACGAGGTGGGGTGCCAGGGATCGCCGAGCGGTCCGAGGTCGCGCAGCAGCCCGGCGTCGAACAGGGCTTGCACGTCCGGCCGGTGGCGGATGTCGCGGGCCTGCCAGGGGTGCAGCGGAAGGGGGGCGGCGCTGTCGGGGAGCGCGAGGCCCGGTCCGGCGAGCGCGGCGAGCAGATCGGGCGCCGGCACCGTACGCCCGCGGTCGGTCCAGGCGGAGTCGGTGGCGAGCAGTGAGGAGTCCACGGCGAGCCAGTGCAGGGAGAAGGAGCCACGGCGCTCCGGCGAGTACGCGGCGCTCTCGGCATCCCCGACCCCTTCGCGGGCCTTGGGCGCCGGGTGCAGTGGGTGGCCGAGGATCAGCGCCTGTTCCGAGTCCAGGAACGGCAGTTCGGGCTCGGCCGGTCCCGGCCGCTCGCGGCGCTCGGCGATGAACGCGGCGGTGCGCCGTACCGAGTCGGCCACCCGGGCGACCAGGTCGGCGGACCCAGCGGCGCCGCCTCCGGCCTCGCGGGCCAGCAGGGCGGCCAGGGCCACCGCGGTCAGTGGGGCGCGGCCGGGTTCGCCGGGATCGGTGGCTGCGGGAACGGCTTCTGTCAGGCCGTCAGCAGACGGGCCGCTCGTCGCCATGTACGCGGGGCCGAGCCGGTGGTGCCCGGTCGGGGACCAGTGGAGGACGGCCGCCCGTACCTCGGTGCCGCTGGTGGGCAGCGGGACGGTCAGCAGTCCGTCCTCCGTCCGGGTGACGCCGGTTTCCCGGGCCCAGCAGCGGAGCAGGTTCTCGGTACCGGCGGCGTCGGCGGCACCGTACGGATCGGGGTGCCCCAGCGGATCGGGGTCGGGCATGGCGGGGTGCGCGCGTTGGGGCGGCAACGTCGTGGCTGTGGCGGCCTGGTCGAGGGGGACGGATGCGGTCATGCCAGGGCTCCACTCGTCGGTACCGCGGCGCGGCGGTGCGGTCGGGGGTCACCGCGTCGCGGCGCGGGCCGCGGGGAGCGGTCGGATGCGGGCGGGAGGACAGGTGCGTTCATTCCGTGGCCGCCCGGGGTGCGCGCCGGGCGGCGTCAATGGCTCCGGCGAGTCGGTCCAGGACGGCCTCGGTCTGCTCGTCGGTGATGGTGAGCGGGGGCAGCAGCCGGACGACGCTGCCGTGCCTGCCGCCGAGCTCCACGATCAGGCCGCGGCGCAGTGCCTCCCGTTGCACGCGGGCGGCGAGCTGCGGGGCCGCGGGCAGGGCCCCGTGGTCGTCGGGTCCGGCGTCGGCGTCGACGAGTTCGACGCCGATCATCAGTCCGCGCCCGCGTACGTCGCCGACGCACGCGTGGTGGGCGGCGAGGCCGCGCAGACGGCACAGCATCCGCGAGCCGACCGTCTCGGCACGTTCATGCAGGGCGTGCTGCCGTACGTAGCGCAGGGTGGCGGTACCGGCCGCCATCGCCAGTTGGTTACCGCGGAAGGTGCCCGCGTGGGCGCCGGGCTGCCAGGCGTCCAGCTCCTGGCGGTAGACGATCACGGCGAGCGGGAGGCTGCCGCCGATCGCCTTGGAGAGCACCATGACGTCGGGCACGATGCCGCTGCGCTCGACCGCCCAGAAGGTGCCGGTGCGCCCCACCCCGGTCTGGACCTCGTCCACGATCAGCGGGATGCCGCGATCCGCGGTGATCTGCCGCATCCGCCGCAGCCAAGCGTCGGGCGCCGGGATCACACCGCCCTCCCCCTGCACGGGTTCGAGCAGCATCGCGGCGGGCGGCTGCACGCCCCCCTTGGGGTCGTCCAGCAGGTGCGCGGTCCAGCGCGCGGACAGCTCGGCACCCCGGTCGCCGCCGGTCCCGAACGGGCAACGATAGTCGTACGGGTACGGCAGCCGGGTGATCCGCGCGTCCGCTTCGCCGACGCCGGCCCTGGCCGCCGTGTCGCCCGTCGCGGCCAGCGCGGCGGCCGTCATGCCGTGGTAGGCGCCGGAGAAAGCCAGGAGACCGCCGCGGCCGGTGGCGATCCGGCTGAGCTTGATGGCGGCCTCGACGGCGTCGGTGCCGGCCGGACCGCAGAACTGGATGCGGGCGGTGTCGGCGAACCCCGGCGGCAGGGTCTCGAACAGGGCGGTGGTGAACGCGTCCTTGACCGGTGTGGCGAGGTCGAGGACGTGCAGTGGGGCGCCGGAGTCGAGGACGCCCTTGATGGCCTCCAGGACGACAGGGTGGTTGTGACCGAGGGCGAGGGTGCCCGCGCCGGACAGGCAGTCCAGGTACCGGCGGCCGTCGGCGCCCTCCACGGTCATCCCCCGGGCGCGGACCGGCACGACGGGCAGCGACCGGGCATACGTACGCGCGGCGGATTCGCGCTGGGCCTGCCGACGGAGAATCCCCTCTCCCACGGACCCGGCGGAACCGTTGGTTCCCGCGGAACCCCAGCTGCCCGGGGAACCCGCGGAGCCCGGCGGCCCCGCGGCACCCGAGCCGCTCGCGGAGCCCACCGCCCCCTCGCTGACGTCGAAGTCGTCGGCCGGTGGCACCAGTTGTCCCGGTGCGCTGGAAGTGGCCGCCACGTGCTCTCTCCTCCGGATCGGCGTCCGTGCAAGTCGTCCCCGTCCGTACTAACGACGGGGTGACGCGCCGATCACGGCCGTCCGGCAGACTTTCCGTGCGCAACCGCGCGGCGCCTCACCGGCGTCTGTCGGACCGTCGGCACGAACGACACTCAGGGAGCACCCTCGATGCCATCGATACGCAGGCCGTTGGTGGCCGCCGCGGCCACGGCCGCACTCCTCGCCGGTGCGGCCACCGGGTGCGGCCTCAACGGCAGTTCGGCGGACCCCGAGCCCACCGGTTCGGTGACGGCCGGTGACGACTACGGGCTCCCCACCTCCTTCCCCACCAGCCTGGACGACCTGAAGAAGTGGGAACAGGCGTACCGGCGCGGCGCCTGGAAGGACTGGGCCAAGGACACCTGGCCGCGCAAGTCGAAGGAGTTCGTCAACCCGGTGATCGACGGTCTGTGGAGCGACGACCGGATGAGGGACGCGAACCAGAGCGACAAGCGTGTCTCCGAGAACCTGGCGGCCGACCTGGGCAGGACCGACCCCGAGCCCGCGCCCGTACCGGCCCATCCAGTCGCGCCGCCGTACCACACCAACGCGCCCGGCGTCGGGAAGCTGTTCTTCGACGGGCCCAGGGGGTCGATGGTCTGCTCGGCCACGGTGGTGGCGGACCCGGCCCGCCCCGGCGCGTCCAACCTGGTCTGGACGGCCGGCCACTGCGTGCACGCGGGCGCGGCCGGCGGCTGGTACCGCAACATCGCCTTCGTTCCGTCCTACAACGACAGTGCCCTCGGCCTCGCCGAGTTCGGGGGCGACGGCCGCGATGTCCTGGCGCCGTACGGCGTGTTCTGGGCGGACTGGGCCGCCACCTCCGACCAGTGGATCGCCACGGGCGCCGAGTCGGGCGGCCAGGGATCGCCGTACGACTTCGCGGTGCTGCACGTGGCGCCGGCGCAGGGCACGGGCGGCCGGTCACTGGAGGAGACGGTCGGTGCGGCGATGCCGGTGTGGTTCGACGCGCCCTCGGCGACGAGGATCGGCACCGTGGGGACCTGGGGCTATCCCGCTGCGGCGCCCTTCGACGGCCAGCGGATGTACGACTGCGTTGGCCGGCCGGGCCGGCTGTCGCTGAGCCCTCAGTCCCCGACGGAGTACCGGCTGGGTTGCACGATGACGGGCGGTTCCTCGGGCGGTGGGTGGTTCGCCGTCCGCCCCGACGGGACGACGGCGCTGGTCAGCAATACGTCGATCGGGCCGGTGACGAACACCTGGTTGGCGGGGCCGCGCCTGGGGCCGGAGGCGCAGAGCGTGTTCGATGCGGTGAGCGCGAAATTCGGCTGAGCGAGGCCGGCGTGTGCTGGGGAAACGTGCTGTGGAAAACGGGTGGGGACCGCCTCCCGAGGGA
>NZ_DATDBG010000268.1:0-20428 GCF_036524955.1 Streptomyces sp.
GTACCGGCCGGCGACGGTACCTGAGCGCAAAGAACGCGTCAGGGAGCGGAGGAACGGCATCAGGGAGGTGTCAGTGCCCCGGTTCCAGCGGCGCCGTCGCGCCTAGCGTGGGACTCATGGGACGGCGAAGCGCACAGCCGCAGTCGGTGATCGGCGGCCGGCACCCGCAGCGAGTGGCGGCCGGTGAGACGGCCTGCGCACGCGGCCGGCGTGCCGACTCCCGGTGGGCAATGCTGTGCGCGGCCGGATTCCTCGGGCTCACGTTGCTGCTCGACTGGGGGTCCGGCGGGCTGACCGCGCCGCGCGCCGGGCTCTGGGCCGGGCTCGCGGTCGCCTTGCTGGCCGTCCTGTGGCGGCCCCGGGTCGTCGCCGGCCAGGGCTGGCTGACCGTACGGGACCTGCTGCGGACCCGGCGCGTGCGCACGGACGCACTGGTGGGTGTGGAGCTCACCGGGGAGATCGCGGTGCGCCTCGTCCTGAGTGACGCGTACGGCGGCCGGGTGGTCCTCGACCCGAGGATCCTGGTCGCCAATCCGCTGGTGTGGCACCTGCTGGACACCGGCGTCCGGCGTTCGCGTGAACGCGCCGTCCTCCGGCACGGTGAGCAGGTGCTGCGCGAACTCGGCGAGCGGGTGGACGGCGACACCGCACGCGAGATCCTCCGGGCGTCGGGGCCGCGGTAGCGGGGGCCGGCCACGGAAGCGCACACCCGGTCGGTCCGCTTCCCGTCGGCCGGCCGCACGACGATCCCACGCGCCTCATGCCCGGCTTCCTCGTTCGTATGCGTATTGGGGCACGGGTGCGGCGGCGGGCAGGGAAAACCATCGTCAGGCCGCCGCCGGGGGTGTACTCCGGCGTGAGGGTGCCTCCCATGGCCTCGGTCAGGCCGCGGGACAGGGCGAGGCCGAGGCCGAACCCGGTGGTGTTGCCGGTGTCGCCCATACGCCGGAAGGCGCCCGGCACGAACACCATGGCTCGGCCGGGGGCGGACGACATGATCGGCACTTGCTCCCGCATACCCATGAGGGGTATACAGGAGGAGCAAGAAGATACCCCCTAGGGGTATAAGGACCGCATCAGGAGGATCCCCATGTCGTGCTGCAGCCCCGAAGGCCACTGCTCGAGCGCCGAGACGGCGGCCGTACCGGCCCCCGGCACCACGACCGTGTACACGGTAACCGGCATGACCTGCGGCCACTGCGAGAAGGCGGTCGGCACGGCCGTCTCGGCGCTCGACGGTGTGACGGCCGTACAGGTCGACGTCACCGCGGGTCTGGTCACCGTGGTCTCGACGGCGGATCCGGACGACGCGCGGGTCCGCGACGCCGTCGAGGACGCCGGATACGAACTGGCCGGCCGGGCCACGGCCGCCGCCCACTGAGACCCGGACGACCTGGAGCGATCCGGAACAGCGCCGGGGCGGCCACTCGCCGGCCCCGGCGCCCCCGGCCCTGAGCGCACGACTGACGGAGAACGAGGAGCGGTAATGACCACCGGGACACCCGCGGCGACCGAGGTCGAACTCGCCATCGGCGGCATGACCTGCGCCTCGTGCGCGGCGCGCGTCGAGAAGAAGCTCAACAGGATGGACGGCGTGCAGGCGACCGTGAACTACGCCACGGAGAAGGCCAGGATCACCTTCTCCGGGGATGTCGCCGTAACCGACCTCATCACCACGGTGGAACAGACCGGCTACACCGCCGCCCTGCCGACGCCGCCCGCGGCGCCCGAGGACAGCGGTGCCGAAGCCGGGCCGGACGACCTGGCCCCGCTGCGGCAGCGGCTGATCACCGCGGTCGTGCTGGCGGTCCCGGTGATCGCCATGGCGATGGTTCCCGCGCTGCAGTTCACCAACTGGCAGTGGCTGTCGCTGACCCTGGCGAGCCCGGTGGTCGTCTACGCGGCCTGGCCCTTCCACCGGGCGGCCTGGACCAACCTCCGGCACGGCGCTGCCACCATGGACACGCTGATCTCACTGGGGACCGGCGCGGCCTTCGCCTGGTCGCTGTGGGCCCTGTTCTTCGGCCACGCCGGCATGCCGGGGATGAGGCACTCCTTCGAGCTGACCATGGCCCGTACCGACGGCAGCAGCAACATCTATCTGGAGGTCGCCTCCGGGGTCACCGCGTTCATCCTGACCGGCCGCTACTTCGAGGCCCGCTCCAAGCGGCGCGCCGGTGCCGCGCTGCGGGCCCTGCTGGAACTCGGGGCCAAGGACGTCACCGTGCTGCGTGAGGACGGCCGGGAGGAACGTATCCCGGTGGCCGACCTGCGGGCGGGGGAGCGGTTCGTGGTCCGGCCGGGGGAGAAGATCGCCACTGACGGCGTGGTCGAGCAGGGCAGTTCGGCGGTGGACGCCGCCATGGTCACCGGCGAGTCCGTACCCGTGGAGGTCGCCGAGGGCGACACGGTCGTCGGCGCCACCGTGAACGCGGGCGGGCGCCTGGTCGTACGGGCCACCCGGGTCGGTGCGGACACCCAACTCGCCCGCATGGCCCGCCTGGTGGAGGACGCGCAGAACGGCAAGGCCGCAGCCCAACGCCTCGCCGACCGGATCTCCGCGGTCTTCGTGCCCGTGGTGATCGCGCTGGCCCTGGGCACCCTGCTGGCCTGGGCGGCCTCGGGTCACGGGTGGACCGCCGCCTTCACGGCCGCCGTCTCCGTACTGATCATCGCCTGCCCGTGCGCGCTGGGCCTGGCCACTCCCACCGCGCTGCTGGTCGGTACCGGACGCGGCGCACAAATGGGCATCCTCATCAAGGGTCCCGAGGTGCTGGAGTCCACGCGGAAGGTCGACACCATCGTGCTGGACAAGACCGGCACCATCACCACCGGGAAGATGACCCTCCTCGCCGTCCACCTCGCCTCGGGCGCGGGCACGGACGAGGAGAAGAACGAGGACGCCACCGCGACCGAGGACGAGGTGCTGCGCCTGGCCGGGGCGCTGGAGCACGCGTCCGAACACCCCATCGCCCGGGCCGTCGCCGCCGGCGCAGCACAGCGCGTCGGCACGCTGCCCGCCCCCGAGGACTTCACCAACGTGCCCGGACTCGGCGTCCAGGGCGTCGTCGAAGGCCACGCCGTCCTCGTGGGCCGCGAGAAACTGCTCGCCGAGCGGGCGATCACGCTCCCGGACGACCTGGCCGCCGCGATGGCGGCCGCGCAGGCCGCGGGCCGTACGGCGGTCGCGGTGGCGCGGGACGGCCGGGCGTGTGCCGTCCTGGTGGTCGCCGACGCCGTGAAGCCCACCAGCGCCGAGGCCGTCTCCCGGCTGCGCGCGCTGGGGCTGCGGCCGGTGCTGCTGACCGGCGACAACGCGGCGGTGGCCGGATCCACCGCCGCCGAGGTGGGGATAGCGGCGGACGACGTCATCGCGGAGGTCATGCCCGAGGGCAAGGTCGCCGTCGTCAAACGGCTCCAGGCCGGAGGCCGTACCGTCGCCATGGTCGGTGACGGCGTCAACGACGCCGCCGCCCTCGCCCAGGCCGACCTCGGGCTCGCCATGGGCACGGGCACGGACGCCGCGATCGAGGCCGGCGACCTCACCCTCGTACGAGGCGACCTGCGGGTGGCCGCCGACGCCATCCGCCTGTCCCGCAAGACCCTCGGCACCATCAAAGCCAATCTGTTCTGGGCTTTCGGCTACAACGTCGCCGCCCTTCCGCTGGCCGCGGCCGGCCTGCTCAACCCGATGATCGCCGGCGCCGCGATGGCCTTCTCCTCGGTCTTCGTCGTCGGCAACAGCCTCCGCCTGCGCCGCTTCCGGCCGCTGGGCGCCTGAGCCGCCGTCATCCCGCCTACGGGCCGCCGAACCGGGCCGCGAACTCGGCGACGCCGGCGGCCCCCTGCCCGTGGCAGCGGTCGCCGCCGCAGTCGACACCGCGACCGGCCTCGCCCACGGCTACGCCGCCCTCGCCGTGATCCCGGCCGCGGGCGCGCTCGTCGTCCTCATCACCACAGGCCACCGGACACCCGCACGGGCAGGCGGACCCTAGCGCCGGCAGAAGAGTGCCGTGCGGCCGGAGCCGCCGAGCAGGTCCCGCGAGGTCGCCACCGGACAGGGTGTGCCCGTCCCGCCGTCGGGCCCGGGCCCGTGGCTGCGCGGCGGACCCCGGCCGCAGCACGGACAGCCCCGCCCCGCCGACCGCCGACGCGCCCCGCACCGCCACCCCACCCGACGCCCGGACCTCCACCACGTCGCCACCCTCCCGAGCGAGGCCGCAGCGGGAAACCGGGCCTCGCCGCGCCTGTCCGCGTTCGCCCGGCTCTCCGCTGGCGGACAGCCATTCGTCACGGTAGGAACAGGATTGTGCGAAATCTGATCCGGCGGGCAGGCGACAAGAGGCATCTTGGGCCGGAGAAGGGACGGACATCGTGGCACGACCGAAAATCCTCGTTGTGGGCGCCGGATTCGCCGGGGTGGGGTGCATCCGCCGTCTGGAGCGAAAACTCGCCGCGGACGAAGCCGACATCTCGCTGGTGACCCCCGTCTCGTACCAGCTCTACCTGCCACTGCTGCCCCAGGTCGCCTCCGGCGTCCTCACCCCGCAGTCCATCGCCGTGTCCCTGCGCCGCAGCCGGAAGTACCGCACCCGGATCATCCCGGGCGGCGCCATAGGTGTGGACGTCAGGGCGAAAGTGTGCGTGATCCGCAAGATCACCGGCGAGATCGTCAACGAGCCCTACGACTACATCGTGCTGGCCCCCGGCAGCATCACCCGCACCTTCGACATCCCCGGGCTCGTCGACCACGCCCGTGGCCTGAAGACCCTCGCCGAGGCGGCGTACATACGCGACCACGTCATCGCGCAGCTCGACCTCGCGGACGCCAGCCAGGACCTGGGCGAGCGCGCCTCGCGGCTGCAGTTCGTCGTGGTCGGCGGCGGTTACGCGGGCACCGAGGCCGCCGCCTGCCTGCAACGGCTGACCAACAACGCGGTCAAGCGCTACCCCAGGCTCGACCCGGGTCTGATCAGATGGCACCTGATCGACATCGCCCCGAGGCTGATGCCCGAACTCGGCGAGAAACTGGGCCTCAGCGCCCAGAAGATCCTCCGCAAGCGCGGCGTCGAGATCTCGCTCGGCGTGTCCGTCGCCAAGGCGGGCCCCGAAGAGGTCACTTTCACCGACGGCCGGGTGATCCCGAGCCGCACCCTGATCTGGACGGCCGGCGTCGCCGCCAGCCCGCTGGTCGCCACGCTCGGCGCGGAGACGATACGGGGCCGCCTCGTCGTCGGCGCCGACATGACGCTCCCCGGCCAGGACGGCGTCTTCGCCCTCGGCGACGCCGCGGCCGTACCCGACCTCGCCAAGGGCGAGGAGGACGCCCTCTGCCCGCCCACCGCCCAGCACGCCACCCGCCAGGGCCGCGCGGTCGCCGACAACGTCATCGCGACCCTGCGCCACCAACCGCTGAAGCCCTACGCCCACAAGGATCTCGGCCTCGTCGTGGACCTCGGCGGCAAGGACGCCGTCTCCAAACCGCTCGGCATCGAACTGCGCGGCCTCCCCGCCCAGATCGTCGCCCGCGGCTACCACTGGTCCGCGCTGCGCACCAACGTCGCCAAGACCCGCGTCCTGACCAACTGGGTACTCAACGCCGTCGCGGGCGACGACTTCGTCCGCACCGGCTTCCAGGCCCGCACCCCCGCCACCCTCCGGGACTTCGCGTACATCGACGTCTACCTGACCCCGGACCAGGTCCGCGAGCACACCGCCGGGACGAGCACGCCGACGGAGTGACCCGCACCCGGCCGCTCCGGCGCCGGAGACCCGACGGGAGCCCGTGCGCCCACGGCCGCCCGACCGTCCCGGGAGCGTACGGACACGACGGCCGTCGCCTCCGTACGTACACGGGCCCGCGCGCCCGTACCCCCTGCCGTCAGCGCGCGACCCGCTCCTGGTCCCGCGTACGGGTGCCGCCGCTGCGGCACCCGTACGCGCCGAGCACGTTCAGGAACCGGCCGGTCACCGGGAACACCACCCGGCCGATCCCCCGGAAGCCCGCTGCCTCCACCCGGGCCGCCGTCCTCCGCGTCCGGCGGTGACTCGCACCCCGGCCGGTCTCCGGCCGGGGTCCGGCCCTAGCGCGTCCCGTCGCGGGACCGCCCCACCGGCATCCGGTGTCGGTGCCGCGGATTCCGCCGGTTCCGGGCTCCGAGGTGATCGTGGTCCGCGCGCGCGGAAGCGGCGGGCGGGGGAGTGGAGGCGCCCGGCCGGGGCGGGCCTTCGACGGGGGCGGTTTGGTCTGCCGGGCGGGGGTTGGGATGATCAGGGGGTGGTTGAGCGCATCATCGCCGCGTGTGACGGGGCATCCAAGGGCAATCCGGGACCGGCCGGCTGGGCGTGGGTCATTGCCGACCGGGGCGAACCCCATCGCTGGGAGGCGGGCCCGCTGGGTACGGCCACCAACAACGTCGCGGAACTCACCGCTCTGGAACGCCTGCTGACCGCCGTCGACCCCGGCGTAGCGATGGAGATCCGGATGGACTCGCAGTACGCGATGAAGGCCGTCACCACCTGGCTGCCCGGCTGGAAGCGCAACGGCTGGAAGACCGCGGCGGGCAAGCCCGTCGCCAACCAGGAACTCGTCGTCCGCATCGACGCCCTGCTCACCGGCCGCTCCGTCGACTTCCGCTACGTCCCCGCCCACCAGGTGGACGGGGACCGCCTCAACGACTTCGCCGACCGCGCCGCGAGCCAGGCCGCGCTGACCCAGCAGCCCGCGGGCAGCGCCCTCGGGTCGCCTCCGCCGCCCGCCGCTTCCGGCGCCGTGCGGGCCTCGGGCGGCTCGTCGGGTGGCGCGGGCGGTCAGTCGGGTGGCGCGAGCCGCACCTCGGGCCCGCCGCGGACCCTCAAGGCGAAGTACCCGGGCCGCTGCCGCTGCGGCCGCCCGTACGCCGCCGGCGAACCGATCACCAAGAACGCCGACGGCTGGGGCCATCCGGAGTGCCGCTGACCGTCCGCTTCCCACGGACCGGCCGCCCGCGGTTCCCCACACGCCGCCCGGGCACCCGCAGAAAGGACCACGCAGGTCCCTCGCGGTCGTACGCCGCGATCCGCCCGAGGTACGCCCGGACGAGTCCGGCGCAGCTGAACGTGTGGGTCCGCAGCCCCCTCTCCCACCTGGTCGACGCCGAGCGTGCCGACGGTTCCGGGGCCGTCCCCGGGCCGTTCGGCCGAGGGCGCCGGGCCGGCGCCCAGGAGGACGGCGACGGTCACCAGCGCGCCGGCCGGTTCATGACGCCGTTGAGCATGGAGGATCCGCCGCGGCTGGGGGACTTGTCCGGCGCCGTTTGACGTCGCGGACGGCCTGGGCGAGGCATGGACGGCTGTGCGGCACACCCGGGGCCACCATGCTGATGGGCGGATGGTTCGGTCAGCTCGTCGCACGGCCGTCCCGCGCGATGAGAACGGAAGGGTAATGACCGTTATCCTTCCGCTCGCCGATAAGGTGACGGCATGCCAACCGAGCAGCAAGCCGCCACGCGGGCCCGCTCCGAACAGCGCGCGGCAGCCGCGCCCGCCGCCGTCCACACCTACTTCGACGGACGCGTCCAGGACGCCCAGGCCGTGTCCGACAAGGCCGCGCTCTACCGGGACGGCGCCACCGGGCGCCGCCGCCGGCGGGCCGGGAGCGATCGGCTCACCGACAACGACGCCGTGCTCGCCCTCCCCTGGGCGCCGAGCCGGACCACGACGACGCTGCACGAGCAGCTCCTGCGGGGCGCCCGGGGCGTCTCCCGCGGGGATCACGACCGGGGCGAGGAGCAGGCCGGGGCCACCCGCCGGGACCTGACCGCCCACGGCTACGACCTCCGCGCGACCTCCGCGCCGGCGCAGCGGGGCAGCCGGTGAGCGGCTACCTCACGCGCCGGATGACGGGTGCCCGGCACCCGCACCAGTTCTACGCCGCCACGGTCGCCGGCCACCTCGAACTGAGCCTGGGCGCCGCCCCCACCGAGTGGGGGACCGACGCGGACGACGACGGAACGCTGACCATCACCTGCCTGTACCGGCCCATCGCGCCCGGCCGGGACGACACCGGCCTGCCGCGGCTGTCCGCCGACCCCGAAGCGTGGCCGCACGGGGTGGAGCTGTACTGGGACGAGCACCACGGCTGGCAGTACATTCCGCTGGACGAGGACAGTGAGCCGTTGCGGGCCGAGCCGGTCCCGTTGCCGGTGCCGGTCCTCGCCTCGCCGCAGGCCCTGGCCGCACTCCTGCCTGCTCTGCTCGCCGGGCGCGAGCACGAGCTGCCCGCCGACACCCGGGAGTGGCAGTACGCAGACGAGTTGCGCGCCGAGCTGGCGGCGCGCAACGCCACCCGATGACCGAGCTGCGGGTTTGCGGAGCCGCCGCCGACGTCGCCGCCCCGGCGGTGGACCCGCGCCCCGACCGGCCGGTCGGGGCGCGGCGGATGTGCGAGGGCCCGGCCGCACTGTGAGGCGAGGCCGACGCCCCGGCCGGTGTCGCCGGCAGCCGGCGCGCACGCCGGCGGGGCTCGGCCGGCGCGCGAGCCGGCCGCACCCGTCGTGTCCGCCGCGCCCGCCCGTCCGGCGGCGTCCAATCCGATGTTGCTCTGTCGGCCGCCCGGCTAGGGTCTCAGGCTGATGATGCATGAGAACGAGGTTCCGACCGATGTCGCGCTGGTGCGGCAGCTACTCGCACAGCAGTTTCCGCGATGGGCGGATATGCCCATCAGGACGGTGGACTCGGCGGGCACCGACAATGCGATCTATCGGCTCGGAGACGAGATGGCGGTCCGCTTGCCCCGGATCGAGGACGCCGTCGAGCAGGTGGAGTTCGAACATGTCTGGCTGCCACGGCTGGCCGCGTTCCTGCCCGCCGCCGTGCCCGAACCGATCGCCGTGGGGCAGCCGGGAAACGGGTATCCCTTCCCCTGGGCGATCAGCCGCTGGATCGACGGCTCGCACCTGACGGATGAGGGGCGTAATGACCACCGGTTCGCCAGGGACCTCGGCGAGTTCGTCGCAGCGCTGCGCAGGGCCGACACCACCGGCGTGCGACAGGGCTACCGGACCGTGTCTCTGCGCACCCGCGATGCCTCCGTACGTGAGTGGACCGCCAAGGCAGCGGACGTCATCGACGCCCCCGCTGTCCTCGCCGCGTGGGAACACGCCCTCGACCAGCCGGAGTGGGACGGACCGCCCATGTGGGCGCACGGCGATCTCATCCCTGGCAACATCCTGGTCAACGCCGGTCAACTCCGCGCAGTGATCGACTTCGGCACTGCGGGTGTGGGTGACCCGTCCTGCGACGCCATCGCGGCGTGGACACTGCTCACCACAGAGACGCGGCAGACTTTCCGCTCGGCAGGAGGGTTCGACGACGCGGCCTGGGCCCGCGGACGAGGCTGGGCACTCACCTTCGTCAGCGGGATCGACTACTACCGCCACACCAACCCCGCCATGGCGGAGGTGGGACGCCGCGCCATCACCGAGGTTCTCGCAGAACCAGCCCGATGAACCACACCCGTCCGAGAAGACGTATTCGACGTGGACGGACCGCACACCTGGACCCACCGGATCGGAGGACACCACCCGGACGAGACCGCCAGCGATCTTCACCTCTTGCGGCAGGTTCTCGTGCCGACCCTCGCTCTCTCGCTGGATCAGCACGCAGCCGTCGTCAGCGACATGCCGTCGGCAGGTCCGCAGCAGCCCCTGACGCACTTGCGGGTCACCGGCGTGAACAAGGAACGACCCCAGCAACACCACATCAAAGCGTGCGTCGAGCTCCAGCTCCTCGATCGGACTGCAGACCGTCCGGGCGCCGTGGACCCGCTCAAGCATCTGAGGAGATTCATCGACGGCAGTTACGCTGAAGCCCCGCTCCACCAGCGGATGCGTCATGCGGCCCACGCCAGATCCCAGCTCGAGGACATGGACCTTGGCGGGGACTGCCCGTTGGACAATGTCGGGCTCGTCGCCCACGGGGAGCCGCTCATACAGCTCGACTGCACACCCGTCCGGCGTGATTGCGCCCGGCCCGGTTCCTTGGTGACCCTCGCGCATCCGTCCGCCCATACCCCCATCGGAACATAGCGGGGGCTGCGATGAAAGACCACATCGTCCTGCCCCCTGCTGCACCCCGCCAGTCCGGCTGCCCCGGCCCCTCCTCGAACACCTCCACGGCATCCGCCCCGAGGCGTACCAAGTGCGAGTCCCCCGCCGCATCTTGTCAGGGAGGCAGCCCAGGGCCCGCACCAACAAGCTATCGGCACTCCCGCGCTGGCATCCCCCGAGACACTCCGCCCCGACCGGCAGGTCACCCGATCAGTGGCTCCTGAACCCGTCGAAACGGTGCCCATTCCCACCGGAAATCACGGGGCGCTGTCGAGTACGTCCCCGCCGCGGACAGCCCACCCCTGGTACCCATCGTCACCGAAAAGGTGGTCTCCGTATGACCCGACTAAATCAGCCGTGTGTCAATCAGACACCATTTACGCCTATTCGGTCAGGTTTGTCGCCTTTCGGGCGGGGGTATCCGGGTCATCGCACGATGTGGTGGATGGCGAGGAGCAGCCGCCAGACGTGGTGCGAGAACTCCCGGGGCGTCAGGACGAGATGGCCGTGCAGCCAGTCGGCGAGCAGGCCGGTGAACGCGGCGGCCGTCGCCGAGGCCGCCAGTTCCGGGTGCGGCGTGCCGGCCCGCACCCGGTCCCCGTACGAGCGGGCGCGCAGTTCCCGGTGCAGCAGGGTGCCCAGCGGTCCGCCGCCCCCCTCGGACACCAAGGTGCGGTAGAGGCCGGCACGGTGGTCCACGGTGATGAGGAAGTCGGTGAGCGGCGGAGGCGGGGCGTCGGGCGACGGCGGCGCGGTCCAGGCGTGCAGCGCGTCCACCCCTTCGCGTACGACGTCGGCGCAGGCGTCGACGGCCAGCGCCGGCAACCCGTCGTAGTGCAGATAGAGAGTGGCCCGGCCGACCCCGGCGCGCCGGGCCACCGCCGAGACGCTGACCTCCTCCAGTGGGCGCTCCCCGCACTCGGCGAGCAGCGCCGCCCGCAGACGGGCGCGGGTGCGCACCGTCCGGGGGTCGGCCGGTGGTTGGAGCTGGTCCGGGTCCGGGAGCACCGGGCGACCGGGCCTCCCCGATGTGCGGCGGCCGGGCGCGCCCGTCTCCTTGCGGCCCGGCTTCCCCGGCCCCTCGGGCCGCCCCGCCTCCCCGGGTCCACGCGTCTCCATCACGAGGCGGCGAGGACCGCCGCCAGTGCGACGGCTGCGGGGGCGAACTGCACGTACAGGATGCTGCGCGAGGCGGTGGCGGCCCCGTAGGCGCCGGCGAGGACGACGCAGCAAAGGAAGAAGACCTGTGCCTGGAAGCCGACCGGATCGTCGGCGACCAGCCCCCACGCCAAGCCGGCGGCCAGAAAGCCGTTGTAGAGGCCCTGGTTGGCGGCGAGCGGCGCGGTGATGCGGGCACCGTCCGGGCCGAGGCCGTGCAGCGCCCGGCCGCGTGGTCCCTGCCAGAGGAACATCTCCAGGACCATTACGTAGACGTGGAAGGCGGCGACCGCGCCGACCAGGGTATTCGCGACGACCGTCATCCGTATCCCCATCCCTGTGGCCATACGCAGGCTCGGCAATTTTGTGGACAACTGTACAGGAAGTTGTCGAGGCCGGCGCGCCGTCCGTGACCTCCCTGTCGCTCCACCGCCCTGAGTCCGACGGGCGGGCAACCTTCACCAGCGGCCCGCCGGCGGCCCGTTCACGCCTCGCCGACGGCCAGTCCCGTCCGGCACCGCGAAAGGGCGGTCGGCCGCGACCGGCACGACCCCGTCCGGGTCCGGCCGACCGGCAGCGACCGGGGGCGCCGGAAAGGTCGGCCGAGCGCCTCCTGGAAGCTGCCGGCACCCTCCTGTCCTCGACGGCGTGACCGTCGGCGGTGCTGATCGTGTACCGGCGGTCTTCACCGGGCCACGGTGATGTCCCAGGCGTGTGACACCAGCGCCGCGAACACCGTACGGCGGGCCCGGCGTTGCTACCTTTCCGGGCATCCGGACACGAGTACGGCCGTTGGGGCCGCACTCCTCATGGGGGGGACCACACAGATGAACGCGACTCCGCTCAGACCCGTCGCCGTCGTGCTCGCAGCCGTCGCGCTGGCCGCGGCCGCACTGACCGGGTGCGGCCCGGCGGACGACAGCGCCGCGGACACGCCGGCGACCACCGCAAGCGGAGTGCCGAAGAGGCCCGCCGCCGTGTCCACGGCTCCCGCCGCGCCGGCCACCGCCCCGGCATCGGTCCCGGCCAGGACCGCCACACCGTTGGCGGCCACGACCAAGCCGCCGGCTCCTGCCCCGGCTCCTGCCCCGGCTCCCGCCCCGGCTCCCGCTCCTGCGAAGACAGCCTGCAGCAACAAGCCGCCGACGCCCGACGAGGTGGACCCGCAGACCTTCGCTGTGTACCGCACCGAGACGATCAGCGGCGGCGACCCGCACATCAACCTGGTCCTGCAGCACGGCCGCTGGGGCTGCCCCAGCGAGGACTCGGACGGACTGCCGTACATCACCACCGGCGAGGACTCGCGCTGGGCGCTGGACCAGGCCGCCTACATCACCGCGACCAGCCCGATCACCATGAGCTCCGAGAGCCGGCGCATCGGCGTCCAGGAGTTCCTCGACTGGGTCGCGGCCCACCCCGACTCGGGGCTGGTCTTCCGGTACGAGACCGGTGACGACGGGGCGATCCACCGGCTGGACCAGGTCTACGCCCCCTGAGCCGGCGGCCGGGTGACGGCCGGTGTCACTCGCGTGCCGGTACGTCCACGGCCGCGGGTGCGGGTTCGCCGTCGGCGGGGTGGGGGGCTGCCGACGGCGGGCGGACCACATAGGCCCAGTGGGCGTAGGCGAGGACGACGGCGGCTGCCGCCCACACCACCCCCAGCCGGTGGTACGCCACGGTGCCGGCGCAGTCGTCCAGGTCGGCCCCGTCACGCTCGAACAGCCGCCGGCAACTGGCCGGCGTCCCCACCAGCGCCTGCACCGGCCAGGCCAGGACCATCGTGGTGACCAGCCCGCCGACCGCGCCGAAGACCCCCGCTGCCGTGGTGCGGTCCCACCGGGCGTCCGGCTCGGGGAACGCCGGCCGGTAGAACGCGGCCATCTCCAGCCCCAGTGCCGTCCCCAGCGCGAAACTCAGCCAGTCGTAGCGCCCGTCTCCCAACGACAGCGTCAGTACGGCGGCGAGCGCCGCCGACCACAGCGCCGTGTGGTCGACGGCCGCCCTGTTCCGGTCAGGCATGGCGTCCCCTCGGTGAATCCGGTTCCGGCAGCGAACGTACGGCCGGACAGGCGTCCGCACGCGGGTATCCGTACCGCGTCCCCCGAAGGTGTGAGCGGGGCAGCGCGGGCGGGCCCGCTCAGCCGGCGGCGGGGGAGTGGGCGAGCTCGCTGAGGAACGCCCGCACGTCCGCGAACGGCAGCCGCGGCTGCTCCACGCCGCGACGTGGCCGCCACGGTCGTACCCGGTCTGCCGCACGACAGCGTTCGCGCGCTCGGCGATGTGCCGCAGCGGGACGAAGTCGGCCCGCGGGAGGGCGGACGCCGCCAGGCGCAACCGCTGACCAGCACGTGGACATTGGCCGCGAACACCGCCTCATCAGGCGTGTCCTGTGTCCCGCCCGCCCTGCGGACACATTACGGAAACCGGTCGGCCTTCAACGCGGACCGGCTGCGCTGTGCCGCCCGCGCGGGTCATCCTGGGACGGCCGCCCTGTCGACACGTCCTGCTGGAGCCGCCGCGTCATGTCCTCCCCGTCACGTTTCGGTCCGATCTGGCGGTACTGCGGGCACGGCTCCACGAGCGGGGACCCAGTCGGCTGCCGCGGCATCCTCGTCCCCGGCCGCACCGCCTGCCTGGCCCACCTCGGAGCCGCCGACCGTGCCCGGTATCTGTCCGGGCTGCACCCGGGGGACGAACTCGGCCTCAACGGGACGCCGTTCACCACGAACCTGCTGGACGAACTGCTCCACGCCCTGACCGACCCCGCCACCGGCGCGCCCCGCCTCGGCAAGGCCGACTTCACCGAGGCAACGTTCTCCGGGCACGCCGGGTTCGGGAACGTGACCTTCGAGAATGTCCAGTTCCACAACGCGGAGTTCCACGACAGCGCCAGCTTCGACGGCGCGCTCTTCAGCGGTACCGCGGCCTTCGGCCGCGCCCGGTTCCGCCATCTCCGGTTCGAGAAGGCCACGTTCACTGCTCGGGCCGACTTCGAGTTGGCGAGGTTCGGCGGCCACGCCTGGCTCGATGAGGCGGTCTTCAGCGGCCCCGCGGTGTTCAAGGGGGCTGAGTTCTCCAGTGGCGCCAGCTTCCTGAGGTGCGCGTTCGCCGACCGCACCGATTTCGAAGGGGTCGTCTTCGCGAACCCGGCGAACTTCGGCGGCGACGTGAAGTTCACCGAGTCGGTTTTCGCCACGGCGCCCTCGCTCGGCCCCCTGGCGTGCGAGGGCACCGTCGACCTGTCAGGCGCGGTGTTCGAAGCCGCGACCACGCTGGAGGTCGCTGCGCGCCGGCTGGTGTGCGTACGGACCCGGTGGGCGTCGACGGCGACGCTGCGCCTGCGGTATGCGACCGTGGACCTCGCCGACGCTCTCGTGACGTCTCCCACAGCCGTCACCGCCCATCCCGCGCCGTTCCGCACCACGTTCGGCGGGACGATGGGCATCGGCGGCCCGCTGGACGAGACCGTGCTGAGGGGCGGCGACCCCGGGGTGCTGATCGCCTCCCTGCAGGGCGTGGACGCCGGGCAGTTGGTGCTGACCGACACCGACCTCAGCCAGTGCCTGTTCGCCGGGGCCTTCCACCTCGACCAGATACGGCTGGAGGGCCGCACGGTCTTCGCCTCCGCCCCCGCCGGCCTGCACCGGCGGCGCTACCGGCGTCTCGTCCTGCCGTACCGGTGGTCGCGCCGCCGCACCCTGGCCGAGGAGCACCACTGGCGCGCCCGGGCCCTCGGCCAGGGTGCGGCGACGCCGGGCCGGCCCCCCGCTCCGGGCCAGTGGAACCCCGGCCCCCACCACCCCGACCCGGCCCTCACCCCCGACCCGGAGGATTTGGCCACCACCTACCGGCAGTTGCGGAAGGCGTTCGAGGACGGCAAGAACGAGCCCGGCTCCGCCGACTTCTACTACGGCGAGATGGAGATGCGCCGCTTCGACCGCGCCGACACACCGCGCAGCGAACGCGGGCTGCTGTGGGCGTACTGGCTGGTCTCCGGCTACGGCCTGCGGGCCTCGCGGGCCCTGGGCTGGCTCGCCCTCGCGGTGACGGCGACCGTCGTGCTGATGATGGGGCTCGGTCTGCCCGACGCCGCCCCCGAGCAGCAGGCCACCGGCACCGTCCCGGCCGGCGGCGGCAAGGTGACCCTGGTCATCGCCGAACAGGACCCCGAGCTGACGCTCCCGGCGGGGGACCGTTTCAGCCGGGGCCGGTTCGACAAGGCGCTGCGGGTGGTGCTGAACAGCGTCGTCTTCCGCTCCAGCGGCCAGAACCTCACCACCTGGGGCACGTACACGGAGATGGCCAGCCGCTTCTCGGAACCCGCCCTGCTGGCCCTCGCGGTGCTCGCCGTCCGCAGTCGCATCAAGCGCTGAGGCGCGCGGGGACTCTCCGCCCACCGCCCGGCCCCCGGAAAACTGTCCGGGGGCCGGGCGGTGGCTTCGTGGTCGTCGCGGACGAATTCCACAGGTCGTTGCCGGCGTTGCCGCAGGTGTACTGGCTGACCTGGGTGCCGTTGACGGTGCCGCCTCCGCTGACGTTGAGGCACTTGCCGCTGCCGACGGACTTGAAGCGGTAGTAGCCGCCGAGGGCGGAATCGGCTTCCCAGGGCTCGTCGGGCGTACCGGACCGCGGGTACTGGAACCGGTACACCGTCCTGCGTGGCCGCTCCGCGGACGTTGGCGACCTGAGTGGTGTCTGTGGCCAGGCGCAGTGTGAACTGCTGGGCTCGCGACCGCCGATCGGTCCAGCGCCTGGCGCTGCCGCACCTGACGCACGTTTTCGACGGACGGCGCCCTTTCGGCGTTCATCGGACGGACAGCGGGCGGGCACCGGGCACGGGCATTAATGGGCACGGTCCCCACTCGATTCCGCCGGCCATGCCGGCTCCGACGAACGGAAGCCGTCATCTCTGTCATGTTCACGGCGTCTGCTGTGCCGACCCGCTCCTATGTCACCTCCATCGCCTCCACGCAGGAGGAGATCCGCGCCGCGCAGCGGCTGCGGTACCAGATCTTCGCCGAGGAGAAGGGCGCTGTTGTGCGCACGCCGCTCCCCGGGCACGACATCGACGAGTTCGACAAGCTCGTCGACCACCTGATCGTCACCGAGCGCACCAGCGGGGAAGTCGTCGGCACCTACCGGCTGCTGCCGCCCGGACGCTCCGCCCGCCTCTACTCGGACGGTGAGTTCGACCTCGGCGCGCTGCACGGCGTGCGGGACTCGCTGGTCGAGGCGGGCAGGGCCTGTGTGCACCCCGACCACCGGGACGGGACCGTCATCAACCTGATGTGGTCCGGGCTGGCCCGCTACGTGCTGCTCTCCGGCCACCGCTACCTCGCCGGCTGCGCCTCGGTGCCGCTGGACGACGGAGGCCAGGCCGCAGCCGACGCCTGGCTGCTGGGCACCACGAAGCACGCCTGCCCGCCCGAGCTGCGCGTCCACCCGCACGACCCCTGGATGCCTCCGCGGCTGCTCGCCGCCGAGCCGAGCGCGGCCTCGCTGCCGCCGCTGCTCCGCGGCTATCTGCGGGTCGGCGCCTGGATGTGCGGGGCGCCCGCGCACGACCGGGACTTCGGGGACGCGGACTTCTTCGTGCTGCTGGGCCTGGAGCGGATGAACGAGCGGTACCGGAGGTATTTCCTCGGCGGGGAACGGTGAACGGGAGCGCCTGGGCGGCGGTCTCGCCCTGCACGGCGGCGTGCGTCGCCGACGACCTGCCGGGGGCGGGGGCGGGCCCGGCAGTGACGGTACGGCGGTACGCGGCCCTCGTCGCGAGCCTCGCCGGGGCCGCGGCGGCCGGGAAACGGCTCGGGGAGCGTGAGGAGCTGCGGGCGCGGGCCCGCTCGCTGCTGGCCGACCTCGGCGTCTCCCTGTCGTGCGAGGCGGACGGGCTCGCGGTGCCGGTGCCTGGTGCCCGGACCGGCACTCTCGTGGTGGCCAACCACATCTCGTGGCTGGACGTGCTCGCGCTTCTGGCGGTGCAGCCTGCCGCGGTGCTCGCCAAGCGGGAGGTGGGGCAGTGGCCGGTGGTGGGGACGCTCGTACGGCGTGCGGGGACCCGGTTCATCGACCGCGAGGGACTGCGGGGTCTGCCGGACACCGTGCGGGAACTGGGCGCGCTGCTGCGCTCGGGGGAGTCGGTGATCGTCTTTCCCGGGGGTACGACCTGGTGCTCGGGGCCGGGAGACCCGTTCCGCCGTGCCACCTTCCAGGCGGCCCTCGACGCGGGCGCCCCGGTCCGGCCGGTCACCCTCACCTACGCCCACCACGGGGCCCCCACCACGCTCCCGGCCTACGTCGGCGAAGGCACCTTCGCGGCGTCCCTCCGCCGCGTCGCCGCCACCCGCGGCCTCTCGGTCCGGGTCACCCCGCACTCCGTGCTGCATCCGCCGGGCCATGACCGCCGCTCACTGGCGGCCCTGGCCCACGCCGCGGTGTCGGGCGCGCGGGAGACCGTCCCGGCGCCGAGGACGCCGGGGCTGCCCTCCCACGCCGCGGTGGGTCACGCCGCGGCTGTGCCCGCGTTGTTGCTGTAGTCCTCGTCCTCGGGAAGCTTCCAGACCCGTTCTGGGGGACAGGCGAGGGCGAAAGCCTCGCCGAGCTGCTGATGTCCGCCGATGCCGATGCCGATGCCGATGCCGTGTGCGGGGTGCGGGGTGCACTGTCGGCAGGTCAGCGCCCCGGCCCGCCCGGCGCCTTCGGACACCACGCCCGCGTAGGCCCGAAGGCCACTCAGAACCGGGGACTGGCAACGGCTGTGGCTTGTGACGGGTGGCAGGGCGGGCGGTGCCATGGAGCGCGGGGCCGGAACGGCCGAACCGTCGGGGAGGCGTGTCGTGGAGGCTCGGGTGTCAGTGGCGCGTGCTCCCCGGTGGGCCCGGATCGCTGTCGCACTGGTCGTGGATGTCCTCTTCCTGACGCCCCCGAAATCGTCCCCCTCCCCTCGCCCTCCGCTTCCCAGCAACCTCACCGGCCGGCCTGGAACGCACATCGCCCCTCCGGTCTGGTGCCCCATGGGGTCCCCCCTGCGTCCGGGGGACCCCATGGGGGGTCAGGCGGCCGGTGAGCCCGGGCTGGTGAGCCCGGGCCGCCGGCGGGCCTTGGGGCCGAGGGGGCCCTGGAACGGCGGGCACTCAGGCGACGGACCCGCAGCGGGCGGGTCCTCAGCCGACGGGCTGGGAGCCGTTCAGCGCCGGGGCCGAGCCGAAGATGTCGACCGCGTGGTAGTAGGTCCATGCCGTGCTGTCGCAGGCCGCCTTCGTGGCGCCGGAGTAGTTGGCGCACACCCGCTTCAGGTCCGCGTACAGAGCGGAGTCCAGCCGTGCCTTGTTCGCGGAGAAGGTGCCGGCCGCCTTGTAGTTGCGGTAGCCGAAGTCATGGCGGGCGCATGACAGCTTGAAAGGGAATCCGAGAGGGTTGTCGGGCGACGTGGAGCAGTAGTCCGTGGACCAGTCGAACCCGTACGCCGACCAGGCGCCCTGGTTGTTGCGGGCCGCGAGCCATGCGTTGTAGCTGCTCGCACTCGTCTGGGTCCAACTGCTGAGTACCTGGGGCTTGTCGGCCGGTGCCGCGCCGGCCGGACCGGCCGCGGTCAGCACGGCGGGCAGGGCGAGTGCGGCCGCGGCGAGGGGAAGTGCCAGTCGTCTGCGCATGCGTGAGCCTCCGGACGTGAACGGTGGACGTTCCAGCCCTTGGTGGCATGGAGCGCCCTCAGCGGTGAACGGTGCTGTCGTTGTTCGGGTCTACGCGCGAAGACCAATGCGGGAATGATCCCACGCATCCCGCGCTCGGTAAACATGTTCACGTCATCCGGTTCCCGTCGGCCGATGCCGGGCCGGGCCGGGTGAGGCCGCTGCCAGGTCCGGCTGTGGCTCTCGGCGACGACGACCGCGCCGTGGCCACCTGCCGGCCGCAGGGCGGTCGTTCGTCACGTCGCCGTCCCGGCAGTCCCTGCTCGCCGAGTCATGTACGTGCGTGGACGCCAACGGGCCGCCCGAAGGAGCCTGTTCGATCCGCCAGCAGCCGGGACGGATGCCGGCCTTGGGCCCTGGCGTACTGATCCACCTCACGATCCGCTCTGTGGTCTCCGAAGGGAGCCTGACCCGGGACCCCGGCCGGTGGCCGGAACAGCCCGCCGTCGTGAGTATCGGCGGTCACGGCAGCGGGTTGGGCCAGGGACGCGGGGCACGGTCCTGCGGCTGCGGCTGCGGCTGCGGGCGCGGGGCGTAGGGCAGCGGCGGGCCGAGCTCCCTTCTGCTTCTACGATGGCGGGCATGAATCCAGGAGGGCCGGAAACGCGGCTCATCGATGGCCGTTTCGCGCTGCTGCGGCGTCTCGGCGGTGGCGGGATGGGCCTTGTGTGGCAGGCCCGGGACACTGCGCTCGACCGGGAGGTGGCGCTCAAGGAGGTGCGGCCGCCCGATCTGGCGATGGCGTCCGCCGATCCGGCCGGGGCGGCCGGGATGCGGGAACGGGTGCTGCGGGAGGCGCGGGCGCTGGCCCGGTTGCGGCATCCGAATGTGGTGATCATCCATCACATCGTGGACGGCCCCGAGTATCCCTATCCGTGGCTCGTGATGGAGCTGGTGGACGGCGGAAGCCTCGCCGACCGGCTGGAGCGGGGCCCGCTCACGGTGCCGGAGGCCGCACGGATCGGCCGGGGTGTGCTGAGCGCCCTGCGGGCCGCGCACGCGGCGGGCGTGCAGCACCGGGACGTCAAACCGGGGAACGTGCTGCTGCGGACCGACGGCACGCCCGTGCTCACGGACTTCGGGATCGCCGCGCTGCACGGTGCGACCGCGCTCACCGCGTCCGGGGCGCTGATCGGCTCGCCCGAGTACATGGCACCGGAGCGCATCCGCGGGGTGGAGGGCAATCCGTCCTCCGACCTGTGGTCGCTCGGCATGATGCTGTACGTAGCGGTCGAGGGGCACCATCCGCTGCGTCGGGCGACCACGCTCTCCACCCTCGCCGCAGTGCTCGACGAACCCCTGCCGCCGCCGGTGCGGTCGGGGCGGCTCGGTCCGCTGCTGTCCGCCCTCCTCGCCAAGGATCCTGCGGTACGGCCGGACGCCGATCAGCTCGACCACATGCTCGCCGCGGCCGAGTACGAGGGCGGGTACGGCGCCGCGCCGGCCGGAGCACCGGCGGCCTGGGCGCCGGCACCCCCCGGCACCGTCAGG
>NZ_DATDBG010000269.1:0-32802 GCF_036524955.1 Streptomyces sp.
CGGGATCGGCCCGCGCACCACCATCATGCGCGGGATCGGCCCGCGCACCAGCGTCAAGCACGGGGTCGGCCCCGGCATCGCCGTCATGCGCCGGATCGGCCTGCGCACCACCGTCAGGCACGGGGTCGGGCTGGCGAGCGCGGTCAAGCACGGCGCCGGCCCGCGCACCACCATCAAACCCGGGATCGGCCCGCGCACCACCGTCAAACACCGGATCGGCCCGGGCATCTCCATCAGGCGCGGGATCGGCCTGTGTGTCGGGTTCGCGCGTGGGCGGCGGGGGCCCGGGGTGGGCCTGGGCCTCCTCCGTGGCGGGCCGCTCGCCCGCTGTCCGATCGGCTCCTCGATCAGCCACGTCCGTTCTCCTCCTCGGACGACCAGAAGGACGCGTACCCAGCACCTGCCGCCACAGTCGCCCGGATCGGCGGGGGCGGCCACACCCGGTGGGCCGACCGAGGACCGGCAGGGGCGGCCACCAGGTGGTGGGGACGGGGCCCGGCAGACAAACCCCGCGTGCCGCCACCACGCGACTGGGGCCGCCCCCGTTCAAAGGAAGCGGCCCCGGCCGTACAGCACCACCTGTCAGGCGCCCCGCAGCACCGCACCCGTGCGGTCGGCCGCCGCCTCGACCGCGGCGTCCCGGGCGGCGGAGGCTTCCTCCGCGGTGAGGGTGCGGTCGGGGGCACGGAAGCGGAGGGCGTAGGCGAGGGACTTGCGGCCCTCGCCGATTTGCGGGCCGGTGAAGATGTCGAAGAGGCGGAGGGATTCCAGCAGGTCGCCGGCGCCGTCGCGGAGCGCGGCCTCGACGTCCGCGGCGGGGACGGCGGCGTCCACGACGAGGGCCACGTCCTGGGTGGCGACCGGGAAGGTGGAGACGCGGGGTACGGAGACCCGGACCCCGCCGGCCTGTTCGATCAGGTCGAGGTCGACCTCCATCGCGCAGGTCCGCTCGGGCAGCCCGAGCGCCTTGGTGACCCGTGGGTGCAGCTCACCGGCGTGACCGACCAGCAGCTCCGTACCCTCCTCGGCGGCCGAGGCGGCGACCAGCGCCGCGCACCGCCCGGGGTGGAACGGCGCGTACTGGTCCTGCCGGACGGTCAGAGCGACTCCGGCCTCGCGGGCCACCGTGCGGGCCGCCTCGATCGCGTCGGCCCAGGTCGCCGGGTAGCCCTGGCCCCACCAGCCGGCCTGCTCGCGGGCACCGGCCAGCACGGCGGCGACCCGTCGCGGCTGGTCGGGCAGCGCGGCCTCCAGCCCGGCGATCTCCTCCTCGGTCGGGCGCCGGTCGACCGGCAGCCGCGGCGGCGCCACGGGGTCGCCGGACGGGTGGAAGACCAGGCCGGTCTCGAAGAGCGCCAGATCGTGGGTGCCGCGCCCGACGTTGCGGCGCAGGGTGGCGAGCAGTCCGGGCAGCAGCGTGGTACGCAGCGCGGGCTCGGTGTCGTAGAGCGGGTTCGCGAGCGTGACCGTACGGCGCCGTTCGTCGTCCTCGTCCAGACCGAGCTGGTCGAAGACCTCCGCGCCGAGGAAGGGGTAGCTCGGCGCCTCGGCGTATCCGGCGCCGGCCAGCGCGCGGCCGACCCGGCGGCGCAGCAGCTGGGTGTCGGTCAGGCCGCGCCCGGACGGGAGCTGCGGCAGTGTCGAGGGCAGGTTCTCGTACCCCTCGAGGCGGATGACCTCCTCGGCGAGGTCATTGGGGAAGTTCAGGTCGGGCCGCCAGCTCGGCACGGTGACGATCAGCTCGTCGGAGCCTCCCCCGGAGCCTTCGGCCCGGGAGGTGCCCCCGACGTCGCAGCCGACGTCCTGGAGGCGCCGGACGACGGTCTCGCGGCCGTACTCGGTACCGGCGACGCGGTCCGGGTGGTCGGCGGGCATCGCGACGGTGCGCGGGGCGGACGGCGAGACGACCTCGGTGACGCCGGGCTCCGCGGTGCCGCCGGCCAGCAGGACCAGCAGGTCCACCGCCCGCTGGGCGGCGGCCGAGGTGGCCAGCGGGTCGGTGCCGCGCTCGAACCGGCGGGACGCCTCGGAGCCGAGCTTGTGGCGGCGCGCGGTGCGGGCGATGGCCACCGGCGCGAAGTGCGCGGCCTCGATGACGATCTCGGTGGTGCCGGAATCCTCACCGGACTCGGCGATCTCGGTGTGGGCGCCGCCCATCACACCGGCCAGTCCGATCGGCCCGCTGTCGTCGGTGATCACCAGGTCCTCGGCGTCCAGCACGCGCTGGGCGCCGTCCAGGGTGGTGAGCTTCTCGCCGGGCTGGGCGCGCCGCACCCCGACGGGCCCGTTCAGCCGGGCGCGGTCGTAGGCGTGCAGCGGCTGGCCGACCTCGAACATCACGTAGTTGGTGATGTCCACGGCGAGCGAGATGGGCCGCATGCCGACCTTCTGCAGCCGTCGCTGCAGCCAGATCGGGGAGTGCGCGTGCGGGTTGATCCCGGTGACGGTGCGGGCGGTGAAGCGGTCGCAGCCGATCGGGTCGGAGACCTTGACCGGGTGGCCGAACGCGTTGGGCGCGGGCACGTCGAGCAGTGCCGGGTCGCGCAGCGGCAGCCCGTAGGCGATCGCGGTCTCGCGGGCGACGCCGCGCAGCGACAGGCAGTAGCCGCGGTCCGGGGTGACGGCGATGTCCAGCACCTCGTCGACCAGTTCCAGCAGCCCGATCGCGTCGGTGCCGACCTCGTGCTCCGGCGGCAGCACGATGATGCCGTCGCCCCCCAGGGAATCCGGCGCGGTGTCGCCCATGCCCAGCTCGCGGGCGGAGCAGATCATGCCGTGCGAGGTGCGGCCGTACGTCTTGCGGGCCGAGATCTGGAAGTCGCCGGGCAGCACACCGCCGGGCAGCACGACGACGACCTTGTCGCCGACGGCGAAATTGCGGGCGCCGCAGACGATCTCCTGCGGCTCACCGGTGCTGTTGGCGTCACCGACGTCCACCGTGCAGAAGCGGATCGGCTTCTTGAAGCCCTCCAGCTCCTCGACGGTGAGCACCTGGCCGACGACCAGGGGGCCCTTGAGCCCGGCGCCGAGCTGCTCGACGGTCTCCACCTCGAGACCGGCGGAAATGAGCTTGGCCTGGACGTCGCGGCCGGTCTCACCGGCGGGCAGGTCGACGTACTCCCGCAGCCAAGAAAGCGGGACCCGCATCAGATCTCCATCCCGAACGGAAGGGTGAAGCGCACGTCACCCTCGACGATGTCTCGCATGTCCTCGACGTTGTGGCGGAACATGAGCATCCGCTCGATGCCGAAGCCGAACGCGAAGCCGCTGTACCTCTGCGGGTCCACGCCGCAGGCGGTGAGCACCTTCGGATTGACCATGCCGCAGCCGCCCAGCTCGATCCAGCCCTCGGAGGAGCAGGTACGGCAGGGGCGGTCCGGGTTGCCGACGGACTCGCCCCGGCACACGTAGCAGAGCATGTCCATCTCGGCGGACGGCTCGGTGAACGGGAAGAAGTTCGGCCGGAGCCGGGTCTTCATGCCCTCGCCGAAGAGCGAGACGACCATGTGGTCCAGGGTGCCCTTGAGGTCGGCCATGGTCAGGCCCTCGTCCACGGCCAGCAGCTCGACCTGGTTGAACACCGGGGTGTGGGTGGCGTCCAGCTCGTCGGAGCGGTAGACCCGGCCGGGGCAGACGACGTAGACGGGCGGCTCGCGGTCGAGCAGGGAGCGGATCTGCACCGGTGAGGTGTGGGTGCGCAGCACGATGCCCGATGAGTTCGCGGTGTCCGGCCCGTCGGCGCCCTCCGGGCTCTGGACGAAGAAGGTGTCCTGGGTTTCGCGGGCGGGGTGGTCGGGCGGGAAGTTGAGGGCGTCGAAGTTGAACCACTCGGCTTCGACCTCGGGGCCTTCGGCGACCTCGTAGCCCATGGCCACGAAGATGTCCTCGATCCGGTCGGACAGGGTGGTCAGCGGGTGGCGGGCGCCGGCCGGCACCCGGTCGTAGGGCAGGGAGACGTCCACCGCCTCCTCGACCAGTACGCGGGCGTCCCGCTCGGCCGCCAGCTCGCTCTGGCGAGCGGCGAGCGCCTGGTTGACCGCGCCGCGGGCCTGCCCGACACGCTTGCCGGCCTCGGCCTTGGCCTGCGGCGGCAGCGCACCGATCTCCCGGTTGGCGAGCGCGAGCGGCGAGGTGCCGCCGGTGTGCGCGGTCTTCACTTGGGCGAGCGCGTCGAGGTCGGCGGCGGACGCGATCGCGGCGAGCGCGTCGTCGCGCATCCGCTCGATCTGTTCCGGCTGCAACGCCTCGACCTCGACAGGGTCGTACGACTTGTTCGGTGCCGACATCTCTTCCCGTTCCGAATCGGATGCTGTGTGGGGTACCTCCCAGGCTGAAAGCTCTGGGGGAGGCTCTGCCCGGACACATGCCAAGGCCCGAGTCTACTGGCGCCGCGAGGACCGGCTGCTCCGCGCCCGTCGGCGGTCCGTCGGAGGGCCTGCCGGCGGCTGCGGGCGCTCGGGCGGCTCAGGCCAGGAAGGACGGTGCCCCGACGGGCAGGACAAACCGGAACTCGGCGCCGCCGCCGGGTGCGCGGCCGACCGAGATGGTGCCGCCGTGCGCCTCGACGATGCCCTTGACGATGTAGAGGCCCAGTCCCGTGCCGCCGCGCTTGCTGCCGCGCCAGAACCGGGTGAACACGCGCCCCATCGACTCCTCCGGAATGCCGGGGCCCTCGTCGCTCACGGTGACCGCCGTGGCGGCGTGCGGACGCTCGCCCGGCGTGGACGAGGGCGCCACGTCGATGGTGACGGTTCCCTCGCCGTGCCGCACCGCGTTTTCCAGCAGGTTGCCGAGTACCTGGTCCACCTTGTCCGGGTCGGCCCACAGTGCGGGCAGCGGCTCGTGGACGTGGATCCGGAACCGGTCGGCGGGCTGGCCGGCGGCGACATGGCCGTCCACGTGGCGCCGTACGGCGGTGGCGAGGTCGACCGGCTGGCGGCGTACCTCCAGGCGTCCGGAGTCGATCCGGGAGATGTCCAGCAGTTCGGCGATGAGCCGGGTGACGCGGTTGGCGTCGGCGTCCACCGTCTCCAGCATCAGCTTCTTCTGGTCCTCGGTGAACCGTTCCCACTTGGCCAGCAGGGTGGCGGTGAAGCCCTTCACGGAGGTGAGCGGGGAGCGCAGTTCGTGAGCGACGGTGGCGATCAGTTCGGCGTGGCTGCGTTCGGTACGGCGCCGGGCCTCGGTGCCGCGCAGGGTGACCACCAGCCGCCGCACCGGCCCGCCGGGCTGCCCCCGGACGTACCGAGCGGCTACCAGCACCTCGCGGCCGCCGGGCAGCAGCAGATTGCGCTCCGGCTGGCCGACCCGGATGGCCAGGCCCCCGTAGGGGTCGGTGAGCTGCCACCAGCGGCGGCCTTCGAGGTCTTCCAGCGGCAGTGCCTGCTCGACGGGCCGGCCGAGCACATCGCCGGGGCGCAGTGCGGTGATCCGGGCGGCGGCGGCGTTGAAGCAGATCACCCGGCCGTCCTCGTCGGCGACGACCAGGCCGTCGGGGAGGTCGTCGGGGTCGATGCCCAGATGGTCGGTGGCGGCCGGGCCGGTGCCGGAGTCGCCGTTCTGCGGCCGGTCGGGGTCCGTGCGGCCGTCGTCCCGCAGGCCGATGCGCGGCTGACCGGCGGCGGGCAGCTCGGTCCTCGGGCCGGCCGGACCCGCGGACCAGCCGACGAGCGCACCACGCACGCCGTTCTGCGGCATCACATCCATGCCCGCAACCCCCTCTCAGGGCCCCCGGCCCGCCACCCTACTAGGTGCGGGTCACGCCGCGGCACCCTCCGGGCGCACGCTGCGCCCGTGCCGAGGCGTACAGGCACACGGCGGCGGCCGTGGCGAGGTTCAGGCTCTCCGCACGGCCGTGGATCGGGACCCGCACCACCTCGTCGGCGAGCGCCCGCGTCTCCTCGGGCAGGCCCCACGCCTCGTTGCCGAAGATCCAGGCGGTGGGGCCGGCCATGGTGTCCTCGTCCAGCTCGGCGTCCAGGTCCCGCTCCCCCGCGCCGTCGGCGGCCAGCACCCGTACGCCCGCGGCGCGCAGCCCGGTCACCGCCTCCGCCACCGGTACGCCGACCGCGACCGGCAGGTGGAAGAGGCTGCCGGCCGAGGCCCGTACCGCCTTCGGGTTGTACGGGTCCACCGACGCGTCGGTCAGCACCACCGCGTCCGCCCCGGCCGCGTCGGCGCACCGCAGCACGGTGCCGGCGTTGCCGGGGTCCCGTACATGGGCGAGTACGGCGACCAGCCGGGGCCGCGAGGCGAGGATCGCCTCGAACGGCGAGTCGACGAAGCGGCAGACGCCGACCAGGCCCTGCGGGGTGACGGTGTCGGAGATCTCCGCGACGACCTCGGGGGTCGCGGTCAGTACGGGCGCGCCCGCCGCGCGGGCCGCCGCGACGATCTCCGCGTGCCGCTCGGCCGCCTCCGGCGTGGCGTACAGCTCGATCAGCGTCCGCCCCGCCCCGCTGCCGGGATGCGCGATCGCCTCCCGCACCGCCTGCGGGCCCTCCACCAGGAACCGCCGTTCCTTCCCCCGGAAGCTGCGCTTCCCCAGCCGGTGCGCGGCGGTCACCCGCGCGGAACGCAGGGAGGTCAACTCGGGGGTGGGCATGGGGATCGTCTCTTCCTCGGGGCGGAGGCCAGCAGGGTTTCCGCCGCAGCGGACAGCACACGGGTCCGCAGGCGCGAAGCCTACGGACCCGGAACCGCGAACCGGCGCGGCGTCACGCCGCCTTGGGCGCGTTGACGTCGGAGGGCAGAGCCTTCTGCGCCACCTCGACCAGCGCCGCGAAGGCGTTCGCGTCGTTGACGGCCAGCTCCGCGAGGATCTTGCGGTCCACCTCGACGTTGGCGGCCTTGAGACCCTGGATGAAGCGGTTGTAGGTGATGCCGTTGGCGCGGGCCGCGGCGTTGATCCGCTGGATCCACAGCTGACGGAAGTCGCCCTTGCGCTTCTTTCGGTCGTTGTAGTTGTAGACCAGGGAGTGGGTGACCTGCTCCTTGGCCTTGCGGTACAGGCGCGAACGCTGACCGCGGTAACCGCTGGCCTGCTCGAGGATCGCCCGGCGCTTCTTCTGGGCGTTGACTGCCCTCTTGACGCGTGCCACTTGATTACTCCTTCTAGGGGACCGCGGTGGTACTCACACGGCCCGAAAGCGAATGGGATCCCGGATCGGACGGCGCGCCCCGGTCCGGGGCGCGTCGGTCACTTGCCGAGAAGCTTCTTGATCTTCTTCGCGTCCGGCTTGGCCACCTCGACCGTGCCGGTCAGCGCGCGCGTCTTGCTGGACGGCTTGTGCTCAAGCAGGTGGCGCTTGCCGGCGCGCTCACGCAGCACCTTGCCGGAGCCGGTGATCTTGAAGCGCTTGCTGGTACCGCTGTGCGTCTTGTTCTTCGGCATGGCGCCGTGATCTCCTCGTCGCTGGCCCTCCCGGCCGCCGGTGGGCGTACGGGAAGCGTCAGTTCTGCGTTACGGACCCGGAGCCGGGGGGCTCCGGGAGTGTTCGGGTCAGCCGGCGTCTGCCGGGGCCTGCGCCGATTCCTCGCCGGCGGCGTCGCTCTGGCGACTCGCCTTGCGGGCGGCCTGGGCCTCACGGGCTTCGGCCATGGCCTCGGTCTTCTTCTTGTGCGGACCGAGAACCATGATCATGTTGCGGCCGTCCTGCTTGGGGTTCGACTCGATGAAGCCGAGCTCCTGGACGTCCTCCGCGAGCCGCTGCAGCAGCCGGTAGCCGAGCTCCGGCCGGGACTGCTCGCGACCACGGAACATGATCGTGATCTTGACCTTGTCGCCCTGCTTGAGGAACCGGACGACGTGACCCTTTTTGGTGTCGTAGTCGTGCGGATCGATCTTCGGCCGGAGCTTCATCTCCTTGATGACCGTGTGCGCCTGGTTCTTGCGCGCCTCACGGGCCTTCATGGCCGACTCGTACTTGAACTTTCCGTAGTCCATGAGCTTGCACACAGGCGGACGGGCGTTCGCCGCGACCTCGACCAGGTCGAGGTCGTACTCCTGCGCAAGCTCCAGGGCCTTGGCAAGCGGCACGATGCCGACCTGCTCGCCACTGGGACCGACAAGTCGCACCTCGGGAACGCGAATCCGGTCGTTGATGCGGGGCTCGGCGCTGATGGGGCCTCCTCGGTTGCACCACGCGACTGACTGGCCGACAGCCGCGCTCGATTCTCTTCGTCCGACCCGCACTCGGGCGCACAAAACGCCCCGTACGGGACACAGGCGGGGCTCCTCACAACCGGGAGCACCGCCGCGTTATTCCGCGGGGCGCATCGGACGGCGTGGAATCAGCGGTGCTGACCGGACCGTCTGACCGGAACCCGTCGGCCTGTCCGGCCGACCAGGTGGGAGATCGGAGCTCCACTTGTTGGCCGGACACACTGAATGTCCGACCGGTCGTGCTCCCACCATACCAGCGCAGGCCCCGAGGCCGTAATCGGCGGGACGGGGCATATCGTGTCCGCATGAGCGACGCGTCCCCCCCTCCTTCCTCCGCCGACTCCTCCGGCACTCCCGGTTTCGACGAGCTCACGCGCGACATCGCGGACGTGCCGGCGGTGGAGGTGATCACCACGGTGGCGGTGCACCTGATGAGCGCCGCCGCGGTCAATCTGGGCCTGGCCGAGGAAGGCGCGGAGCACAAGGACCTGGACGAGGCGCGCAAGCTCATCCAGGCGCTGGCCGGTCTGGTGACGGCCGGCGCGACCGAGATCAGCTCCTTCCACGCGGCCCCGCTGCGGGACGGGCTGAAGTCCTTGCAGCTCGCGTTCCGTGAGGCGTCGGTGATCCCGGACGAGCCGGGCCAGGGCCCGGGCGAGAAGTACACCGGGCCGGTCTACGGCTAGGGCCTCCCCGAGGACAAGAACCGGTGGGGCCGCGGCACCCGGACCGGCGTCCGCGCGCCCGACCTCGGCCGGCCGACACCGACCTCGGCGCGCCCCTCGCCGGGGAATGCGCGAGCTGAAGCGCCGCACCGCCCGCCTCGCCCGCGGGGTCGCCGTGTCCCGCCTCGGCCCGGAGGCCGCTGCCGGGCGCGGCGCACTCGGTCGTACGCTCCGTACTGGACGAGCCGGCGAGCGTGACCGACGAGGCGTGACGGGCTTCCCACACCCCACTTCCCGGTGACCTCGTTGTCCGCAGACCGGGAGTGTTCCGGCGACCTCGTTGTCCGCAGCCCCGGAGTGGTCCGCGTGCCGTCCCGCCGCACATCGTCGCGCGGCAGCCGCAGCGGCGCGACGGCATCGGCGTTCTCGAAGGCCCTGGCGTACCGCTCGGACAGCACGGGGCGCTCCGCGTGCGGTGGCTGACGGGAGGCGTCCCCGGTCCGGGCGACCGCGAGCCGGGCACGGGCGCACCGCAGCGGGCCGAGGCACACCGCAGCCCGCTGGATAACGGTTTTATTACGCGGCGACCGCCCTATCGACACGGACGTAACCCTGGCGCAACAATCCCGTCAATCGTTCTACGTAAATCGTTTGACGCAACGGGGTGACGGCTGTGGTGACGCTCAAGGACGTGGCGGCCCGAGCGGGAGTATCGGTTTCCACCGTCTCGCTCGTGATCAATGGCCGCGACTCCGGACGGGTGAAGCCCGCCATCGGGGAGCGGGTCCGGCGGGCCGCCGAGGAACTCGGCTACACCCCCAACCTGCTGGCTCGCAGCCTGCGCACGAACCAGACGCACACGATCGGCCTGCTCTCCGACATGGTGGCGAGCACACCGTTCGCGGGCCGGATGCTCGCCGGGGCGCAGGAGGCGGCATGGGAGGCCGGGTGCCTGCTGCTTCTGATCGACACCGGCGGGAACGTCGAGATGGAGCAGAGCGCGGTGCAGGCGCTGGCCCAGCGCAATGTCGACGCGCTCATCTACGCCTCGATGTACCACCGGAAGATCAACCTCCCCGAGTTTCCGGAAGGACTGCCGTTCGTCGTCCTCGACGGCCGCCCGTCCGTCGATCTGCCGACGGTCGACTGGGTGGTGCCCGACGAGGAGGGCGGCGCTCGGGCAGCGGTCGAGTTCCTGATCCGGGCCGGCCACACCCGGATCGGCTTCTGCACGGTCGTGGAGGACATCCCGGCCGCGAGTGAACGACTTGCGGCATACCGGTCCGCATTGCTGGAGCACGGGCTGGGCTACGACCCCGGACTCGTGGCCCGGGGCGCCACCGGCGACGCCCACAGCGGTCTGCGGACCGCGCGTGAACTCCTCGACCGCCCCGATCGGCCGACCGCGCTCTTCTGCTACAACGACCGCGTTGCGATGGGCGCCTACCGGGCTGCCCGCCACCTCGGGCTGAGTATCCCCGGTGATGTCTCGATCGTCGGCTTCGACAACCAGGAGAACATCGCGGACGCCCTGGAGCCCACTCTGACAACCGTCGCCCTGCCGCACTACGAGATGGGTGCGTGGGCCGCCCGCCGGACGCTCGCACTGTCCGGCTCCACCACCACCGAGAGCGAGCACAAGCGCATGCCGTGCCACCTCGTCGTCCGCGAGTCGGTGGCGCCCCCTGGGAGGAACTCATGAGTCTGACTCGAACGCCGTCGGCGCCACCCGACGTCGTCCCGCCGGCATCCCCGCCTGGGCGACCGCGTGGCAGCGGCGGCCGGTGGGCCCGGATCTGGCGCGCCCGGCAGCTGTACCTCCTGCTCGCACCGACAATGGTCTATTTCGTCGTCTTCAAGTACTGGCCCATGTACGGCGTGCAGATCGCCTTCCGGGACTACCGGCCGGACGCGGGATTCCTCGGCAGCCCCTGGGTGGGGTTCAAACACTTCGAACGGTTCTTCCACTCCTACCAGTTCTGGGACATCTTCAGTAACACGGTCCCGCGCCGCCGACGCGGTCCCGTACGCCGAGTCCCTCAGCGTCGAGGTGTGGTTCGCGCCCGCGGCGGTCGGCGCGGCCGGGCTGGTCAGCGCCCTCGCCGCGGATCTGCCCCGTGGCTACGAGCTGCACCCGGGACGGGCGGCCGGCCTTCCAGGTCGGCCGGGGCGATGTCCTGCTGGAGGCGCAGTCGGCCGAAGCGCTGCCACTGGGCGCCTGGAGCCACTGCGCGGGTACGTATGACGCCACGACCGGCGAGGCCCGGCTGTACGTCGACGGACACCTCGCGGGAACCGCGCGCCGTCCGCCGGCGGCCGTCGCCGCGACGGCCGTGGATCTCCAGATCGGGCGCAGCTCCCGCGCCGCCAGGATCGGGGAGGTGTTCCGGTCCGGCGTGGCCTGCGGCCTGCTGGGGCCGGTGAGCATCCACGGACGGGCGCTGGACGCGGCGGAAGTGGCGGCCCGGCAACGGCCGATGCCGGCGGAACCGGACCTGACCGTCCCGGCAGAGCGGTTCGCAGGCGACCCGCATCGGCCGGTCTACCACTTCCTGCCGCCCCGTCACTGGATGAACGAGCCCCACGCGCCGCTGCACCACCAGGGCCTGCACCACATCTTCTACCAGCGCAATCCGCTCGGTCCCTACTGGTCCCGGATCACCTGGGGACACGCCGTCAGCGAGGACCTGGTCAACTGGCGGCATCTGCCCGACGCGCTCACTCCCGACACGGTCCCGGTCGCGCCGGACGGTATCTGGTCGGGCAGCGCCACCGTAGACGGTGACGGCGCCCCCGTGCTCTTCTTCACCGCCGGAGACGACCGCCGTACGCCCAATCAGGCCGTCGGGCTCGCTCGCGGGGCGGGCGGCGGCCGGGAGCTGACCCGCTGGACGCCGGGACCGTCGCCGGTGGTCGAACTGGACCCCTCCCTCGGCACCGGCCATGGCCCGGTCGTGGCCGGCCAGTTCCGCGACCCGTTCGTCTGGCGGGAGGGCGGCAGCTGGTTCATGCTCGTCGGAGCAGGCGTGGAGGGGGTCGGCGGCACCGCCCTGCTGTACGAGTCCGGCGATCTCGAACGGTGGAGTCAGGTGGGCCCGTTCATGGTCGGCGACGCGGGCCGCCGGCCGGAGACCGGCGTCATGTGGGAGCTGCCGATCCTGCTGCCGCTGGGGGCTGATGCCCAGGGCCGTCCCAAGCACGTCTTCCTCGTCAGTCCGTGGTGGCCGGCGCCGGGTCCGCACTCGCTCACCTACGCCTGGTACTGGATCGGCACGTGGGACGCCGCAGCTCGCACATGGACCCCCGACGACCCCGCCCCCCGTCACTTCGACTACGGCGCCCATTTCACCGGCCCCACCGGCACCGTGGACGCCGCCGGCCGCGCACTGCTGTGGAGCATCGCCCAGGACCGCCGCGGCGACGCCGACCACCACCGCAGCGGCTGGGCGCACAATGCCGGGCTGCCGCTCGAACTGAGCCTCGGTGAAGACGGTGACCTGCGCATAGCGCCGGTCACCGAGCTTGCCGGGCTGCGCGGCCCCGCCCACCTCGACCTGCACGCCCCGAGCGTGGAGGAGGCCGCAGCGGCCCTGGCCACCGTCAGCGGCGACCTGCTCGAACTCCGCCTGGAGGCCGCTCTCTCCGGCTCTGCCCGGGTGGAGCTCCAGGTCCGCCGCTCGCCGGACGGGCAGGAACGCACCGTCATCGCGTATGACGCGGCACGGGAGGCGTTCGGTGTCGACCGGACGCGCACGGGCGGAGCGTCCCCCGAGGTCGCCCCCGTACGGGAGGGCCCCCTCCGGTTGGCGGGCGGGCGGCTGCGCCTGCGGGTGTTCCTCGACCGGTCGATGGTCGAGGCGTACGCGAACGAGCAGCGCAGCATCACCACCCGCACCTACCCCACCCGCCAGGACGCCCTCGGCCTGGCCCTGGCCACCGACGGCGAGGCCACCGTCCACCGCCTGACCGTCTGGCCGCTCACCCCGGCAACCACCGAGCAGGTCGTCGCCCGGACGCGGAAAGGACCTCGGTGAGGCCCCCGGCGAAACCCCCCGCACGGGCGCCGCCCGCGGGCAGCCCGAGCGGCGGCACCCGCGAGTCCGGCGAACACCGGGGCGCATGCGACCACATCGGCACGGAAGGCCGGCTCAGGATCGTCGGCACACGCGGTCGGCGGCCGGGGACCTGCCGCCATCGACGGCCTCGGTGTCCCCGTGCGGCCCCGAACCCTGCACCACAGCCCAAGGAGGATTTATGCATCTGCCCCCGGACCACGTCCTGCCCGGCCATACGGCGGGCGGGCACCCGGGGATCGGCCCAGCCGAACCCTACCGGCCGCAGCTGCACTACACGCCCGAGCGGAACTGGATGAACGACCCGAACGGGCTCGTCTGGCACGAGGGCGAGTACCACCTCTTCTACCAGTACAACCCCGAGGGCAACGACTGGGGGAACATATCCTGGGGGCACGCGGTCAGCCGGGACCTGGTGCACTGGGACGAGCTCGCGGTCGCGATTCCCGCCACCGAGGACGAGCACATCTTCTCCGGGTGCGCCGTCGTGGACGAGCACAACACCAGCGGGTTCGGAGAGTCGGCCCTGGTCGCCGTCTACACCGCCTGGCACCCCGAGAGCAGGATCCAGGCCCAGTCCCTGGCGTACAGCACGGACCGGGGCCGGACCTGGACCAAGTACGAGGGGAACCCGGTCCTCGACATCGGCTCGACGGAGTTCCGCGACCCCAAGGTCTTCTGGTACGAGCCGGGCGGATACTGGGTGATGGCCGTCGTGCACGCCCTGGAGTGGAAGATCACCTTCTACCGCTCCGACGATCTGAAGCAGTGGACCCGGCTCAGCGACTTCGGCCCGGCCAACGCGACGGGCGGCATCTGGGAAGTGCCCGACATCTTCGAACTCCCCGTGGACGGCGACCCGGAGAGGAAGAAGTGGGTGCTGGCGGTCAGCCTCAATCCGGGAGGCGTCGCCGGCGGGTCCGGCGCCCAGTACTTCATCGGCGACTTCGACGGTGTGACCTTCACCGCCGACAACCTGACGTCCGACCCGGAGCGCTACTCCTGGGTCGACTACGGCAGGGACTTCTACGCCGCGGTCTCGTGGAACAACGCGCCGGGTGGCGAGCGGATCTGGATCGGCTGGATGAACAACTGGGCCGACGCCACCCACGCGCCCACCACTCCCTGGCGCGGCGCGCAGAGCCTGCCCCGTACGCTTGCGCTCCGGACTGTCGGGGACGAGATCCGGCTGGTCCAGCAGCCCGTCGAGGCGGTCGAGACGCTTCGGCGCGGCCCCGCTTCCACGCTGCGCGACCACGAGGTGGAGCCCGGCAGGGCGACCTTGCCGGTGCGGGGCGGCGCCCTGGAGATCGCCGCGGAGTTCGAACTCGGTACGGCGGAGCGATTCGGCCTGGTCGTCCGCGGCGGCACGGCCGGTGAGGGCACCCTCCTCGGCTACGACACGACGTCCGGTGAACTCTTCGTGGACCGGAGCGGCTCGGGTGCGACCGGTTCAAGCCCCGACTTCCCCGGCCGCCACGGCGGGCCGCTGCCGGCCGTCGGCGGCCGGGTGAGGTTCACCGCCTACGTCGACTGGTCGTCGGTCGAGGTCTTCGGGGATCGCGGCCAGACCGTCATCACCGACCTGATCTTTCCCGGCGCCGCCAGCCAGGACCTCGGGCTCTTCGCCGAGGGCGGCACGGTCACACTGCGCTCTCTGGAGGTCTGGCCCCTGGCCTGAGCCCGGCGGTTCGGCAGGTCCCGCGATCGGCGTGAGCCGTGTACCGCACCCGCCAACGGCGGCGACGGCCACCGGGACCGGCAGCCGGTGGCCGCCGCCGCTCGCAGGCCGGGCACCGCGGGCGGTGACGGAAGCGGTCGGGTGTGCCCGTCAGGGAGCGGCGTCCGGTGCGGTGTGTCGCGGGGCGCCGGACCGGCCTCGTCGTGGGCCCGCCCGGGGCTGTGGTGCCGCCGGCTGGAACGGTCGTCACGTCTCCCGCTCGTCCCTCCGGGCGGCCTGCTCCGCCTCGTCGGCCGCCGCGCGGGCGGCGTGGAGCGCGGCGAGGGCGGGCTGCGTCAGCTGGTGCACCACGGCCGCGAGCGCGCTGCCGACCAGCGGCGCGACCAGGAAGAGCCAAACCTGGGTGAGGGCCGGGCTGCCCGCGAAGATCGCCGGGGCCAGGCTGCGCACCGGGTTGACCGAGGTGCCGGTGACCGGGATGCCGATCAGGTGGACCACGGTGAGCGCGAAGCCGATGGGCAGTCCGGCCAAGCCCACCACCGCGACCCGGTGGGTGACCGCGAGCCACACGTAGACCAGCAGGAACGTGAGGATCACCTCGGTCACGAACGCGCCGAAGATGTTGACGCCGACCGCCGAGCGGTAACCGTAGCCGTTGGTGCCGAAGGCACCGTGCGTCTGCAGGCCCGGCACCTGCTTGGCGACCATCAGCAGCAGCGCGGCTCCCGCGATGCCGCCGAGGATCTGGGCGATCCAGTACTCGACGGCCGTGCGTACGGTGATCCGCCCGGCGAGCAGCACGCCCAGCGTCACCGCCGGGTTGACATGGCTGCCGGAGATCGGGCCGATCGCGTAGGCCAGCGCCACCAGGACGAAGCCGAAGGTCAGGGCGATGCCCAGGGTGCCGATGTAATCGCCCGACAGCACGGCGGAGCCGACCGCGAGGAAGACCAGCAGGAGCGTGCCGAGGAACTCACAGGTGACGGTGCGCGTGTCCATTCGCGTGTCCATCGGGCCTCCTCGTGACGATGAAGCCTGCACCTGCATTGTGACGCGCGGGATTCAAGTGCACATCTCGGGCGAAACCGGGGAGGGAGGGGCGGATGTCCCGTTTCCCGCGGCCACCAAGGGGGCACGCCGAGCGGAGGGGGGACGGGACTCGACCGACAGAGCCGGCGGAGCGGCGTACTCAACGCGTGAAGAGCGGTTCCCCGGGGACCGCCGCGCCCGGCGGCAGCAGGGCGAGGTCCAGACCCTGGACGAGGGCGGCCCGCAGCACCTCGTCCGCGGCGAGTACGGCGGCCACGCCGCGGCCGGTCGCGGCGGCGTCCGCGTCCGGCGCCAGGACCAGGCCGAGCGTACCGTCGCTGCCGGACTGTCCGGCCGCCAGGTGGGCCCGTACGACACCGGGCTCGGCGGCCACCGCGGCCCGCAGCGCCTCCCGCACGGCGGGGTCGGCCAGCGGGTCCCGGCGGCCCGGACCGAGCGCGGCGGCGCGCAGCGCGGGCCCGGTCAGCTCGTACGTGACCGGTCCGGCCAGGTCGATCAGCAGCGTGTCGGCCCGCTCGTGGGCCAGCGCCGCCAGCGCCCGCGGCAGCGGTACGGCGACCGGGCGCGCGTCCGGCCGCCAGCGGGCCAGCGACCCGGTGGAGGTGAACGCGGGCAGTGCGCGCCGCCCGTCCGGCGCCTGGATGGTCGGCACCGCCATGTCGCTGCTCTTCTCCCGGCGCAGCCCGTCGGCCCCGGTCTCCGCCTCGCCGAGCACCGCGACGACCGGCACCAGCAGCCGTGCGCCGTGCAGCGCCGCCAGCACGGCCGCCTCCGTGCCGCGGTCCTGCGCGTACCCGGCCAGCGCGGCGGCCAGCGCCGGGTCCGCGGCACCGTCGTCGTCGGAGAAACCGGAGTCCGGGATGTTCTTCAGCGCCACACCGGAACCCTATCCGCCCCGCGCCGCCGTCCGGCGCCGGGCCTCGTCGTACCCGCCCGCCGGGCGGCGCGGCCGGAACCAGAGCAGCGCGGCGGTCGCGACCAGGGCGGTGCCCACGGCGGCGAAGGCGGTGGTGACGCCGTCCACGAGAACCTCGACGGAGTCGGCGGGTTCCGGTGCGGGGGTCGGGCCCGGGGCGAAGTAGCGCTGCGGGTAGGCGGCGGGGACCAGGACCGCGGGGGCGGGTGTGAGACGCCTCGCGGCGGCCAGGGCCGCCGCCGGGTCGATCAGGCCGGTGCCGAGCGCGTCGCTGCGACCGCCCTTGGGCCTGTGGCGCGTGGTGTCCTGGAGCACCCGCTTGACTTGGGCGGGACTGAGCCGGGGATACGCCGAGCGGATCAGGGCGGCGGCGCCCGAGACGTAGGCGGAGGCCGAGCTCGTGCCCCACCCCTGGTAGTACGTGCGGTCGGGGTCGGCGATCACCACGTCCACGCCGGGCGCGGAGACCGAGGCGTACCAGCGGCGGGTGGAGAAGGCGGCGTGCACGCCGTGGCGGTCGACCGCGGCGACCGCGATCACACCGGGATAGGCGGCCGGGTAGGAGGAGCGGTCCGCCTCCTCGCCGCCGTTGCCCGCGGACGCGACGACCACGACGCCCTTGCGCAGCGCGTACTGGATCGCCTCCGCCTCGGCGGCGACCGGCGCGGCGGCGGCGCTGTCGTCACCGAGCGAGAGGTTGATGACGTCGGCGCCGTGGTCGACGGCCCACCGGATGCCGGCCGGCAGCGCGCCGCCCCGGCTCTTCCTGGCCTTCTGCCGCTGCGGGTCCTTGTCCTCCAGGATCACCCGGACCGGCAGGATACGGGCCCTCGGGGCGAGCCCGAGCACGCCCGAGCCGCCCCCGGGGCCGTGCCCGTGCCCGGCGATGATCGCCGCCATCCCGGTGCCGTGCCGGGCCCACGCGCGCTGGCCGGGCTTCGCGCCGAACCCGATCTCGTCCCTGCCCGGCAGCACCTGCCCGGTCAGGTCGGGGTGGGTGCCGTCCACGCCGGTGTCGAGTACGGCGACGGTGGCGCCCTCGCCCTCGGTGGTCCGCCAGGCGCGTTGCGCGTGCAGGGCGTCCAGCGCCCAGTCGGCCTGCCGTATGGCGTCGGCGGCGGCGGGCGGGGCGCCGAGCAGGAGGGACGTGAGGACGGCGACGAACGCCAGGCAGGCGCCGGCGGCGGTGAGCGCGGTGCGCGGGCGGCCCGCGGCGCCGCCGCGGAGAGTACGCGGCATCAGTCCTTCTCGGGGCCGGTCGTGGTCGGGTGCAGGAGGGCGCCGACGATGGTGTGCAGCCGGTCGTCCACGGCGGAGGCGACGCCGGTCGCGTCGAAGCCGAGGCCCGCCTGCGCCGGGATGGTGGTGGCCCTGTCGGCGGTGGCCCTGGCCGCCGGCTGCGGGCCCCGGACGCCGCGGCCGTCGGCGAAGCCGCTCACCGCGTAGACGACGAAGGGCAGGTCGGCGGAGACCTGTATGTCCCAGCTGCCGCGCTGGCGGTCGCCGAAGGCGGCGGCGGGCGTGCCGGGGAAGGGGACGGCCCTGGGTATGAGGTCGGCCCGGTCGCCGAGGTGCTCGGTGGACCACCGCTGGTTCAGGGCGCCCATCGCGGTGGCCTCCCCCGCGGTGACCAGCACTCCCACCGTCGTGACCGTCGTCGAGGTGCTGTCCACGTACGTCGCCCGCAGCAGTTTCACGCAGCCGGCGGGCGCCAGCACCCGTTCCAGCAGCGGGTCGAACGCCCCCGCGCAGCCCGCGGGCCGCGCGACCCCCACCCGCGTCCAGGTCCGGTCCGCCCCGCCGGGCCCGGCCCCCGGTTCGGCGATCACGGGCGGGAAGAGCCGGTCCACGGGGGCGTTCCGCCACACCTCGCGCGCCTTCGCGAACGCCTCGACGCTCCCGTCCACCACCGGCTGCTCCGCCCGCGGCCCGTGGCTGAGCACGGCTCCCGCGACGGCTCCCCCGATCAGCCCGAGCCCCAGCACCAGGCAGGCGGCAGCGGCGATCCGCGCCCCGGGGGTCCGCCGTACGGGCGCGGGCGCCGGGTACGGAAGGGGAGGCGCGGGCAGCGGTGGACCTGTCGGCGGCGGGGACGCGGGAGCCGGCCGGACCGCCCCCGCAGGCAGCGCGACCGGCGGCACGGCGGGAACAGCGGTCTGCCTCGGGACAGCCGGCGCGGGTACGGCCGGCGCGGGTGGCACGGCCGGCGCGGGCGCCTGTGCGGGCAGGGGTGGCGGGGTGGGGCGCGGCGGTGCGGGCGGCGGGTCCCCGTCGTCCCCCGGGGACGACGGGGGCGTCTGCGCCCGTGCGGGCGCGGCGCTCGCGCGGCGGGCGGGTGAGGGAGCCGGTGGGTTCTGTCCGTTGTCCAGTCCGGTACTCACCCGGCGCCCCCTCGTACCCGTACCTGCGTGGCCTGCCCGTCACTCTAAGGGGTTGCCGGGGCCTACGGTTCCGATGGGGCGAGGTCGGCCGCCCGCCGCTCGGGCGGAGTCGTGGGCCTGTCGCGTGGTCCGCGGCGTCCGGCGGGCTGCCCGCATGTCCGATCGCGCCGCCGCCCGCGCACCGGTCGACGCCGCTCGCTCAGACCCCGGTTCCGGCGGGCGCGCCGCTGGTGTCCGCCTTGATTCCCCGGGTGATCTGGTCCATCACGTCCACGCCGGGCGCCTCGCGGCCGATGTCGAAACCGAAGCGGACCACGACCAGCTTGCCGCTGTCGGACGGCGACGGGAACACCAGCGACTCGACGTACCCGTCGACCCCGGACCTCGTGGTGATCTTCCACCGCACCAGGTGCCCCCGCTGCCCGGCGACGGTGACCGAGGTGGACAGCACCTGCTGGTGGGAGGTGGTGTCGCCGTAGGTCTCGGCGCCGTAGGCTTCGGCGGCGTTCGGCGCGATGTCCGCCTTGGCCGCGGCCTCCGGCGTGGTGGCGGTGATCCTCAGCGCGGCGGCGGGCTGGGCGAACGCCCCGCCGCGTACGCAGTCCTGGGACGTGTCCAGGGGGCACGGGTAGCCGCCGGTCACCACACTCGCGCCGATGCCGTTCCGGCCCGAGGCGCCCACCCAGCCGGGGAGCACCGGCAGGCTGATGCCGTCGTACGCGTCGACCGCGGGGCCGCCGGGCATCCGCGGCGAGCGGGGAACGCCGGGCGCGCCGGGGCCGCTCGGCGAGGGCGAGGGCAGCGGCCGCTGGCGGGTGACGGTCGGGGCGGGGGGCCTGTCCGCGGTCGCCCGGTCGTCGCCGCTGTCCGCGCCGAGGACGACGACGCCCGCGACGACACCGCCGATCACGACGAGGGCGGCCACGACGGCGGTGATCACGGCGGCGGGACGGCGACCGCCGCCGCCCGGCGAGGCGATGACGTCACCGGACGGATAGCCGGGATAGGGCTGCGGCGCGGCGCTGGGAACCGGGGCGGTCCGGGTGTACTCGGTCCACGCGGTCCCGTCCCACCAGCGTTCCATGGCCGGGCCGTTGCCTGTGTGACCCGGTTCTGGATACCAGCCGGGCGGGGTCGTCGTCGTCACGGCGGTCACCTTATGGCCCGAGCATGAGAATCCCGTAAGGACGGGGATCATCACCGTATGACAAGCGGACAATTCCCCCGGCGCTGGCGCGGCAACGGGCCGCGCGCCCGGCCGCGTGGCGCCCGTGCTCCGGCCGGACGGCAGTCAGCCCAGCGCCGCCGCGAGGACCGCGGGCGCCTCGGTCAGCGAGGGGCCGTACCAGGTCAGGTGCCGGCCGCTGACCAGGGCGGCGGGCAGGCCGGGGAAGGCCTCGGGGCCGTCGTCGACGGTGAAGCGGTAGGGCTCGTCGGGCAGCACCACCAGGTCGGCCGGTCGCAGTTCGGCGAGCTGCACGCGGGGGTAGCGCTCGGGGTGGTCGGCGTACACCTGGTCGACACCGAGGCGGGCGAGCAGGTCGCCGGCGAAGGTGTCCCGGCCCAGCACCATCCAGGGGCGGCGCCAGATCGGGACGACGGCCCGGCGGCGCCCGGGGGCCGGGCGGCGCGCCAGGTCCCGCCAGGCGGACTCGGCCGCGTCCAGCCAGTCGGGCCTGGCCAGCCCGCAGCCGTCCACCAGCACCCGCTCCAGCTCCTGGAACGCCTGCGGCAGCGACCGGACTTCGGTGACCAGGACCCGCAGGCCCGCCGCCCGCAGCGCGTCCAGGTCGGCGGCGCGGTTCTCCTCCTCGTTGGCGATCACCAGGTCCGGGGCGAGGGCGACGATCGCGGGCAGGTCCGGGTTCTTGGTGCCGCGGACCCGGACCACGTCCAGGCCGGCCGGACGGGTGCACCAGTCGGTGGCGCCGGCCAGAAGGCCGGGCGCGGTCTCGGCGACCGCCTCGGTGAGGGAGGGCACGAGCGAGACGACGCGGCGGGCGCGCGGCACGGAGGTCACCCGCCCCACGGTACGGCGGCCCCACCGGCGCGCCGAGCCCGGCGGGCACGGGGGTCCGGCCGGTACGACGAGCGCCGCCGGTACGGCCGTCTGTCGGCGGGGCGTGCCATGCTGGCGCCGTGACTGACCAGACGCCCGGCGGCAGGCTGCTGCTGCTCGACACCGCCAGCCTGTACTTCCGCGCCTACTTCGGGGTGCCCGAGTCGGTGAAGGCGCCCGACGGCACGCCGGTCAACGCGGTCAGGGGCCTGCTGGACTTCATCGCCCGGCTGGTCGCCGACCACTCCCCCACCGCGCTCGTCGCCTGCATGGACGCGGACTGGCGCCCGGCCTGGCGGGTGGACCTGATCCCGTCGTACAAGGCCCACCGCGTGGTGGCGGACACCGAGGGCGTCGAGGAGGTGCCGGACACCCTCTCCCCGCAGGTCCCGGTCATCGAGGCGGTGCTGGACGCGATCGGCGTCACCCGGATCGGCGTGCCCGGCTACGAGGCCGACGACGTGATCGGCACCCTGGCCACCGCCTCCCCCACGCCGGTCGCGATCGTCACCGGCGACCGCGACCTGTTCCAACTGGTCGACGACGCCCGGGGGGTGCGGGTGCTGTACCCGCGCAAGGGCGTCGGCGACTGCGACGTGATCGACGAGGAGGCGATCCTCGTGCGGTACGGGGTGCGCGCCGGGCAGTACGCGGACTTCGCGGCGCTGCGCGGCGACCCGAGCGACGGGCTGCCCGGGGTGAAGGGCATCGGCGAGAAGACCGCCGCCGAGCTCGTCACGCGCTACGGGGACCTGGCCGGGGTGCGGGCCGCCGCAGCCGAACCCTTCTCCGGGCTGACCCCCGCCCGCCGCCGTAACATCACCGCCGCCTCCGCCTACCTGGATGTCGCCCCGAAGGTGGTCCGGGTCGCCACCGACGTGCCGCTGCCGGACTTCGACGTTTCACTGCCGGCCGAGCCCTCGGACCCCGAGGTACTGGAGGAACTGGCCGCGCGCTGGGGCCTCGGGGGCTCGCTCACCCGCCTGCTGGAGGCCCTGGCGAAATCCTGACCGCCACCCGCCCCGCGGAAAGCCACGTTCCCCGGCCGGCCACCACACGATCTCGTGCGTCAGCCCTCGGCGATTCCGCCGGCGGTTACTCCCCACGGCGCTCCTCCCCCGATCGGACGCGCGGCGGGCGGCGGCCCGCCACACTGGACGGCGGTACGGGCGGCGGCGGCGCGGACACGCGAGCGCGGAGACACGCGGACACGGAGGGGAACGGTCATCATGAGCAAGGTCATCTCGAAGGACGGGACGCCCATCGCCTACGACCGGTGGGGCTCGGGTCCCGCGCTGGTCCTGGTGGACGGCGCGATGGGGCACCGGGCGTTCGGCTCGATGCCGGCCCTCGCGAAGCTGCTGGCCGACGAGTTCACGGTCTACGCGTACGACCGTCGCGGCCGCGGCGAGAGCGGCGACACCGCACCGTACGCCGTCGCCCGGGAAGTGGAGGACCTCGGTGCGTTGATCGAGGAGGCGGGCGGTTCGGCGTACGTCTACGGCATCTCGTCGGGCGGGGCGCTCACCCTGGAGGCGGCGGCCGGCGGACTTCCCATCGCCAGGATGGCGCTGTACGAGCCGCCCTACACCGCGGCCCGCTTCGGGCCGGAGCGCAAGAAAGAGTACACCGAGCGCCTGGAGTCGCTGATCACGGCGGGGCGGAACGGCGACGCGGTGGCGTACTTCCTGAACTTCGTCGGCAATCCGCCCGAGGCGGTGGACGGGATGCGGCACTCCCCGGTGTGGCCGATGTTCGAGGCGGTCGCGCCCACCCTGGCGTACGACAACGCGGTGCTCGGCGAGGCGGTGGTGCCGGTCGCACTCGCCGCCCGGGTGACCGTGCCGGCTCTGGTCGTGGACGGCGGCGCGAGCCCGGACGCGATGCGCAGTGCCTGCGGCGCGATCGCGGAGGCACTGCCGGCCGCCCGGTACCGCACACTCGCCGGCGAGACCCACCAGGTCTCACCGACGGCGCTGGCGCCGGTGCTCAGGGAGTTCTTCCGGTAGGGCGACGGAGCCGGGCGTCCCGGCCGCCGGTCCGGCGGCCACACCGCGCCGCGCGGTGCCACGCCGCCCCCCTTCCCGAAAGCGCCCGGAAGCCCGTCCGGGGCGCGCGTCCGGACCCCCCTGAGCCGCCCGCCGGGCATCGTGAGGAATTGGGCCCGCACCCGACATGGACGTGTCATCGCGGTGAAACACCGGATCCCTAATTTCTGTCGCCCGACAGGAATTAGGACAGGGGGCACGGCCCATGACCGCCACCGCACCGTCCGGCGTCCGCGCGGAACCGCCGGACGACCGCCAGGACGCCGCCTCACTCGCGGGCTTCGGCTACCGCCAGGAGCTCCACCGCAGCCTCGGCCGCTACGCGTCCTTCGCCGCCGGCTTCTCCTTCATCTCGGTGCTCACCACCGTCTTCCAGTTCTTCGCCTTCGGCTACTCCTTCGGCGGCACGCGCTTCTTCTGGACCTGGCCCGCCGTACTGGTCGGCCAGCTCATGGTCGCCGCCTGCTTCGCCGAACTCGCCGCGCGCTACCCGATCTCCGGCGCCGTCTACCAGTGGTCGAGCCGGCTCAGCAATGCCGTCTTCGGCTGGTACGCGGGCTGGATCATGGTCCTCGGGCAGATCGTGGTGGTGGCCGCGGCGGCCCTCGCCCTCCAGGTCGTACTGCCCGCGGTGTGGTCCGGCTTCCAGTTGATCGGTACGGACACGTCACCGGTCTCGTCGGACGGCGCGGCGAACGCGGCGGTGCTGGGCATCGCGCTGCTCGTGCTGACCACCGTGGTCAACCTGCTCGACAACAAGGTGATGTCGGTGGTGAACCGGGTCGGCGTGACCGCGGAGATCGTCGGCGCCGTCCTCATCGTCGTGCTTCTCCTCACGCACGCGGACCGGGCGCCCTCGGTCACCGTGCACGGCGGGGGCGGGGCGACGGCGCTGTTCGTCGGCTCCTTCGCCGCGGCCTACGTCATGATCGGGTTCGACAGCGCGGGCGAGATGAGCGAGGAGACCCGCCACCCGCGGCGCGTCGCACCCCGTACCATCCTGTCGGCCCTTGCCGCGGCCGGGGTCCTGGCCTCCCTGCTGGTGCTCGCGGCGCTGCTGGCCGCGCCCAGCCTCACCGACGGACGGCTCGGCACGGAGGGGCTGTCGTACGTGCTCACCAGCCGGCTCGGTGACGGGCTCGGCAAGGTGCTGCTGTGCGACGTGGCCCTCGCGGTCGCCGTGGCCACGCTCGCCATCCAGACGTCCGCGACCCGCATGCTGTTCTCGATGGCACGGGACCGGGCGCTGCCGTTCTCCCCGGTGCTCGCCCGGGTCTCCCCGCGCACCGGCCAGCCGCCCGCCCCGACCCTGGTCGTCGGCGCCCTGTCCGCCGCGCTGCTGCTGCTCAGCTTCGCGTCCCCCGAGGCGTGGCTCGCCATCGGCACCACCTGCATCGTCATGCTCTACCTCGCCTACGCGATGGTCACCGGCCCGCAGCTGCTGCGCCGCTTCCGCGCCCCCCTCCCCGCCGGCACCGACGAACTGGGCAAGCCCCTGTTCTCCCTGGGCCGCTGGGGCATCCCCGTCAACGTCCTCGCCCTCCTCTACGGCCTCGCCATGACCGTCAACCTCGCCTGGCCCCGAGCGGCGGTCTACGACCCCTCGGGCGGCCACTGGTACTTCCAGTGGTTCTGCCTGCTGTTCCTGGGTGCCGCCCTCGCTCTCGGCGCCACCTGGCGCGCCACCCGCCCCCGCCCCACTCCGGCCCCCTCAGTCGCCCCTGAGCCCGCGGCCTAGGCGGAGTCCTGCGCCCTCCTCCGCGGCGCGCGGCCGTCAGCCCTCGCGGGCCGCGGGGAGGTGGTCGTCGGGGACGCCGGCGAGGCGGAGGGCGGCGTCGGCCGCGGCGGCGGCGAGGGCGGGGACGGGGCGCGCCGGGGAAGTGCGGTGGACCAGGATGAGGCCCTCGACGAGGGCGAAGAGGAGGTCGCCGCGCAGCGCGAGGGCGGGCGGGGGGAGGGCGGCGCAGGGCGCGGTGGCGGCGAGCAGATCCGTGTAGGCGGACTTCAGCGCGGCGCGGGCCTGATGGAAACCGGCGAAGCGGGGGGAGGCGACCTCGGGCAGGAGGTAGAGGGCGCCGAGGTTGTGCGGGCCGGCGCAGAGGAGTTCGGCGTCGGAGCGGCACAGCTCCCACAGCCGGGCCTCGGCGGGCCGGGTCCCGTCCGCGAGGAGCCGGCGCGCCAGGGTGAGGGACGGGGTGACCGTCCCTTCCAGGAGTTCGGCGAGCAGGTCCTCCTTGCCGCCCACGTAGTGGTACATCGAGGCCTGCCGCATGCCGGCCCGCTCGGCGAGCGCCCTGGTCGTGGTCGCGGTGTACCCGTGGGTCGTGAAGAGCTCGGCCGCCGCCGCCAGCAGCTCCTCCCGCGCGCTCAGCCCGCTCTCCGGCCGCTGCTGGGCCCGCGGCCGTCCGACCCGTTTTCCGTTCACGCTCACACGTTGATCGTCGCACAGGCCGCACGACGCCCCGTACGACCACCCGCCACGCACTCCGTGAGCACCCCGCGCGCCCCGTGAGTACCCGGTAACCACCCTGCAACGCCCGGGCAACCGCCCGGAATCCACTCGTGCGTAATTTCTGTCGAGCGACAGAAATTAAACCGCCGAGACGGAGGTGCAGCACCGTGGCGACTGGGACGACGTACGGCGCCCGCGACCATGCCCGCGCCCAGGAAGGCGACGCCTCGGCACGCGGCGTCGCCGCGATGCCGCTGGTCCCCGCACCCGAGGGGCTGGTGTGGGCCGAGACCGTGGCCGGCGGCAGCTACACCCACAAGGTGCTGGCCCGCGGCACCGAGCTGCGGCTCGCCGACCCGACCGGCAACGCCTGCGCGCACCTGCTGCTCTACGCGGCGGACCGCCCCTGGGAGCGGCTGAACACCGCCGACACCGTCAAGGTCCAGTGGCAGGCGTACCTCGGCGCGGGTCACCTGCTCCTGTCCGACCAGGGTCGTGTCCTCGCCTCCCTGGTCGCCGACACCAGTGGCCGCCACGACACGCTGTGCGGTACCTCCACGGCGGTACGCAACCACGAGCGCTACGGCGACGGTTCACCGCAGGGGCCCTCCCCGGCCGGCCGCGAACTGTTCAAACTGGCCGCCGCCAAGAACGGTCTCGAACCCCGCGACCTGCCCCCCTCGATCTCCTTCTTCCAGGGCCTGCGCGCCGAGCCCGACGGCACGCTGGAGTTCGTCGGCTCCGCGGGCCCCGGCACCGCGGTGACGCTGCGCGCCGAGCAGCCGCTGACCGTCCTGCTGGCGAACGTCCCGCACCCGCTCGACCCGCGCCCCGCGTACACCTGCGGCCCGCTGGAGGTGACGGCCCGGCGCGGTACGCCCACCGCGCCGGGCGACCCGCTGTGGGACGCCACTCCGGAAGGCCGCCGTGCCTTCCTCAACACCGCCGAGCACCTGACCGCCAGGGGGATCGCGTGAAGAACAGCGGAACCGGCACGGCCGCCACCACCGATGTCCCCGCCCGCGCCCCCTGGTCCGCCGTCGTCCCGGCCGGCGGCCACCTCACCATCACCGACCTGCGCGGCAACCAGGCCGTCGACTTCCTCGTCTACGACGCCCACGACACCGCCGTCCGCTACAGCGCCCCGGACACCCTCCAGGCCCAGGGCAACCTCTTCCTCACCACCGGCAGCGTGCTGCTGTCCAACGAGCACACCCCGCTGATGACCGTCGTCGCCGACACCTGCGGCCGGCACGACACGATCGGCGGCGCCTGCTCCAAGGAGTCCAACACCCTGCGCTACGGCCACCACACCTGGTCGCAGCACGCCTGCGTGGACAACTTCCTCGCCGAGGGCGCCCGTTACGGACTCGGCAAGCGCGACCTGGTGAGCAACATCAACTGGTACATGAACGTGCCGGTGGAGCAGGACGGCACCCTCGGCATCGTCGACGGCATCTCCGCGCCCGGCCTGGAGGTGGTGCTGCGCGCCGAGACCGACGTCCTCGTCCTGGTCTCCAACTGCCCGCAGATCAACAACCCCTGCAACGGCTTCGACCCGACGCCGGTCCGGATGACGGTCACCGTGCCGGGCGGGCCGGACGCCGCGGACCAGACCGGCGAGGCGGCCCGCGGATGACCTTCGACACCCTCCTCGTCGCCAACCGCGGCGAGATCGCCGCCCGCATCATCCGTACCGCCCGGCGCGTCGGCCTGCGCACGGTCGCGGTCTTCTCCGACCCCGACCGTGCCGCGGCGCACGTCCAGCTCGCCGACACCGCCGTACGGCTGGGCCCGGCGCCCGCGAAGTCCAGCTATCTGGACGTGGACGCCGTGCTTGCGGCGGCCCGCGAGACGGGCGCCGGCGCGGTGCACCCGGGGTACGGATTCCTCTCCGAGGACGCCGACTTCGCCCGCCGCTGCGAGGCCGCGGGCCTGGCGTTCGTCGGACCGGCCCCGCACCACCTGGAACTCTTCGGCGCCAAGCACACCGCCCGGGCCGCCGCCGAGGCGGCCGGCGTGCCGCTGCTGCCCGGCACCGGGCTGGTGCCGGACGTCGAGGCGGCGCTCAAGGCTGCGGACGACCTCGGGTATCCCGTGATGCTGAAGGCCACCGGCGGCGGTGGCGGCATCGGCATGCGGGCCTGCCACTCGCCCGCCGACCTCGCCGACGCCTGGGAGCCGGTGCACCGGGCGGCCGCCGCCAGCTTCTCCTCGGCCGGGTCCCTCCTCGCCGAAGGCGGGCAAGGAGGGAGTGTGTTCCTGGAACGGCTCGTGGAGCGCGCCCGCCATGTGGAGGTGCAGGTCTTCGGCGACGGGAACGGCCGGGTGCTGACCCTCGGCGACCGTGACTGCTCGCTCCAGCGCCGCCACCAGAAGGTCGTCGAGGAGGCCCCGGCGCCAGGGCTGCCGGAGGCGGTACGGACCCGGCTGGCCGGCAGTGCCCGCGCGCTGTGCGCCTCGGTCGGCTACCGCTCGGCCGGGACCGTGGAGTTCGTGTACGACGCGGCGCGCGGGGAAGCGTACTTCCTGGAGGTCAACACCCGGCTCCAGGTGGAGCACCCGGTGACCGAGGAGATCTACGGCGTCGACCTCGTGGAGTGGATGCTGCGGCTCGCCCAGGACGGACCCGGCTTCCTCGACACACCGGTCACCTTGTCGACAAAACGAGTCGGACACGCCGTAGAAGCCCGGATTTACGCCGAAGATCCCGTCCGCGGGCACCGGCCCAGCGCCGGCACGCTCACCCGGGTCGCCTTCCCGCCCGGCGTCCGGGTCGACGCGTGGGTCGAGACCGGCACCGAGGTCACCACCTCGTACGACCCGATGCTCGCGAAGGTCATCGCGCACGGCGCCGACCGGGCCGAGGCGCTGTCCCGGCTCGCCAAGGCGCTGGCCGGGACCCGGATCGACGGCATCGAGACCAACCTCGGGCTGCTGCGCGCCGCCGTCGCCGACCCGGCGCTGCACTCCGCCACCCACCACACCGCCACCCTGGACGGCGTCACCGACCCCTCACGCCGGATCGACGTGGTCCGTCCGGGCACCCTCACCACCGTGCAGGACTGGCCGGGCCGTACCGGGCTGTGGCACGTCGGCGTCCCGCCGTGCGGCCCGATGGACGACCTGTCGTTCCGGCTGGGCAACCAGGCGATCGGCAACGGCGAGGGGGCCCCCGGCCTCGAATGCACCCTCCAGGGACCGGCGTTGCGCTTCAGCCACCCGACCACGGTGTGCGTCACGGGCGCGCCCGCGCCGGTCACCGTGGACGGGCGCGCGGTGCCGCAGTGGGAGCCGGTGACCGTGCCGGCCGGGGGGCTGCTGGACATCGGCGCGCCGGAGGCGGCGGGCCTGCGGACGTACCTCCTGGTCGCGGGCGGTTTCGACGTGCCCCGCTACCTGGGCAGCGCGGCCACCTTCACCCTCGGCCGGTTCGGCGGCCACGGCGGGCGGGCGCTGCACGCCGGTGACGTGCTGCACGGCGGGGCCACGGCCTCCGGTACGCCGGTCCCCGCCGGCCGGCGGCCCGCGATCGGCACCGAGTGGGCGATCGGAGTGGTCGAAGGACCGCACGCGGCACCGGAGTTCTTCACCGAGGAGGACATCCGGGACTTCTACGCCGCCGCGTGGAACGTCCACTTCAACTCGGCCCGCACCGGCGTCCGGCTGGTCGGCCCCAAACCGCGCTGGGCCCGCACCGACGGCGGCGAGGCGGGCCTGCACCCCTCCAACATCCACGACACGCCGTACGCGGTCGGCGCCGTCGACTACACCGGCGACATGCCGGTCCTGCTCGGTCCGGACGGCCCCTCGCTCGGCGGTTTCGTCTGCCCGGCCACCGTGGTCACCCGGGAGCGCTGGAAGCTGGGCCAGCTCAGGCCCGGCGACACGGTACGGTTCGCGCCGGTCCGGGAGACCGCCGAGGACGACGCGGCCGGACCGCGGCCGGTCATCGCCGACGGGGGTGTCGTCGGCCGCGCCGAGGAGACTCCGACACGCCCGGCCGTGACGTACCGCCGCAGCGGCGACGACAACCTGCTCGTCGAGTACGGCCCCATGCAGTTGGACCTGAGCCTGCGGATGCGGGTGCACGCGCTCACCGAACACCTCGCCGCCCAGCGGCTGCCCGGCGTGGTGGACCTCACCCCGGGCATCCGCTCCCTCCAGGTCCACGTGGACCCGGACGTGCTGCCCACCGCCAAGCTGCTTTCCCTGGTACGGGAGGCCGAGGAGCGACTGCCGCCCACCGAGGAGCTGGTGGTGCCCAGCCGGACCGTCCACCTCCCCCTGTCCTGGGACGACCCGGCGACCCGGGAGGCGATCGCCCGCTACATGGCCGGCGTCCGCGACGACGCCCCCTGGTGCCCCTGGAACATCGAGTTCATCCGCCGCGTCAACGGCCTGGACTCCGTCGAGGACGTCCACCGCACGGTCTTCGACGCCGAATACCTCGTCCTCGGCCTCGGTGACGTGTACCTGGGCGCCCCCGTCGCGACCCCGCTCGACCCCCGGCACCGCCTCGTCACCACCAAGTACAACCCCGCCCGCACCTGGACCGCGGAGAACTCCGTGGGCATCGGCGGCGCGTACCTCTGCGTCTACGGCATGGAGGGACCCGGCGGCTACCAGTTCGTGGGCCGCACCGTCCAGGTCTGGTCCAGCCGCTCCCTCCGGCCCTGGCTGCTGCGCTTCTTCGACCGCATCAAGTGGTATCCGGTCTCCGCCGAGGAACTGCTCGACCTCCGCGCCGACATGGCCGTCGGCCGCCTCGAACTGCGCATGGAGGAGAGCCACTTCGCTCTCGCCGACCACCGCGCGTTCCTCACGGCCAACGCCGAGTCCATCGCCGGCTTCCGCCGGCGCCAGGCAGCCGCCTTCGCGGCGGAGCGCTCCGCCTGGGAAGCGGCCGGTGAATTCACCCGTTCCGACCCGGACCCCGCCCCTCCCCCCGCCCCCGCCGCGGTTTCCGTCCCCCCCGGCGGCTGCGCGGTCGAAGCGGAATTCGCCGCCAGCGTCTGGCAGATCGCCGTCCGTCCGGGCGACACGGTCACCCCGGGCCAGCCCCTCCTCACCCTCGAAGCGATGAAAATGGAAGCCCCGGTCCTGTCCCCGATCGCGGCCCGCGTCGACACGGTCCTGACGGCCCCGGGCGCCCAGGTCACCGCGGGCACACCGCTGCTGACGCTGGCTCCGCTGTGACCCGGGCGTCCACCAGGACGGGCCCGCCCGGCGATCGAGGGCAGGCGAGCGGAGGAGCGTGTACCGGAACGAGTCCGTCCTGCGATTGAGGACCAGCGTGCGCGGCAACGCGCGCACCACTTACGGGAGGCCGTACGACATGGAAAGCGCCCTCGCCCGGGTAAGGGCGGCGTACGAACGGATCGGCGCCACGCAAAGACCCGAAGCGTGGATCACATTGCGCCCGCAGGCAGACGTGGAGACCGAAGCCCGTGCCATCGACGCCCGAGGGGAAGAAGGGCACCCCCTCCCGCTCCGGGGGACCCTGCTCGCCGTGAAGGGGAACATCGACGTCGCCGGCCTGCCCACCACCGCGGGATGCCCTTCGTACGCCTACCAGCCGCAGGCCGACGCCCCCGCTGTCGCGGCCCTGCGCGCCGCGGGCGCCATCGTGCTGGGGACCACGAACATGGACCAGTTCGCAACCGGTCTGGTGGGGACCAGAAGCCCGTACGGGGCGGTGCGCAACGCCCTGGACCCGGATCGGGTGAGCGGCGGGTCCAGCGCGGGCTCGGCCGTCGCCGTGGCGCTGGGCATCGTGGACCTCGCGCTGGGGACGGACACCGCGGGATCCGGCCGGGTACCGGCCGCGTTCAACGGGATCGTCGGGGTGAAGCCCACCCGCGGGCGGGTCTCGACCCAAGGCGTCGTCCCGGCCTGCGCCAGCCTGGACTGCGTCACCGTCTTCGCCCGCGGCCTGCCCGAGGCGCGCTACGCCATGACCCTGCTGGCGGCCGGTCCCGGGCCGGCCCCGCGCCGCCCGGGCCCCTGGCGCGTCGCCGTCGCGCCCACCGACCAGCTCGGCGAGCTGGACCCCGGCTGGGCGGCGGCGTACGAGGCGGCGGCGGGCCGGCTGGCGCGCACCGGCGTGGAGCTGCGGACCCTGGACCTCACGCCCTTCTCCGAGGCCGCGACCCTGCTGTACGAGGGCGCGTTCGTCGCCGAGCGCTACACCGCGGTGGGTCGTTTCATCGACAAGCACCGGGACGCCCCGGACCTGGACCCGACCGTCGCCGGGATCATCACGGCCGCCCGCGACCTGCCCGCCCACCGCCTGCTGGCGGACCAGGAACGGCTGGCCGCACTCCGGGCCAGGGCGGAGTACGAACTCGGCGACGCCGACGCCCTGCTGCTGCCCACCGCGCCGGGCCACCCCAGCCTCGCCCAGGTGGCCGCCGACCCGGTCGGTGCGAACACCCGGCTGGGCCGGTTCACCAACTCCGCGAACCTGCTGGACCTGTGCGCGGTCGCGGTGCCCGGCGGCGAGGTCGACGGGCGGCCGTTCGGCGTGATGCTGCTCGGTCCCGCGCACAGCGACGACCGGATCGCGGAGATCGCCGCGCTGCTCCGGCCGCCGCTGCGGGTCGCCGTGGTGGGCGCCCATCTGACCGGCCAGCCGCTCAACCACCAACTCGTGTCCCTGGGCGCCCGGTTGGCGGCCACGACCACGACGGCTCCGGCGTACCGCCTCTACGCCCTGGACACCACGCCCCCCAAGCCGGGCCTGGTCCGGGTCGGAGCGGGCGGCGCCGCGATCGAGGCGGAGGTCTGGGAGCTGCCGCCGGCCGCGCTCGGCGCGTTCACCGCCGCGCTGCCCCGCCCGATGGCCCTGGGCAGCGTCGAACTCGCCGACGGCACCAGCGCCCCCGGCTTCCTGTGCGAACCCCGGGCCCTCGAAGGCGCCCGGGACATCACCCGGTACGGCGGCTGGCGCGGCTATCTCGCCGATGCTGCCCGGTGACGGCCGCCCCGCACTCCGCTCCGGCGACCTCCGGCACGACCTTGCCCGCCACCTGGCGGCCCCGCAGCGCCGCGGCGGAGTCGGCAGGTGGCGCCCCGCAGCGGCGCTGCGGCGCGTCCACCACACCGCACCGCCGGCCGCGCACGAACAGGCCTGCTCCGAGGGCGGGCTCACCGATCCGGCCTCCGTCCGCCGGCCCGCCCGCCGGACGTTTCGCTGCTCACGGAGGCCCGCCCGGACGGCGGCCGTGACGTGCCCGCCACCGCTCACCTCATGCTCGGCGCCTCCGAAGGCGACCTCGTACGCCTGCCGGCGCCGGACGGCAGCCCGCGGC
>NZ_DATDBG010000270.1:0-63268 GCF_036524955.1 Streptomyces sp.
CTCTCGTCGGGGCCGGTGGCGGCGTCCGCCAGATGCCACGCCTGCCGTTCGGGCTCGTCGCCCAGGGCGTCCGCGAGTGCCCGGTGCGCGCCCCGGAGCAGGACCAGGGGCGCCATGTTCACCAGGGCGGACCGCACCAGCGGATGGCGGAAGACGATCTCCTCGCGGTGCAGGTCCAGGCGAACCAGTCCGCTGCCGTCGGCGAAGTCGAGCGCGTCCTCGGTCCACCCGGGCCAGCTCTTCATGGCCGCGGCCCGTATCGTGCGCAGGCCGCCCGGGCCCCGCCCGCCCAGAGCGGCGAGCAGCAGCGAGTAGCGGGTGACCTCCGGCAGCGAGCGCAGCCGGCCGGCGAACGCGTGCTCCAACTGCTCGCCCATGGCCAGCGACGGCGGCAGGGGTTCCCGGCCGGACCGCTGGCGCCGGTTGAGGTGCCGGGGCAGTTCGACCAGGGCGAGCGGGTTGCCGTCCGCCTCGGCCAGGATGCGGCGCGCCGCCTCGGCCGCGAGCCCGGGGTGGGCCGCGGTCAGCAGCTGTTCGGCCTCGCCGCCCTCCAGCGCGGGGATCTCCAGTGCCCGCACCGCCGAGAGGTCGAGGGGGCTCAGCCACCCGCCGCGGGTCGCCGCCAGGAAGGCGATGGGCAGTTCGCCCATCCGCCGCAGGACGAAACTGAGCACCAGGGCGCTGGACTTGTCGATCCACTGCACGTCGTCGGTGACGATCAGCAGCCGCTGTTCCCGCGAGACCGCCTGGAGCAGGGCCAGTGCGGCGGTGGAGATGGCGAAGCGCTCGGGGACCCGGCCTTCGAGCACCCCGAAGGCCTGGTTCAGCGCGTCCCGTTGCGCGGGCGCGAGGCTGTCGGCCCGGTCCAGCAGCGGGTACAGCAGCTGGTGGAGCGTGGCGAAGGCGAGGTCCGACTCCGACTCCACACCCACCGCGCGCAGCACCCGCACGCCCGCGCCCGCCGCGCGCTCGGCCGCCCAGTCCAGCAGCACCGACTTGCCCATCCCGGCCTCTCCGCGCAGTACGAGGATCCGGTCGGCCGGGTTCGCCGCCGTGATCAGCGCGTCGAGTGCTGCCCGCTCGCGCGTCCGGCCCACCAGGGCCGTCCATTGCGTGACACCCGGCTGGCGCTCCATCGGGTGCCCCCCTTCCGTCCTCCGCTTCCGATCTGCGAGGAGGCCGGTCCCGGGCGTCACGACCCGGTCCGCGGCCTCTCCCGTGGGCGTCGGCGACCACTGGTCCGGAGCGTAGTGGGGATGGCGCGTAAGTTCTGATCTGAGTGTGCGGGGAACGTTTCCCGGCGTGCGCGGAGCGCTGCTTTTTGAGCGGCTCGGCTAATCTCGGCGGTCTGGAGCCAAGGGCCGGGAGTGTCGAGTCGGGCCCGCGGAAGGTGACGGAGCGGGCCGGGCAGGGGGCCACCATGGGTATCACGATCGACACGTCCCAGCTATCGCCGTCCGACCGGGCGGAGGCCATTCGCGACGTCATCTGGGACCGGGTCGTCCGGGTGGAGATCGAGCACCACCCCGATCAGGAACGGATCTCGGCGGTCGGCACCATCAGCGACCTGGGGTCCCTGAACCTCTGCTCGGTGCGATCCAACGCACGGACCGTGCGGCGCACGGCGGCGCTGATCCGCGACGACCTCGAACCCAGTGTCTTCCTGGGCCTTCAGGTGTCCGGGTCGAGCATGGTGATCCAGGGTGACCGGGAGGCGGTGCTGCGCCCGGGCGACCTGGCCGTCTACGACACCACCGAACCGTACACGCTGGTCAACGAGAACGGCATCCACCAGCACTACTTCCGCATTCCCCGCCGCGAACTGGCGCTGCCCGCGTCCGCGATCTCGAAGGTCACCGCGGTGCGCATGGGCCGGGACCACCCCGTCGCCGACCTCGCGTCGACCTACTTCGCACGGCTGGCCGACACCCAGCTCAGAATGGACCGCCAACAGGTCGGTGCGGTGGGGCAGCCCAGCGTCGAGCTGCTGCGCGCGGTGATCGCCACGTACCTCGGCGACGCCCGGCTCGCCCAGGAGCCGCTGGAGGCCACCCTCCAGTACCGCATCATGGAGTACATGCGCGCCCATCTCGCCGAGCACGACCTCAGCGCGGCGCGGATCGCCCGAACCCACCACATCTCGGTGCGCCACCTCTACACGATCCTGGCCAGGTCGGGCATCACGCTCGGCGACTGGCTGCGGGCCAACCGCCTGGAACAGTGCCGCAAGGAGTTGGCCGGTCCGGCCTCCCGGTCGCTGACGATCGGGGCCGTCGCCCACCGCTGGGGCTTCACCAGCGCGACCCACTTCAGCCGGGTCTTCAAGGAGGCGTACGGCCTCTCGCCGCGCGAGTGGCGGCGGCTGACCGAACAGCCCACGGTGGACCTCGGCCGGGCCGCCGAACCGCCCGCGGCGAACCTCGGCGGCTGACGTACGACGCCACGGCACGGACGGCAGTCGGTTGACCTACGTACCCGGCCGCCCTGGTGCCCAAGCTGGCGTCATGTCCCAGCCGCTTTCCACCGCACAGGAGACCCTGTGACTCTTGTGCTCAGTACCGAGTCCGTACCGGACCAGGACAAGGTCAGGTACTGGCACGACGTGGTCAACCGCACCCTGATGCCGCTCACCGTCACGCCCTGGAACAGCACGCCGTTCGACGGCCGGGTCCGGGTCGAAAGCCTCGGATATCTGCGGGTGCTGACCGTGGACGCCGACGCCGAACGGCTGCGCCGCACCTCCCGGCACATCGAGCGGTCCCGGCAGGAGTACGTCGCGGTCGGCCTCCAGGCGTCGGGCTCCGCGTGGGTGACGCAGGACGGGCGCAGCGACCGGATCGGCTCGGGCGACCTGGTGATCTACGACAGCACGCGCCCGTACTCGTTCGACTATCCGGAGCGCTTCCGGCTCCATGTCTTCCAGCTCCCGCGCCGCGTGCTGAGTGTTCCGGACGGGGAGCTGCGCCGGGTCACCGGGACGGCGATCCGGCCCGACCAGGGTGTGGCCGCGATGCTGTCGCCGTTCCTCTCCGCGCTGGCGGCGGCGCCCGCACACTCCGCCTCGGTCGGCGACCGCCTGGCCGGCAACGTCACCGATCTGCTCGCCACGCTGGTCACCGAACGCGCCGGACTCGCCTCGGGCGAGACCGACACCGCCCGCGGGCATCTGGTGCGGCGGATACGGCAGTACATCAATCACCACCTGGCGGACTCCGGGCTGTCCCCGGAAGCCATCGCCGAGGCGCACTGCGTCTCCGTGCGCTACCTGCACCGGCTCTTCGAAGGGGAGGGCATCACGGTCAGCCGGCTCATCCAGCAGCGGCGGCTGGAGGAGTGCAGCCGCGAGCTGGCCCGCCGCAGCCGGGTCATGCCGACCGTCTCGGCCGTCGCCCAGCGGTGGGGCTTCGTCAACGCCGCCCACTTCAGCCGGACGTTCAAGGCCGCGTACGGGGTCTCGCCGCGCGAATGGCGCCGGGAGCGTCATGCGACAGCCGCGTAGGGGTTCCCGGGTGGTCAGTGGCCGAGGTCGCGCCATTCGCGCGGGGTGATGCCGTAGGCGGCCCGGAATCTGCGGGTGAAGTGGCCCGGGCTGGCGAAGCCCCACCGGCGGGCGACGGCGGCCACCGTCAGGTGGCCGAACTGGGGGGAGCTCAGCGTGGTCCTGGCCCCTTCGAGGCGTTCGGTGATGATCCACTGCTCCAGGCTGAGTCCGGCGCGCTGGAAAACCTCGTAGAGGTGGCGCACCGAGATGGCGTGTTCCCGGGCGATCCGCTCGGCGTCCAGGCCGCGGTCGGCCAGGTGGCGGCGGGCGTACGCGAGCATCCGGGTCAGCAGCGTGTCGTCCATCACCGACCGGGTGAGCGCCCCCTCGTCCTGCGCGGCCGACACCACCAGCGCCCGCACCAGTTCGATGGTGGCGTTGGCCAGGGCCGGTGCGCCGGGGTCGGCGGCCAGTACGTCCGGGTTCCGCCACAGGGCGCGCACGTGCTCCCGGACCAGGTCGTGCAGGGGGCTGGCGCGCAGCCGGAAGGTGGCTGCGCGCACCACGTCGATCGGCAGTGCGAACCGGTCGAGGTCGATCAGGATGGCCTGGGCGGCTCCTTCGCCCGTCCAGCCGTACTCCCGGGGCGTCATCTCGTTGAAGACGTAGACGTCGTCCTGGCCGACGTACGCCTGCTCGCCGCCGATGTCGGCCAGGCCGGTGCCCCGGTTCTGCAGCGCCACCGCGACGATCGGCCGGCTCTCCTGCCGTACGTGCCGTGCCGTGCGGGTCAGCCGGAACCCCGTGTTGCTGGAGGTGAACAGGTCCATCGAACCGACCCGCCACAGGTCCATCCGCGCCCGGATCCCGGTCTCGGGCTCCTCGTGGTCGATGCGGTTGGGGACCGAGGCGCTGGTCAGGGCGTGATGGAACGCTTCCACGCGATCGGCGCGAGGCACGGTGTCCGTGTCCAGCAAGAGCATGCCGTCCCCCAATCGTACGACTAGCTCATTATCAGCCAATCGGCGGCCGCCACCATCTTGTGCACCGACGGGACAGACCCGTGCACGAGCAGTCACCACCCGCGGCCGGGCCGACCCTAGCGTGAGGGCCCGTCGACCTCATCGGCGGCAACATCGGAGAAAACCAGAGGGAACGGCGCTGTGACGGATGGCCAGAAACCGACGTTGGTGCTTGGTCCACGGCGCCTTCGCAAACGGTTCCAGTCGGAATCCGGTGATCGAGCGGCTGCAGGGGCTGGGTTTCCCGGAGGTCTCGGTGGCCGATCCGCTGCGCGGGCCGGCCCATGACTCCGCGCACTCGTGGCGGTGCCGGCAAGCCTGCCCGGGCCCGTGATGCTGGTCGGCCGCTCCTGCGGCGGCGCGGTGATCACCGAGGCGGGCGCGGCGAGTCCGGGGGTCAGTGCGCTGGTCTACGTCGCCGCGTTCATGCCGGACGCCGGTGAGGTGCTGGGCGAGCTCTCGGCGAAGTTTTCCGGCTCGGAGCTGGAACCGGCGCTGACCGCATGCCCACGCCCGCCCTGGACGGCTCCGACGGCCTCGACCTCCAGCTCGGGGCCGAGAGCTTCCGGCACGTCTTCGCCGGCGACGTGCCCGAGGCCACCACCCGGCTGCTGGCCGCCACCCGACGGCCGGTGAGCGCGTCGACGTTCGGCGACCAGGCCACCGCGGCGGCCTGGCGCACCGTCCCGTCCTGGCACACCGTCCCGTCCTGGTCGCTGGTCGCTGGTCGCAGCGAACGACCGGGGTATCCCGCCCGTACTCCATCGGTTCCAGGTGGAGCGGTCGGGGCGCGGTCGGTGGAAGTGGACAGTTCGCACCTGCCGCTGCTCAGCCGGCCCGACGCGGTCACCGGTCTCATCACGGCCGCCGCGGGCTCCGTACGGGACTGACCCGGTCTCCTACCGCACACAACGACGAAAGGCACGTACGCATGTCGGCAACATCCGACCTCGAACGCATAGAGCAGGTCAACGCCTCCGGCCGGATCCCGGTGGTCTTCGTGCACGGCCTCTGGCTGCTGCCCAGCAGCTGGGAGCGGTGGGCCGCGGTCTTCGAGGAGGCGGGCTTCGCTCCCCTGACGCCCGGCTGGCCCGACGACCCCGACACCGTGGCCGAGGCCAACGCCCACCCCGAGGTCTTCGCGGGCAAGAGCGTCGGCCAGGTCGTCGACCACTTCGCCGGGCTGATCGGCAAGCTGAAGCGCAAGCCCGCGGTCATCGGGCACTCCTTCGGCGGGCTGGTCACCCAGATGATCGCGGGCCGCGGCCTGTCGGCGGTGTCGGTGGCGATCGACCCGGCGCCTTTCCGCGGTGTCCTGCCGCTGCCGGTCTCCTCGCTGCGCGCCGCGCGGCCGGTGCTCGGCAATCCGGCCAACCTGCACCGCGCGGTGCCGCTCACCTACGACCAGTTCCGGTACGCCTTCGCCAACGCGGTCAGTGAGGAGGAGGCGAAGGAGCTGTACGAGACCTACGCCGTACCGGCCCCCGGCGGGCCCCTCTTCCAGGCGGCGACCGCGAACATCAACCCCTGGACCGAGGTGAAGGTCGACACGGAGAACCCGGACCGCGGGCCGCTGCTGATCATCTCCGGTGAGAAGGACCACACCGTGCCGTGGGCCATAGCCAACGCCTCGTACAAGAAGCAGCAGCGCAACGAGGCGTCGGTCACCGAGATCACCGAGCTGGCCGGCCGCGGGCACGCGCTGACCATCGACAGCGGGTGGCGCGAGGTCGCCGACACCGCGCTGGCGTTCGTGCGGCGCTTCACCGTCTGACCGTCACCGCCCGGATCAGGCGCCGGCGCGCGCCGACGCTTGTGGGCCCCAGCGGATCGCCGGGGCCCACAGACGTCGGCAGCGCACCGCGGGCGCGACCTCGCCGCGCTTCGTCGGTGCGGCCCCACCATTGGTGGCGGGGCCGACGTACCGCGCGACCGTGCGGTCGTCCCGAGCGCCACGACAGCCCGCCGCGGATCGCGACCGCCTCGGCCGCGGAGCGGCCGGGGTCGCCGGTGAACACCTTCGCGTCCACACCAGCAGGTCCGCGGGGGCGTCGGCACCGGCTGCCGGTACGACGCCGGCGACGGGCCAGGTGGCCGTCGGGATCACCTCCCCTGGGCGCGCAGGGCTTTGCGGAGGGTGTGGACGGCGACGGAGATCGCCGCCTCCGCTCCGTCGGTCCCGCGCAGGGTGTTGAGCATCACGAAGTCGTGGATGACGCCCTGCACGCGCAGCGCGGTGACCGGGACGCCCGCGGTCCGCAGCTTGGCGGCGTACGCCTCACCCTCGTCGCGCAGGACGTCGGCCTCGGCGCTCATCTCGTTCTCTCTCGTGGGCGGGCGTGGTCACACCGTCAACGTAGGAGCGGGTGCGGAATCGGTGTGTGCTCAGCACGCACACCACTTGCTTCGCGCGGCACGGGAGCGATCATGAGAAGAAATACCCCTAGGGGGTATAAAGTGGTGTGCGGAGAGGACGGGAACGCGCCGTCCCTCCGGGTACCCACACGTGCGCATCGACAAGGAGCACACCATGAGCGAGGCCGTCTACTCCGTGTCCGGCATGACCTGCGGTCACTGCGAGTCCGCCGTCACCAAGGAGGTCACCGCGATCCCCGGTGTCACCTCCGTGACAGCCGTCGCTCAGACCGGTCTGGTGACCGTTGCCTCGGCGGCACCGTTGGACGACGAAGCGGTACGGGCCGCCGTCGACGAGGCGGGCTACGACCTCGTCGGCCGCGCCTGAGAAAGCGCCCCCCTTTTTCACCCGGCACCGCCGGGTTCCCCGGAGACCGGCCGGCGGACCCGCCGCCCGGACCCGCCGACCCGGACCCGCCGACCCGGGCGGGCCAGCCGGCGGGTCCGCCGCTGTCAGCCCACCCGCGTGAGCTTCTTGCCGAACGAGGGCTCCGCCAGGTCGCTTTGCAGGACGACCGGCACGGACGTGCGTGCCGTGCCCGTACCGAAGCTGATCGTGCCGACCCGGGTACCCGCCTTCGCGGTGTGCGGCAGCCCCTCGGGGAGCGCGCTCACCGTGACGTCGGTACGCATGCCGGGCCAGCCGGTCGCGGTGAGGTCCTTTTCGGCCACGACCGGGGTGGTGCCGCCGAGCCCGTCGTCCACCTCCCCGACGACCTCGCCCTTCTTCACTATCGGGGTCGCGGTCAGCCCGCCCTGGATCGCCTCGATCAGCTTCTGGCTGTTGCTGAGGGCCGCCTGGAGGCTGTCGTAGACGGTCACGCCGCCGCGCTGCTGGAGCACCACACCGAGGATCAGCAGCTGCCTGCCGCCGGCCTTCTTGTGCGCCGCCCACATCAGGGCGCCGCCGGCCGGGGTGCTGGAACCGGTCTTGATGCCGACGACGCCGACGTTCACCAGGTCGTTGTTGTTGTTGTAGATCGTGCCGACGCCCGGGATGTCGACGTTCGCCAGCGCGACGATCGAGCGGAAGACGTCGTTCTTCATCACCTCGCGAGCCAGTTTGAGCTGGTCCACGGCCGTACTGACGGTCGTCTCCTCGTAGCCGCTCGCGCCGGTGTACGTGGTCTGGCTCATCCCCAGATCGGCCGCCGCCTTCTGCATCTTGGCGACGAACGCCTCCTGCGTGACGGAGTCCCAGCGCGCGAGCAGCCGCGCGATGTTGTTGCCCGAGGGGATCAGCAGAAGTTGCAGCATCTGCCGTTCGGTGAACTTCTGACCCTCCGTGACGTGCGCGGTCGACTCGTCGGAGGACGCCGCCTCGCCGGCCGCCTGCGCGTCGACCGTGATCACCGGCCCGGTCTGGTTCCCGGTCAGCGGGTGGTCGCGCAGGATCAGGTACGCGGTCATCACCTTGGTGACGCTGGCGATCGGCACGGGTGTCTGGTCGCCGCGCACACCGAGCGAGCCGATCCCTTCGACCTCGGCGACCGACTGGCCCTGCTCCGGCCACGGAAGCGTCTGCGGCAGCGGGGTGCCCTCGAAGGTGTACGAGGAGGCCGCCGTCAGCTTCAGGCCGGGCGAGGGGAGCGGACGCAGCGCCTGTCCGACGACGAAGACGATGGCGAGCAGCACGACGAGCGGGGTCCAGATCTTGAAACGCCGCACGATGGTGCGCAGGGCCGTCTCCGGCGGGGGCGGGGTGTTGGTCAGCTCGGCGAGCAGCCTGAGCGGCGCATCGGGGGTGGGCGGCACGGGCATCGCGCGCGTGCCCTCGGGTCCCACGGGCTCGCCCGCCGGGGCGGGCGGATGCGGGAGTACGGCGCCGGCACCCCCAGGCTGCGCGGCCGGCCCGGTCGGCGACGGGTCTGCGGCGGGAGGCAGGGGCGCGGCGGGAGGACGTACGGGCGGGGTCGCGTGCACGGGCGGCGCCCCCGTCGACCTCGGAGGCGTCTCCGGGGCCGTACGCGCCCGCACGGGGCGCCCGGGTGCCCCGAAGGTCACCTGGCTCCCGGGCGCCGCCCCGCGGCCGTCAGAGGGCGCTCCGGGCCGCTCGCCCGGAAGGTCGGACACAAGCGGCCGGAGCACGGAGCGCGCCGGGAGCGGCCGGCCGTCGGGCCGCGACTCCATGGGGGCGTCCGGCCCGTCCTCGGGGACTTCCCGGCGGGTCTCCGCGGCACCCCGCGGGGCGTCGCGGGGCCCGTCCCCGGCTGCACTCCGCAGGGCCTCGCGCCCCGCGTCCGCCGCGCCCTCCCCCGCCTCGGATCCGGCCGCCCGCTGCGGCCCGGCCGGCGCGATCTCACCCGCCTGGCCGCCACCCGACCGTGCGTCCCTCTGGGCCACCGGAGTGCGCTCCGGCGCCGAGCCACCGCTCCGCCCGGCACCGGTTCCCTCCGCTCCGGTCATCTCAAGCTCGGCTTCGACGCCCCCGGCGCCCTCCGCCGTCGAGTCCTCCGGGACCCCGTCCGCCGCACCGCCCCCAGCGGTCTCCCCGGACCCACGTCGCTGATCACGATTTGATTCCGTTTCCCGGGCCGCCGGCCCCGAGGCGCGCGGCGCGGGCGGAGCCGGAGACGGGCCCGGGGACGTAGCCGAGCCGGAGGCGGCGTCTACGGGCGATACGCCGTTCGTCGTATTCGCCGCGCGGGGAGCGCCGGACGCGACCCCCGTACGCGGGCGGGCGGCGGGCCGGACCGGGTCAGCCGGGCCGGTGGCGGGCGGCGTGACGGATTCGCCCGATCCGCCTGCCTGCTCCCGGCGCTCGTCCCCCGCCACTCCCGCCCCACGGGACTCGGCAGGCGCCCGGAACACCGCCAGCCTCGGATCCACGGCCGGCCTTCCGGCCGCCTCCCCCGACGCCTCGTGCTGCTGCTCCCTGCCGGGGGACTCGCCCGCCACGCAGACCTCCTCCACACATCGTCACGTTGTTCGCACACACCGTGAGGGGCGCCGCCGAATGGCGCCCCTGCGCGGCCTGACCCACACTTGCAAGTGTCCCGCGACAGGCCCGCAGCCCGTCTGCGACACCCCATCCACCCCGTAGACGAGAACGACATACCACCCGGTTCCCGCCGATATGGCGAAGGCGCTCTCGACAGGCCGGTGTGAGAGGCGTCACCCTGTCATTCATCCACGCGGGGAGGCATGGATGGGCAAGAGCCGCAGAACAATTCCGGAAGAGCTGTTGCTGCTCGCCCTGGACCCGACGACCGGGACCACGGCGCAGCCGCAATCGCTCGACCTCGGCCTTGCCGGGGCACAGCTCGTCGAGCTGGCCCTGGCCGGGCGGATAGCCCCTGACGGGGATCGTATCGCCGTGGTGCACCCACGGCCGACTGGAGATCCGACCCTGGACTCCGCGCTCGAGCTGCTGCGACGCCGCGGCAGCCCGGTCCGCGCCGTCCACTGGATCGGCGGGCCCCGGCTGGGGCTGCGCCAGACGTATCTCGCGCACCTGGAGCGGTGCGGCATGGTGCATGCCGTCCCGGGTCAGATGTGCGGGATACTGCCGACCACTCGGTATCAGGCGACCGACAGCGCGGTCAGCCGGGAGATCAGGGCCCGGCTGGACAGCGCGATCCGCACCGGCGTGCCGCCGGACCCGCGGACCGCCGCGCTCGCCGCGCTCGCCCATTCCGTGGGACTCGGCAAGCACCTGTACCCGGGGAACGAGGGGCGGTCCTCGCGATCGCGCCTGCGCGACCTGATCAGGTACGACCCGATGGGCGGCCTGGTGGCCCACGCGGTGATGGACGTGCAGAACGGCGTGGCGGCGCAGCCGAAGCGGCCACCCGCCCAGACGCAGCGTTCGGCAGGGCACGGCACGATGGCCCGGGCCGGCGTCCGTTGAGCAGCGCGGCATAGCAACGCGGCAGGACCGCAGGACCCGCAAGACCCGTACGACCCGGGTGCCCCGTACCACCGCGGCACCTCGCAGCACCCCCGTTACACCGGACGGCAGCGGTGTCCGTCGGCAGGGACCGGACACCGTCACCACAGCCCGTCCCCAGCGACCCGTTCCGGGAGCCGCTGCGACGCGCGGGGCGGCGGTCCCCGGACGCATCTCCGGGAACCGGCGCCCCGCGCGTCGCGCTTTTTTCCGCGGGAACCGACGCGGACGACTCAGACAGTCACGGACGAGCACGGACAAGCTTGTTCCGCCTATTCGCCAGCGCAGTGATGACCGGTAGTGGCAGGCTGCTGACCATTAGTAGGTTCAGCGTGGAGGTGCAGTACCTGTGGTCGCCAACGTCAACCCCACCGTCCGGCGGCGCCGGCTCGGTTCGGAGCTGCGCAAGCTCCGCGAGCAGAAAGGGATGACGGCCGAGGAGGTCGCGGCCCGCCTGCTGGTGTCCCAGTCGAAGATCAGCCGGCTGGAGAACGGCCGCCGCAGCATCAGCCAGCGCGACGTGCGCGACCTGTGCAGCGTGTACGGGGTCGAGGACGTCCGCATCGTCGACTCGCTGATGCAGATGGCCAAGGAGTCCCGCCAGCAGGGCTGGTGGCATGCGTTCGGCGACATCCCGTACAGCGTCTACATCGGTCTGGAGACCGAGGCGGCGAGCCTGCGGGTGTTCGAACCGCAGGTGGTGCCGGGCCTGTTGCAGACCCCGGCGTACGCGGCGGCGACCATCTCCGGCAATCTGCCGGAGGCCACCGCGGACCAGGTCGAGAAGCGGGTCAGCGTCCGCATGCGCCGCCAGGAGCGGATCACCGATCCGGACGGGCCGCTGCGGATGTGGGCGGTGATCGACGAGGCGGCGCTGCGCCGCACGGTCGGCGACCGGCTGGTGATGCACGAACAGCTCATGCACCTGGTCGAGTTGAGCCGGCTGCCGCATGTCACCGTGCAGGTGCTGCCGTTCGAGGCGGGCGCGCACCCGGGACTGAGCGGCCAGTTCGCGGTGCTGGAGTTCACCGACACCACGGACGCGACGGTGGTCTACCTGGAGGGCGTCAACAGCGACCTCTACCTGGAGAAGGACACGGACGTGCAGGCGTACAGCGTGATGTACGAGCACCTGCGGGCCCAGGCGCTGGGCCCGGAGCAGACCCGGCAGTTCATCGGCGAAGCGGCGCTGCGATACGCGTGACGTACGGCCGTGCGCCGGTCGGACCGCGCGCCCGTGGAGGGCCCGCGGCGTGGAAGGCGGCACGATACACCGCCGAATGCCCAACTGGGAAGATTTGCAAAGAATATGCCTCCAGTCGGGTGAAGTGGCCCACCGGTCGGTCAGGGTGGCGAGTAGCGTCAAGCACGTTCAGTCAATTGGCGCAAAGGCGTACCACCGCGCCCTCGTCACGAGCACAGACCGGAGCAGAGATGGCAATCAAGCTGGGCAGCACCCCCGCGTGGCTGAAGTCCTCGCGGTCCACCGGAAACGGTGCCTGTGTGGAAGTGAAGTCCCCGGCCGTCGAGTCGGTCGTCGTCCGCGACTCCAAGGACCCATACGGTCCGGTCCTCACCTTTTCCCCCGACGCGTGGTCGGCCTTCGTCGCCGACGTCGACCGAGGCACCTACAACCTCGACTAGTACCACCTCGGCCGGCGGTCGCCCGCCGGCCCGGTCCCGGCACCCGGAACACCGCCGGCCGCAACAGAGCCCCCTCGGCCGACCGCCGTCCCGGCCGAGGGGGCCCCCGCTGCCCGCCCGGGCAGGGGAAACGGTCAGAAGACCCGCGCGAGACGCGACAGGCCCTCGGTGATCTCCTCCGGGGTGTGGGTGGTGAAGGACAGCCGCAGCGCGGCCGGGTCGGGTGCGGCGGCGAAGAAGGGGGTGCCGGGGACGTACGCGACGTCGTGCGCGATCGCCGCGGGCAGCAGGGCGGTCGCGTCGTGGCCGTCGGGGAGGCGGACCCAGACGAACATGCCGCCCTCCGGCCGGTTCCAGGTGGTACCCGCGGGGAGCGCCGAGTCCAGCCCGGCCAGCAGCGCGTCCCGGCGCGTGCGGTAGGCGGTACGGACCCGGGCCAGATGCTCGTCCAGGTCGCGGTCGGCGAGGTAGCGGGCCGCCGCCGCCTGGTCGACGGTGGACGTGTGCAGATCGGCTGCCTGCTTGGCGACGACGCACGCCCGCAGCAGGCCGGCCGGGGCGCGCAGCCAGCCGAGCCGCAGGCCGGGCGCCATGATCTTGGAGAAGCTGCCGAGCAGGACGGTACGGTCGGCGGCCTCGTCCTGTCCGGCGATCCACGGCTGGCACACGCCCTCGAACCGCAGCTCGCCGTACGGGTCGTCCTCGGCGATCCACAGCCCGTGCCGCCCGGCCACCTCCGCGACCGCGCGGCGGCGGGCGAGCGGCAGCGTACGGCCGGTCGGGTTCTGGAAGGTGGGGATCAGGTAGAGCAGCTTCGGCCGCTCGCGCAGCACCAGCTCCTCCAGCGCCTCCGGGATCACCCCGTCCGCGTCGGTCGGCACCGGGACCACCCGGGCGCCGGCGAAGCCAAAGCACTGGAGGGCCGCGAGGTAGGTCGGGTTCTCCACCAGGACCACATCGCCGGGTTCCAGCAGCGCGGTCGCGATCAGTGCGAGGCCCTGCTGCGAACCGCCGGTGACCAGGAGGTCGTCGGCCCCGGTGGCCAGCCCTCGCGCGGTGAGCCGGGCCGCGACCGCCCCGCGCAGCGCCGGGTCGCCCTCGGTCGTCGAGTACTGGAGCACCCGCTGCGGCCGCTCACCGAGCACCCGCGCGTACGCCTCCCGTATCCCCTCGGCGTCGAACAGCTCCGGCGCCGGCAGCCCCCCGGCGAACGAGATCACCTCCGGCCGCGCGGTCAGCGCCAGGATCTCCCGTACGGGCGAGGCACCCACCCTTCGGGCACGCGCGGCGAGCGGGGGCAGGGGGGCGGCTGCGGTGAGTGTCATGCCGCGCAGCCTACGAAAAATCGTTGCTGTGTCCAGGTACTTTTCACCATCCGGTCAGCGGCGCGCCGGGCCGGGCCGGGAAACCGGGCGGCTCACCGGCCCGACCGGGCGTGCGTCCCTATGCCGCCGGGTAGCGGTCCAGCCACGCCGGGCTCGCGCCGGAGAGACCGTGCAGGGCGGGGGCCTGGGTCATCTCCATGGCGAAGTCGTCGGCGAGTTGCAGGATGGTGCTGCGGCCTTCGAGCTCGGCGATCCAGGCGGGCGGCAGCGCGGTCTCGCCGTGCTGGACGCCGAGCAAATTGCCGCAGACGGAGCCGGTGGAGTCGCTGTCACCCGAGTGGTTGACGGCGAGCAGCAGGCCGTGCCGCACGTCCTCGGCGACCAGGGCGCAGTAGACGCCGATCGCGAGCGCCTCCTCCGCGGTCCAGCCCTCGCCCAGCGCCTGCACCCGCTGCGGGGACGGCATCCCCTGCCGTACCGCGCCGAGCGCGCTCTGCAGGGCGTCGGTGGTCTCCTGGTGGCCCGGACGCGAGCCCAGCAGGGCCAGCGCGTGCTGCACGGACCCGTCCAGCGCCTCGCCGCGGGCCAGCCCGTGCACGATGACGGCGAAGGCGCCCGCCGCGAGCTGCCCGGTGGGGTGGCCGTGGGTCTGTGCGGCGCACTCGACGGCGAGCTGGAAGACCAGGTGCGGCTCCCACCCGACCAGCAGCCCGAAGGGCGCCGACCGCATCACCGTGCCGCACCCCTTGGAACCGGGGTTCTTCGGCTCCTCCAGGGTGCCCATCCGGTCGTCCGCCAGGCCGCTCAGACAGGCGTTGCCGGGGGCTCGCCGCGCGTAGAGCCACTCCTCGCGGGCCAGCCAGCCGGTGTCCTTGCGGCGTTCGTCGGGCCCCCACTCGGTCTGGGTGGCCGACCACCGCCGGTACGCCCGGTGGATGTCGGTCGGCGGATGCCAGGCTCCGGTGTCCCGGCGGACCTGGGCCCGTATCAGGCCCTCCACCGTGAACAGGGTCATCTGGGTGTCGTCGGTGACCGCGCCGCGCCTGCCGTACGCCGGCACGTAGTCGGTGACGCCGTCCGCGCCATGGTCCTGCTGGATCGCCTCCAGTGACTCGAACTCCACGCCCGCGCCGAGGGCATCCCCGATCGCGCCGCCGAGCAGACAGCCCCGGACGCGGCTGCGGAAGTCCTGCTGCTGCGCCCGTCCCCAGACAGCGGTCAATGCGGTCCCCTTCGAACATCCCCCGATCTGAACGAGTGCTGCGCCAGCACGATATCCAACCTCGCCGGGAGCGGAAGGGGGCCTCGAAAGGGACGCGAGGTAGGCGAAGCTTGTCCCCGAATCCCCGCCATCGGGGGGATGGCGGGGATTCTTCCAGGCGCGGCGGGGCGTGCTCGCGGCGCGTACGGGGACGCGTTCGCACAGGCGTACCGGGCGAGCCCTCTCAGTCCCCCAGCACCGGCAGCAGTTCCGGCAGGTGCCCGTCCGAGGCGTGTCCGGCGGCTATGCGTTCGGCGGGGACCTCGCCGTACAGGGTGGAGCGCTGGCGGCTGGGGCGGCCGGCCGCGTCGGCGATGGCGACGAGGTCGCGGATGGAGCGGTAGGAACCGTAACTGGAGCCCGCCATCCGGGAGATGGTCTCCTCCATGAGGGTGCCGCCGAGGTCGTTGGCGCCGGAGCGGAGCATTTCGGCGGCGCCGTCGGTGCCGAGCTTCACCCAACTGGTCTGGATGTTGGGGATGTGCGGGTGGAGCAGGAGGCGGGCCATCGCGGTGACGGCGCGGTTGTCCCGGGCGGTCGGACCGGGGCGGGCGATACCCGCGAGGTAGACCGGCGCGTTGGTGTGGATGAACGGCAGCGTCACGAACTCGGTGAACCCGCCGGTCTCCTGCTGGATGCGGGACAGCAGCCGGAGGTGGCCGAGCCAGTGATGGGGCTGGTCCACATGCCCGTACATCATCGTGGAGGACGAACGGATGCCCAGTTCGTGGGCGGTGGTGACGACCTCGACCCAGGTGGCGGTGGGGAGCTTGCCCTTGGTGAGCACCCAGCGCACCTCGTCGTCCAGGATCTCCGCGGCGGTGCCGGGGATGGAGTCCAGGCCCGCCTCCTTCGCGGCGGTCAGCCAGTCGCGGATGGACAGGCCGGTGCGGGTGGCGCCGTTGACCACCTCCATCGGCGAGAAGGCGTGCACGTGCATGCCGGGGACGCGGGCCTTCACCGCGCGGGCGATGTCGAAGTAGGCGGTGCCCGGCAGGTCGGGGTGGATACCGCCCTGCATGCACACCTCGGTGGCACCGACCTGCCAGGCCTGCTCGGCGCGGTCGGCGACCTGCTCCAGGGAGAGGGTGTACGCGTCGGCGTCGGTGCGGCGCTGGGCGAAGGCGCAGAAACGGCAGCCGGTGTAGCAGACGTTGGTGAAGTTGATGTTGCGGGTGACGATGTACGTCACCTCGTCGCCGACGGTTGCCTTGCGCAGGTCGTCGGCTATCCGGCAGAGCGCGTCCAGTGCGGGACCGTCGGCGTGCAGCAGGGCGAGGGCTTCGGCGTCGGTCAGCTTGGTGGGGTCGTCGGCGGCGACCGACAGCGCCTGCTTGACGTCGGCGTCCACCCGGTCGGGCACCAGGCCGGGCGCGGCCAGTTCCCGCAGCGCCTCCCAGTCGCCGTAGACCTCGTCGAAGTCGTCGCGGCGGTCGCCGGTCCGGCCCTCGGTGTCGATGGTGCGGTGCAGGTCGGTGCGGCCCAGTCCGGTGGCGGGGAACGCCTCCTCCGGCTCCTGCCAGGGGCGGCCCTGCGGCGTGGCGTCCTCGCGGGCCAGACCGGTGAGCGGGTCGGCCAGCGCCCGGACGTGCGGCAGCAGACGCGGGTCGAGCCAGGGCTCGCCGCGCAGGATGAACTCCGGGTAGATGGTGAGGCGTTCCTTGAGGGTGAAGCCCGCCTCGGCGGTGCGCGCGGCCAGTTCGTCGATCTGTGGCCAGGGCCGTTCGGGGTTCACGTGATCCGGGGTGAGCGGGGAGACGCCTCCCCAGTCGTCGATGCCGGCCTCGATGAAGCGGGCGTACTCCCCGTCCACCAGGTTCGGCGGGGCCTGGATGCGGGCGGCGGGGCCGAGCACGATGCGGGCGACCGCTATGGCCGCGGCGAGCTCCTCCAGTTCGGCGTCGGGCATACCGCGCATCGCGGTGTCCGGCTTGGCGCGGAAGTTCTGGACGATGACTTCCTGGATGCCGTGGTAGCGGCGGCCGGTGCGGCGGATCGCGAAGAGCGACTCGGCGCGCTCCTCGTACGTCTCGCCGATGCCGATCAGGATGCCGGTGGTGAAGGGCACGTTGGAGCGGCCGGCGTCCTCCAGGACGCGCAGCCGGACGGCGGGTTCCTTGTCGGGCGAGCCGTAGTGCGGGGCGCCGGGCTCGGACCACAGGCGGGTGGCGGTGGTCTCCAGCATCATGCCCATGGAGGGGGCGACCGGCTTGAGCCGCTGGAGGTCGGTCCAGCCGAGCACACCGGGGTTGAGGTGCGGCAGCAGGCCGGTCTCCTCCAGCACCCGGATGGACATGGCGCGCACGTAGGCGAGCGTGTCGTCGTACCCGTGCGCGTCCAGCCACTCGCGGGCCTCGGGCCAGCGGTCCTCGGGCCGGTCGCCGAGCGTGAACAGGGCTTCCTTGCAGCCCATTTCGGCACCGCGGCGGGCGATGTCCAGCACCTCGTCCGGCGACAGGTACATACCGTGGCCGTCGCGGCGCAGCTTGCCCGGCACCGTGACGAAGGTGCAGTAGTGGCACTTGTCGCGGCACAGCCGGGTGAGCGGGATGAAGACCTTGCGGGAGTAGGTGATGACGCCGGGGCGGTGGGCCGCGGCGAGGCCGGCGTCCCGGACCCGGGCGGCGGTGGCGGAGAGTCTGGTCAGATCCTCGCCGCGGGCCTGGAGCAGCACCGCGGCCTCGGCGGTGTCGAGGGCGACCCCTCCTTCAGCGCGGTGCAGGGCGCGGCGCATGGCGGTGGCGGTGGGCGGCGACAAGGTCATTCCCCGAGGATATGTTGCCCCGCCGACAATGCGCGGGCCCGCCGTGAACCCGTCAGTCCGATTCCCTGTCGCCAATATCACCCGCCGGTCTTCGACCGCGGAGGAATACCTTGGCGTGAACACGGCGCGTAGTCGCCCTGCCGTCGCGAGCCGCCCGCGCCCCGCAGCGGCCCGGGCTCAGGCCACCGCACCGGTCGCGCCCAGACCGGTCAGCCCCGCCGGGAACGGCTTCTCACGCCGTCACCCTGATCGGCAGCAGGATGCGCCACACCGCGTCCTCCACCCCGTGCACCGCCGCGATCCAGCCGACGTTCTCCTCGTCGGTGCCGAGGCGGACCGCCTGCGCGAGTTCGGTGGTGACGTCGGCCAGGTCGGAGTGGGACATGGCGGGTTCGACGCGACCGCCGGCCGCGCCGTCGTCGTGGTACCGCTGGTACGCGGGGGCGCCGGGCAGGACGCCCACCGGCCGCCAGCTCTGGGCCAGGCGCCAGACGGGTTCGCCGCTGACGCGTGCGCCGTCCGCTTCGAGGACCTGCGTACGGGTGCGGTCCACGGCCAGCGGGGTCCACCCGTCGGAGCCGGTCAGCACGATGTCGGGGGCGCAGCGGCGCACCGCGCGGGCCACCGCCTCGGTGGCACCCGGCGCGGGCAGCACCAGCGGCACCGCGGCCATCCCCGCGTACAGGCAGCCGAAGAGCGCGCCGGCCAGGTCGGGCCCCTGCGGGTAGACCAGCATGACGCGGCTGCCGGGCTGGAGCTGGGCGCCGAGGCGGGCGGCTATCGAGCGGGCCCGCCGGTCGAGTTCGGCGTAGCTGCATCCGGCGGTGCCGGTGACCGCCGCGCTCGGGTAGGGCAGCTCGGGCACCGTCTGGGGACCGCGCTCCGCGCGCTGCCGCAGCAGCGGTCCCGGCAGGCGGCCGTCCGCGGACCTGGCGCGTGTACCACCGTTGCCGCCGCCGCGGCCGGTCCGGCCGGGCCTGCCGTCCCGGCGCTCCGGGCGCTCGGGCCGGTCCGGTCCGTCGCCGGTCACTGTGGCCGCCCCGCTCGTCCCGGTCGGCGCGGGCCATGCGGGTGCCGGGGCGGCGCCGACCGGAACCGGACGCGCCGCCGGACCCGTATCGGGACGCGTATCCGGTCCCGTGCGCCCGCGGCGCGCGTCCCGTGCCCCGGCCCAGCGGGGTCCGCCACCGCCCGAAGCGTCCGCCGCCACGTCCGCCACCGCGTCCCCGGAGCCGAAGCGCGAACCGTCCGCGGGTACTTCACACCAAGCGCACATGACGGCCCCGTCACCCGACCTGTCGCCGAACACACACCGGCAGGAACCAACCCCACACAGCACAACCTCCGCACACGCACAGACGGAACCTCTGATTCAGCACAACTTTCGCCGCGAGGCCGGATCGGGGCCCGGCACGGGGTGACCTGGGCGTCCCGACACGGCAAACTGGCACGGACGGGGCCGAACCCTCGGCGCCACGTGCCATGCGGACAACTGTTCCGTCCAGCGATGAACGATAGATATACGCGCGGAGAGTCGGGTCCCGGGGAAGGCCCCGGCTCGCGGGCGGTTCAGGGGGCAGAGATGCACACCAGGACGGAGCCGGGCGGCGGCCTGCGGTTCGCGGTCCTCGGCCCGGTACGTGCCTGGCGTGGCGGCGAGGCGATCGCCACCGGCGCGCCGCAGCAGCGCGCCCTGCTCGCCGCGCTCCTGCTGCGCGGCGGGCGTACGGCGACCGCGTCCGAACTCGTCGACGCCGTCTGGGGTGAGAGCCCGCCCAATACCGCACTCGCCGCCTTGCGTTCGTACGCCTTCCGGCTGCGCAAGGCGCTCGGTCCGCAGGCCCTGATCACCGACTCCGGCGGCTACGCCCTGCACGTGGAGCCCGACGCGCTCGACCACACCGTGGTGGAGCGGCTGGCCGCCGAGGCGGAGAAGGCCCGCGCCACCGATCCCGCGCACGCCCGCGAACTGCTCGGCAACGCCCTGGCCCTGTGGCACGGCGAGCCGCTGGCCGGCTGCCCGGGACCGTACGCGGAGGCACAGCGCAGCCGGCTCACCGAGTGGCACCTCGGCCTGATCGAGATCCGCCTCGAACTCGACCTGGAACTCGGCGCGCACGCCGAGGCCGTCTCCGAACTGACCGCCCTGTCCGCCGAACACCCACTGCGGGAACGGATGCGCGCCCTGCTGATGCTCGCCCTGTACCGCAGCGGCCGGCAGGCCGAGGCACTGGGCGTCTACGCCGACACCCGCCGCCTGCTCGCCGACGAACTCGGCATCGACCCCTCCCACGACCTCAGCGACCTCCACCAGCGCGTCCTGGAGGCGGACCCCTCGCTCGCCGCGCCCCCCGGCGCGGCCGGCCTGTTGGAGACCGTACGGCCGGCCCAGCTCCCCGCCACTGTCGCCGACTTCACCGGGCGGGCCGCCTTCGTCCGGGAACTGGGCGAGCAACTGGCCGAGGCGTCCCGGGGCAGCGGGGTGATGGCGGTCTCCGCGGTCGCGGGCATCGGCGGCGTCGGCAAGACCACGCTCGCCGTCCATGTCGCGCACGCGGCGCGCGAGTCCTTCCCGGACGGGCAGTTGTACGTCGATCTGCAGGGCACCGAGCCGCGGCCGGCCGAACCCGAGGCGGTGCTCGGCGCGTTCCTGCGGGCGCTGGGCGTGCCGAATCCGGCCATTCCCGACTCGCTCGCCGAACGCGCCGCGCTCTACCGCTCCACGCTGGACGGGCGGCGCGTGCTGGCGCTGCTGGACAACGCCTACGACGCCGCGCAGATCCGGCAGTTGCTGCCCGGCACCCCGGGGTGCGCGGCGCTGGTCACCAGCCGGGTGCGGATGGTGGACCTGGCGGGCGCGCACCTGGTGGACCTCGATGTGATGTCGCCCGAGGAGGCGCTGCAGCTCTTCGTCCGGATCGCGGGCGAGGAGCGGGTCAGGAGCGAACGGCAGGCGGCGCTCGACGTGGTGGGCGCCTGCGGTTTCCTGCCGCTGGCCATCCGGATCGCCGCCTCCCGACTCGCCGCCCGCCGCACCTGGACCGTCTCCGTACTCGCCCGCAAACTCGCCGACCACCGCCGCCGTCTCGACGAACTGCGGGCCGGCGACCTCGCGGTCAAGGCCACCTTCGCCCTCGGCTACGGGCAGCTCTCCCCCACCCAGGCCCGCGCCTTCCGCCTGCTGTCGCTCCCCGAGGGCCCGGACATCTCCCTGGACGCGGCGGCAGCGGTCCTGGACCTGGACCGGTACGAGGCCGAGGATCTGCTCGAAGCCCTGGTCGACATCAGCCTCATCGAGTCCGCAGCGCCCGCCCGCTACCGCTTCCACGACCTGCTGCGGCTCTACGCCCGCGAGTGCGCCGAACGCGACGAGACGGCCGAGGCGCGCTGCGGGGCGCTGTCGCGGCTGCTGGACTTCTATCTCTCCTCGGCCGCCTGCGTGTACGAGCTGGAGAACCCCGGCGACCGGGTCCTGGACCACCTGGCGCCCGGCGCACGCTCCGGCCTGGTCTTCCCGAACCGCGAAGAGGCCCTGGAATGGCTCTTCTCCGAGGCGCAGAGCCTGCTCGCGGCCGTCCAGCAGGCCGCGGGGGACGGCTGCGAGGGTCCGCTGCGGCGTGCGGTGGACCTGCTGCTCGCCGCGCAGGACCTGATGGAGTCCGGTATCTACGCGCGCCAGTACGAGCAGGCGGCCCGCGCCCTGGTGACGACGGCGCAGGCGTGCGGGGACGCGCTGGTGGAGGGGCGGGCGCGGGTCTGGCTGGGACAGTCGCTCTGCCTGTCCGGGCGCTTCCCGGAGGCCGAGGCCGAGGCGGTCCGGGCGCTGCTGCTGGGCCGGTCCGCCGACGACCCGGTGGCGTGCAGCTACGCACCGAATCTGATGGGCATCATCGCGCTGCACGGGCGGCGGTTCGGGGAGTGCGCCGAGCACACCATGGTCGCCCTGGACGCGTTCCGTTCCGACGGCAACAAACACGGCGAGGCAGCGGCGCTGAGCAATCTGTCCCGGGCCCAACTGGAGTTGGGCGACACCGGCGCCGCGGTGGACGCCACCCGCCAGGTGGTGGCCATCTACCGCGAGCTGGGCGCCGGATTCCGGCTCGGCAACGGCCTGTACGCGATGGGCATCGCCCTGACCGCGACCGACCGGCCGGACGAGGCGATCGACCGGCTCACCGAGGCTCTGCGCATCTTCCGGGAGGCGCGCCAGCAGTTCTGGGAGGGCATGACGCTCTTCCGGCTGGCGAAGGCCCACCTGACGGTCGGCCAGTGGCGGCAGTCCGCGTCGCACGCCGAGCAGGCCCTGGTCATCCTCCGTGACGTCGGTGGCGAATGGCGGGTCGCCAACGCCCTCACCCTCCTGGGCCGCGCGTTGGCGGCCATGGGCCAGTCCGTACGCGCGCACGCCTGCTGGCACGACTCGCTGGGCACCCATATGGCGCTGGGCTCGCCGGAAGCGCACGAGGTACGCGGGTTGCTCGGGGGCGACTCCGCCTCGTCCGTCGCCGTGTAGACGCAGGTCACCTCACTCATCAGGGCCGTTTATCGGTTGATTATCGGCGGCTGCCACGATTCCATCACTGCACATTGATGAGCAGCCCGCCCGGCGGTGTACGGGGGTCACCGCCGGGTGGGCGTCACCACAGCACGTCCCCAACAGCACAGGAGAGCACCATGAGCACGGCAGTTCCCAAGCCGCCGAACGGTGACGGTTCGGTCGACCCTGACAACTTCCACGCTGACGGCACCACCGAGGCTCCCGAGCCGCTGACCGCCGAGGGCACGGGCACGGTGAAGCCCGACAACTTCCACGCGGACGGCACCAAGCTCAGCGCCGGTGTCACCGTGAGCCCCGACAACTTCCACGCGGACGGCTCGGCCGAGATCTGATCCGACGCGGGCACGATGGGGGGGAACACCGCAGGCGCCGTCCGGGAGTCCAGGGGGAAGACCGGGCGGTACGGGGGAAATGGGGGGGACACGGGGAGAACAGGGGGAACAAGGGGGAGATGGGGGAAACCGGGGGAAACGGGGGGAACAGGGGGGACGCCCCGGGGAATCGGGAAGGCGGGGGGAACCACACGCGATTCCCGGGGGCATTGAGACTGACCGCGGCGCGGAGGGGGCGCCGCGGTCAGTCCGCTGTTGTGCCCGAAGGCCACGAGCGTCCCGTCCGGGCTCCGGATGGGCACCGGCCTGGCGGTGTTCCGCTCAGGCCCGGCGCGAGGTCGCCCCCGTCCCCTTCGCCGCGTCCAACGCGTATACGCACCGGTCCTTGGAACACGCGTACACCACCCCCTCGGCCGCCACCGGGGACCCGGTGATCTCGCCGCCGGTCTCCAACCGCCAGCGCAGCTGCCCGCCTTGGGCGTCCACCGTGTAGAGGCAGTGGTCTTTCGATCCGAAGTGCACCCGGCCGTCGGCGGCCGCGGGGGACCCGGCGATCTCGCCCTGCGCCGCGAACCGCCACCGGGGCGTCCCGGTCACCGCGTCCAGTGTGTACAGCGCGCTGCCGGCGCCGAGGTGGACGGCGCCCGCGGCGACCAGCACGGGGGCGACCGACTGGCGCGGCTCGGTGGCGATCCGCCACCGGTCCCGGCCGGTCGCCGGATCGAGCGCGTAGACCGTACCGAGGTGGTCGACCACGTAGATCCCGCCGCCGGATACGCCGGGGCCGGTGACGTACGCGGGGGGCGCGAACATCACCGCCGGCGCGTCGAAGCGCCACCGCTCCGCGCCGGTGCGCTCGTCCAGCGCGAACACCCGGGTGCCGGCGGTGAGATAGACGGCGCCGTCCGCGACGACCGGCCGGGTGGGCACGGAACCGGCCGCGCCGGGCTCGCCCACGGGGTACGACCACAGCTCCGCGCCGCTGTGCGCGTCCACGACGTGCAACCGGCCGCCGCCCTGGTAGTACACCGCGCGGCCGGCGACGGTCGGGCCGGAGTCCGGTGATTCGTACTCGGTCTGCGCCCCGTTCCGCTTCCACCGCAGGGTGCCGCGGCCCGCGTCCCATGTCTGGACGCCGCCGCCGCGGGTGGCGGTGACGACGGTGCCGCCGTCGGCCCGTACCGCGTACACCCAGCCGTCCGCCGCGTTCCGCCACCGCTCGCCGCCGTCGGCCGCGTCGAGCGCGAACAGGCTGGGCCCGTCCGAGGCGTGGATCCGGCCGTCGGCCACGGCCATGGTCCAGGCCACGTCCCGGGTCTTGAACTGGCGGCGCCCGCTGGCCACATCGAGCGCGTGCACCTCGAAGGAGGTGACGTAGAGCAGCCCGCCGGAGACCACGGGGGTGCCCCACACGTCGTTGGACATGCGGAAACGCCACGGCCGCCACTCGCCGGGGCGCGGCGTGGGCGGGGTCGTGGTGGGCGCCACGTGCGGGGCGGTGGGCGGCGGCTGCGCGGACACGGGACCGGACGCGGGGGGCACGGACGCGGTGGCCGCGGGATCGCCCGCGCGGTGCGCGCCGACCCGGTGGCGTACCCACTCGGTGCCGGGCACCGGACCGGCCGCCGCCTTGTGCTCCACGGCCTCGGCGACCCGCAGCCCCGGGCCGATCGGCGCGGAACCGGCAAGGTGCACGGGCGCGGCGCTCACCGGCTCGCGGCGGTGGGTCTCCCTGCCGTGCGCGGGGACGGGGCGGGGCGGCGACTGCGGCGGGGGCGGCGCGTTCACCGGGAGCTGCGGGCCCGAGGCGCGGGATCCGGCGGGGTGGGGGCCGGCCGCGTGCGCGCCCCGGCCGCTGCCCGCAGCCACCGCCGGGCGCCCGCTGCGGCGCTGCTCTATCAGGGCCACCGCACCGGGCGGCAACCAGGCCGAGGCGGTGCCGGTGTCGTCGCCCGCCGAGAACAGGTGCGGGGCGAGCTGCGCCTGGAGGTCGGCCGGAGTGGGCCGCCGCTCGGCCTCCATCCGCATGCAGGACTCGATGAGCGGGCGCAGCTCGTCGGGCAGCCCGTTCAGATCGGGTCCCTCCCGCAGCAGCATGAAGACCGTCTCGACCGGGTTGGCGCCGCGGAAGGGCGCGTGGCCGGTGGCCGCGAAGACCAGCGTGGAGCCGAGCGAGAAGATGTCGCTCGCGCCGCGCACGCTGCGGGAGTCGCGGGCCTGCTCGGGCGACATGTACGCCGGGGTGCCGACCGCCACGTTGGTCATCGTCAGCCGGGTGTTGGAGACGCCCGAGGCGATGCCGAAGTCGATGACACGCGGCCCGTCCTCGACCACCAGCACGTTGGACGGCTTCATGTCGCGGTGCACCAGGCCTGCGGCGTGGATCGACTGGAGCGCCTCGGCGATCCCGGCGGCGAGCCACCGTACGGCCTGGGCGGGCATCGGCCCGGACTCGTTGACGATCTCTTCCAGTGACGGCGCGGGGACGTACGCGGTGGCCAGCCACGGCACGGCCGCCCGCGGGTCGGCGTCCACCACGGCGGCGGTGTAGAAGCCGGAGACGGCCCGGGCCGCCTCGACCTCACGCGTGAAGCGGATCCGGAAGAGCTGGTCCTCGGCGAGCTCGGCCCGCACGGTCTTGATCGCCACGCGGCGGCCGGATGCCGAGCGGGCGAGATAGACCAGCCCCATGCCGCCGGCGCCGAGCCGTCCCAGCACCTCGAAAGGGCCGATCCGTCTCGGGTCGTGCTGCGTAAGCTGCTCCACCACTGCCCTGCCACCTCCCCGTGCCCCGCATGGTCGCGACCGTATCCCCGTGCTCTCCGGCCTCGTGTGGCCCTTCGCCGGCTCCCGCGCCAGGGTACGGGCCTGATTGTTCCTGGGATGCTCGCCGGTTGCGAACCCAGGGCGGTCGCGACACGCCCGGAGAGCGAACTCGTTATCATCCTCCGCACGACGGCCCGGCCGGTACGGGGTCCGATACGGGGGCCGCTACGGGACGAGGCAGGGGCAGGCGTGGGGCAGGTGGCCGCCCCCCGCCTACCGGCCGGGTATCTCGCCGACGATGCGCCGGGTGTCTATCACGGCGAAGTGCGCACCCTGGTCGTCGGCGACGATGGCCATGCGGCCGAAGGGCGAGTCCTCGGGCTCCATGATCAACCGGCCGCCGAGCCGCTGGACGGTGGCCGCGGCCTCGTCGCAGTCGGCGACGGTGAAGTAGATCTGGAAGGCGGAGGGGAGGTCCGCAGGAAGGTCCTCGCCGCGCCGCATCCGACCGGCTACCCGGGTCTCGGGGTCGCCGGGCAGCGACCACACCTTGTAGTCGAAGTTGGTGCCGTCGCCGATCTGCTGGGCGCCGTAACCGAAGACCGCCTCGTAGAAGGCGTCGACCGGGGCGGCGTCCCGGGTGTGGTTCTCGGTCCAGCAGAAGGCGCCGGGCTCGTCGACGATGTCGAAGCCGGGGTGCCCGCCGGCCTGCCAGACACCGAAGAAGGAGCCGCCGGGGTCGACGGCGCCCAGCAGCACACCGGTGTCGGCGACGGCGTCCGGGCCGAAGGTGATCTGCCCGCCGGCCTCGGTGATCTTGGCAGCGGTCTTGGCGGCGTCCGTGGCCGCGAAGTAGACGCTCCAGGCGGTCGGCATGGACGGGTCCATCTTGCCCATCAACGCAGCGGCGTTCTTCCCGTCGCGCTGTGCCAGCGTGTAGTGGCCGAACTCCTCGCCCAGGTCCTGGAAGGTCCAGCCGAACAGCTCACCGTAGAAACGCTGTCCGGCCGCCAGGTCGGGAAGCGACGCGTCGGCCCAGCAGGGCGCGCCTTCACTGAATGCGGACATGACCCGGTCCTCTCCCCTGCATCCGACTGCCGTGCGTGTGCGGCGGTGCTGTGTTTCTGTCACGTTAGTCAGTGATCTTCCCTGCCGCACGAGACTAAAATCGAACATATGGTCAATTTTTTCGGCGCTGCGCGATCGATGGACAAACAGATCATTCACGTTAAATCAACCATCGAGAGAGAGCCGCTCGAAGGCCCGGGAAAACACCCCTGAGCTGCGGGTTCACTCAGCCGGGAGCGCTCTCCCCGTTTGTACGCCGCCAAATCGCGCGCTGATCACCCGCCGGTAAACTGACGGCATGACAGGACAAGTTCGCACCGTCGACGGCCGTGTGGCAGGCCGCCGCGGGCAGGCGACGCGGCAGAAGCTGCTCGACTGCCTCGGCGAGATGCTCAGCACGTCGCCGTACCGTGACGTCAAGGTGATCGACGTCGCGCGGATGGCGGGCACCTCCCCCGCAACCTTCTACCAGTACTTCCCCGACGTCGAAGGCGCCGTCCTGGAACTCGCCGACGAGATGGCCAAGGAGGGTGCGGCCCTGACCGAACTGGTCGCGGGCCGCTCGTGGGCCGGAAAGTCCGGTGCCCAGACGGCAGAGGACCTCGTCGAAGGCTTCCTCTCCTTCTGGCGCAAGAACGACGCCATCCTGCGCGTCGTCGATCTCGGCGCGGCGGAGGGGGACAAGCGGTTCCACAAGATCCGCATGAAGGTCCTCAACGCCGTCACGGGTTCCTTGACCGAGTCCATCAAAGAACTCCAGAACAAGGGCAGGGTCGACAAGGAGGTCAGCGCGCCGGCCGTCGCCGGTTCACTGGTCGCCATGCTGGCCGCGGTCGCCGCGCACCAGAAAGGTTTCATCGGCCCGGGCGTCAAGCAGGCCGACCTCAAACCGAACCTGACGCTGCTGGTCCACCTCGGCGTGACCGGAAGGAAGCCCGCGAGGTAACCACACCCCTCGCTCTCACCCGCGCCCATACGCACACCGTCCTGCCACAACAGCACCCCCGACGCGGACACCGCACGGACACCGCACGGTCCTCGGGAGAGGTCATGACCGGGCCCGCCGGCGTTCTGCCCGGCCCGCCTCCGGCTGACCATCGGGCCGGCATCCGACCGCATCGCCGCACCGCACCCCGCCAGTGCACCGCACCCGCGGCACCACTGAGCCGCACACCCGGGTCGGCACACCGCCCCCACCTCCGGGGTCCACCGCACCGCACCCCAGAGCCGCCACACCGCACCTCGCGCCGGTACGCCGCACCCCCGGGGTCGCAGGGCAGCCCGCACCACCACTCCGCCACGCTCGCCGAGCCCGCCATGCCGCGCCACGCGGTCCGCAAGGCGACACCCGCCACGCACCCGCAGCCCGCGCCCCGCAGGCGACGCAGCTGACCGGAAAACGGCATCATGTCCCTCATGACCAGCAGCAGCCCGACTCCGGACAAGCCGCCGCGCAGCGCCTTGTCCCGTTTCCTCTCGCCGGGCCCCGACTCCTCCACGGCGCAGCTCCGTGCCTACGCCACCGTCTGGGCGCTGCTCCTTCCGCTGTGGATCAGCGCACAGTTCTGGTCGCATCCGGACGGCCTGCGCCGCGCGCTCTACGTGCTGCTGTCCGTCATCTCGATCACGCAGTCGCTGAATGCGATGGCCCTGCTGCGCAAGCGCCGCTGACCGACTGCCGCCGACCGCCGACCGCAGGCCGGTCGCCGGTCCGGCGCTGCCACGCACCGCGTCGGGCGCACCGGTGCCGACACCGCCACAGGGTCCTGCCGTCATTGAGCGCGCCGCACCCGCTGTTCGCGGACCCGAAGGCTGATTAACTTCCGATACGACCACCTCTTCCTCATACGACTGACTTTTACTGGCTCCGGGAGTTCCACATGGCCGACCGCACCACCGCCGCCTCGGGCGTCCCCGCCAACATCGCGGCGCCCGACGCCATCGTCATCGGTGCCGGTCCCGGCGGCCTGGCCGCGGCGGCGGCGCTTCAGCAGCGGGGACTGCGGCCACTCGTCGTGGAACGCACGGAACGGCTCGGAACGTCCTGGCGCGGCCACTACGACCGGCTCCACCTGCACACCACCCGGCGGCTGTCCGCACTGCCGGGGCTGCCCATCCCGCGCGCCTACGGCCGCTGGGTCGGCCGCGACGATGTGGTGCGCTACCTGGAGCAGTACGCGGAGCACCACGACCTCGACATAGCAACCGGCATCGAGGTGGACCGGCTGGAGAGGACGAGCACCGGCTGGGAACTGCCCGCGACCGGTGGCCGGGTGCTGACCTCCCCCGTGGTCGTGGTGGCGACCGGCCACAACCACACGCCGTACATCCCCGACTGGCCGGGACGAAACACCTTCTCCGGCGATCTTCTTCACGCGTCCGTCTACCGCAACCCCGCGCCCTACGCCGGCCGCGACGTACTCGTCGTCGGCGTCGGCAACACCGGCGCCGAGATCGCCGTCGATCTGGCGGACGGTGGCGCGGCCCGGGTACGGCTCGCGGTGCGCACACCGCCGCACATCACGCGCCGCTCCACGGCGGGCTGGCCCGCGCAGGCCGGCGGCATCCTGGTCCGCCGCCTGCCGCCGCGCCTGGTCGACCGCGTGGCCCCGTACGTCGAACGCGTCGGTGTACCCGACCTGGCCGAGTTCGGCCTGCCCCGGCCGGAGACCGGCCTGTACGCGCGGGTGCTGGAGGGCGCCATCCCCGTACAGGACGTCGGCCTGGTCGACGCCGTACGGTCCCGGCGGGTCGAACCCGTCACCGCCGTCGAGGGGTTCGACGGGGACAAGGTGCGGCTCGCCGGCGACACGGACGTCAGCCCGGAGGTGGTCATCGCCGCGACCGGCTACCGGCGCGGCCTGGAACCGCTCGTCGGCCACCTCGGCGTCCTCGACGGCCGTGGCCGCCCGGTGGTCCACGGCGCCCGTACGCCCCCGGGTGCGCCGGGCCTGTACTTCACCGGCTTCACCAATCCCATCAGCGGCATGTTCCGCGAGATGGCCATCGACGCGCGGCGGATCGCCCGGGCGGTGTCGCGCACCGGCTGAGCGCGGCGGTGACGCGGGTCGTTTCACTCACGCGAGTGAATGGTGACGATTCGGGAACGTCCCCCGCTTTCCGGGGCGTTCACCCGGTAACCGCCACCGCGGGAACGGCGACCGGGCGGCGGCGGATGACCAGGGACATCAGCGCGGCGATCGCGCACAACGCGCCGGAGGAGTACCAGACGACGTCATACGAACCGAACACATCACGCGCGACCCCACCGGAATAGGCGACCAGTCCGGCGCCGATCTGGTGGGACGCGAGAACCCAGCCGAAGACGATCGCGCTGTTCTCGCCGTAGTGCTCACGACAGAGGGCGAGAGTCGGCGGCACGGTGGCCACCCAGTCCAGGCCGTAGAAGACGATGAAGAGCACCATCGGCGGATGCACGCTGTCCGCGAGGAGCATGGGGAGGAACATCAACGACAGACCACGCAACCCGTAATAGATCGCGAGCAGCCGCCGCGGTGACAGGCGGTCCGTGAACCAGCCCGAGGCGACCGTGCCCGCGATGTCGAAGATACCGATGACGGCGAGCAGCGAGGCCGCAGCCGTGACCGGCATCCCGTGGTCGTGCGCGGCAGGCACGAAGTGGACCTTCACCAGTCCGTTGGTGGACGCGCCGCAGATCGCGAACGTGCCGGCCAGAAGCCAGAAAGTGCTGGTGTGTGCCGCTTCCCGCAGCGCCCGGACCGCACGCCCGGCGGCTCCGGGGACCGGAAGCGGCTTGGGCGTGAACTCCGGGGCGCCGTAGGCCGCCAAGCCCACGTCGGCCGGGTGGTCGCGCAGCAGGAACCACACGAACGGAACGACCGCGAGCGCGGCGAACGCCACCGTCGTCGCCGCCGGCCGCCAACCGTGGTGCTCGGTGATCCACGACAGCAGCGGCAGGAACACCAACTGCCCGGCCGCGCCACCGGCGGTGAGCATGCCGGTGACCAGGCCGCGGCGCGCCACGAACCAGCGGTTGGTGACGGTCGCGGCGAGTGCGAGCGCCATCGAGCCGCTGCCGAGCCCCACCAGCACGCCCCAGCACAGTACGAGTTGCCAGCTCTGCGTCATGAAGACGGTCAGCCCGGCGCCGAGCGCGATGGTGACGAGGGCGCAGGCGACGATGCGCCGGATGCCGAAACGGTCCATCAGCGCGGCGGCGAACGGCGCCGTGAGCCCGTACAGCGCCAGGTTGATCGATACGGCGAACCCGATCATGCCGCGGGACCAGCCGAACTCGGTGTGCAGCGGGTCGATCAGCAGTCCGGGCAGCGAGGCGAAGGCGGCGGCGCCGACGAGCGTCACAAAGGTGACGGCGGCGACCGCCCAGGCCCGGTGCACCCGCGGTCGGGAGCGGGGGCGCGGAGTGGTGGGGACACCGCCGACGGCGGGTGCGGGAACGGGAGATGTCTGCGTCACGTGATCAGTCTCCGGCGAGCCGCTTCCGGCGACGACTGGCTCGAAGGCCAGCATGTGAAAGAATCGGGCCATGGCCGTTCCCCAACGCCCCGCCCCCTCCCCGAGCGCGGTCTTCCGGCACCCCGATCGGCACCACATCGCCGTGCTCGTCCTGGACGGTGTCATCCCGTTCGAACTCGGCATCCCCTTGCGGATCTTCGGCGGAGCGGAGAGCCCCGAGGACGGCTCGAAGTTGTACGAGGTCGTGACGTGCAGCCTCCAGCCCGGACTCATCCGGACCGACGCCGACTTCCCGATCGTGGTCGACCACGGCCTGGCCGCGCTGGCGGAGGCCGACACCGTGGTCGTTCCCGCCTCCCGCGAGCTCGGCCCGGTCTACACCGAAGGCGTGTTGTCCGCCCCGCTGAGCACTGCCTTCACCGCGATCCGGCCGGGCGCCCGTATCGTCTCGATCTGCACCGGCTCCTTCCTGCTGGCCGCCGCCGGGCTGCTCGACGGACGGCCGGCCACCACCCACTGGTCCAGCGCCGACCGCTTCCAACGGCTCTTCCCGCGCGTCAAGGTCGACCCCGATGTCCTCTACGTCGACGACGGCGACGTGCTCACCTCCGCCGGGGTCGCCGCCGGTATCGACCTGTGCCTGCACATCGTGCGCCGCGACTTCGGTACGGCCGTGGCCAACTCGGTCGCCCGGCGCACCGTCGTCCCCCCGCACCGCGAGGGCGGCCAGGCGCAGTACGTGCGGCGTCCGCTGCCGGAGCCCCAACTGGCCAGCACCGAACAGGCCCGAGCCTGGGCCCTCGACCGCCTCGACCGGCCGCTCTCGCTCCGGCAGCTCGCCGAACGCGAGTCGATGAGCGTGCGCACCTTCACCCGGCGTTTCCGCGAGGAGGTCGGCATGAGCCCAGGTCAGTGGCTGACCCAGCAACGGGTCGAGCACGCCCGCCAGTTGCTGGAGTCCACCGATCTCAGCGTCGACCAGATCGCCCGGCAGGCGGGTTTCGGTACCGGTACGTCCCTGCGGCAGCATCTCCAGGCGGCGCTGGGCGTGTCACCGAGCGCGTACCGGCGTACGTTCCAGACCACCGGCCGGACGTGAAGACGTACCGACCGGGCCGCGAGAATCCAGACCGTAAGTCCGCGCGTCAGGTCAGTGCCGTCGCGGCCGCCCGGTCGACCTCGCACCAGATCTGCTTGCCCGCGCCCTCCGGGTGCCAGCCCCAGCGGTCGGCGAGGCCGTCCACCAGTTCCAGGCCCCGACCGCCGGTGTCGTCGCGCCGGGCGTGCCGCGGTGCGGGCGGAGCCTCGCTCACGTCGGCGACCTCGACCCTGACCGGAGCGGCCGGGGCGGTGGGGAAGAGCATCCGCAGGACGGCAGGGCAACCGGTGTGCACCACCGCGTTCGTCACCAGCTCCGAGATGAGCAGGATCAGCGTCTCGGCCACCGGTTCGTCGGCTCTTATACCGGACCCCACCAGCCTCGACCGTGCCCACCGGCGCGCCCGCCCCACTTCCGCGGGATCGACGCCGACCTCCAGTTGCACCTGAAGCACCTGCACTGCTCACACCATCCGAACCGGCGGACACGACGCCTCATGCCTGCCCAGGATCACCGAGCGTGACCCTGACCTCACACAGCATGCTTGACTCACGGTCACCTCCAGGGGCGCTTCGGGCATATTCCAGCGCAACCGAGCGGGCGTCCCGCATACTGTGCGGCACATCCGGCGAGGGATCGCACGCCCAGGTACGAGGTCCGCCCGACCCTGCCGGACGGCATCTCGAGGAAGCCAGGAACGCACGCGCACCCGATGGAGCGTACCCGAGGAACCTCCCGACTCCCCCGCGTCACAAGTCACGCCTCGGACACAACGCCGCGCGGACGCTCCGTCATCGGACGGCCGAGGCCGCCGCGCCACCTCCTACTGGGCGACAAAAGCCTCATAGGCCGCATCGTCGAAGAGCACGAAGCGCACTTCGCTCACGGCGGTGTCCGCTTCCCGCACCGCGCGGACGGCGATACGCGCGGCATCGTCCATGGGCCACCGGTAGACGCCGGTGGAGACGGCGGGGAAGGCGACGGTGTGGGCGCCGAGTTCGTCGGCGACGCGCAGCGATTCGCGGTAGCAGGAGGCGAGGAGGTCGGACCGGTCCTCGTGGGACTGCCACACCGGGCCGACGGTGTGGATCACCCAGCGGGCGGGAAGCCGCCCGGCCGTGGTCGCGACCGCCCGGCCGGTGGGCAACCCGGAACCGTACCGGGAAGCGCGCAGGTCCCGGCAGGCGGCGAGGATTTCGGGACCACCCTGGCGGTGGATGGCGCCGTCGACTCCCCCGCCGCCCAGGAGTGAGGAGTTGGCGGCGTTGACGACTGCGTCAACTTGCTGCTCCGTGATGTCACCCTGGACGAAGGAGATGCGAACCATGCCCTCATCCTGCATCACGGACCGCCCGATCAGGCGGACAACGGGCGCGCGGTGTCGTCGGTGGCCGCGGCCAGATCGGGGTAGACGTCGAACAGCCTGCGTACGCCGAGCGCGGCCAGGACACGGTTGACGTGCTCCGCGCCCCCGTGCGCCCCGCCTCCCTGCCGGTCGCCCCCGCGCGCCCCGCCACCATGCGCCGCACTCCCGCGCGCATTCCCGGCCTCCGCGCCCCCCGAGCCGCCGCGTGGCGGCCCGTCCTCGGGAAGTACGACCCGCAGCCGCCCGGCACAGGAGCGCATCAGGCGGCGCGCGCCGATCAGCACGCCCACCCCGCTGGAGTCACAGAACCGTACGCCGGCCAGGTCGAGTACGACACTTCGCCGTCCCTCGGCGACCGCTTCGTGCACTTTCTGCCGGACCACCGGTGACGAGATCAGGTCCATCTCGCCCGCGACCGTCACCACCACCCAGCCGTCCCACTCGGCCCGGGTCACCAGCACCGGTTCCCACCTCGCCTTGCCGTTGACTTCAAGGACGCCATCGCAACGACCCTATGCCCGTTCTCAGTCGTAACTCTGCAATGTTCCGATCACACCCGTATAACAGAGCGCCAGAAGCGGTCACAGGCGGTGGCAGGTTGGTGCAAAGCACCGTGCGTTGTCGGGGGTGCCCGGTACCGTCGTGGGGAACGCGATCGGGTGGACCGGACGCACTCGGCCGCGGTCGGTGCCGACTGGCGGAACGAGGCAAAGGGGCCGGCGATGGGGACACCCGCATCACCGCGCTGGGACCGCAGGATGCAGCAGCGGTTGGCGCGCGGTGAGGAAGCCGCACTCGGCGAACTCTACGACCGCTACGCCTCGCTCGTGCACGGCCTGGCCCACCGCGTGATGGAGGACGACGAGGCGGCCGACCTGGTCACGCGCGAGGTGTTCGGCTACATCTGGGAGAACCCGGACGCCTACGACCCGAAGCACGGTTCGCTGCGGTCGTGGATGGCGGCGCTCACCCGGCACCAGGCGGTGCACCGGCTGCGCCAGCACCAGAACCGGGGGCGTTCCGACACTGCCGAGGTGGAGACCCGGGTGCGCGAGGCGAACACGGCGGCGCGCGCCGACTTCATCGTCACCTCCATGCCCGCCCCGCTGCGCGCCGCGCTCGAACTCGCCTACCGGGAACGGATGGACTATCGCACCGCGGCGGTGGGTCTGGGAGTGAGCGAGGACGAGGCTCGCCGCCGGCTGCGGCTCGGCCTGCAGCTGCTGTCCACGGCCATGGAACCCGCCGACGAGGCGGAGAGCCCGCTCGGGCCGCGCCGTCAGCGGGGCCGGCGATGAGCGGCTCGGCCTTCGGTAACGGTGGCGGACACCGCGACGGCGGCGACGGCGAAGGGGTGTCGCGCGTCCCGAAGCAGCGTGGTCAGAGCGGCGCGCCGGACGACACGGTGTACCGGCCGCGGCCGCCGGAACCGGTGCCGGGCCAACGCCCGCAGCCCCGGCAACCCCCGCCCCCGCCTCCGCCTCCGCCTCCGCCTCCGCCTCCGCCGCAGTACGACCACGGCACGCTGAAGTCACTGCTCGGCGCGTGGGCGCTGACGGCCTGTTCGCGGGACGAGGCGCTGGCCGTCGAGGTGCACCTCACGGACTGCGCCACGTGCGCGGAGGAGGCGCTGCGGCTGCGGGACGCGGTGGGGCTGCTGCATCAGGAGGAGTCGCTGGACCTCGATCCGCTGCTGCGTGCCCGCGTGCTGGAGGGGTGCCTGGGGCGCCGCCCGGCGCGGATTCCGCTGCCCGAGTGGGCCGGTCCCTACGACGCGGAGGCCGCCCGGCTGGACGCGCTCTTGCGCGACCTCGGAGACAGGTACTGGAAGGCGCGGGTCGAACTGCAGTGGTTCGAGGGCGCCCAGGTTGCCCGGCACTTCACGGTGGGCCAGGTCATCGCGCATCTCACCGCGGTGGACAGCCTGGTGGGGCGGTCGCTGGGACTGCCCGCGCCGAGCGTGGACCCGGTGACGCAGGCCCCGCGTTCCGGACTCGGCATGGGACTGGCGGGCCGGGCACGCTTCCGCCGGGCCCGCGGAGAGCCCGAGTTGCCCCTCGATCCGTGGGAGCGGACCGCGGCGCACTGGGCGGCGGTCAAACATCTGCCGGGTGCCACGCTGCGCTCGCTGTGGCGCGAGCAGACCCACAGCCTGGTGCGTACCGTCTCCTTCGCGGGCGGCGGGGCGGCCGGACTCGGCGTGGAGTACGGCGGGGTCTCGCTGCCGCTGCGGGACGCCTTCATCGACCGGGCCTTCGAGTGCTGGATCCACGCATGGGACATCGCGGAGGCGGTGGACTATCCGTACGATCCTCCGGCGCCGCGCGATCTCAACCGCATGGTGGACCTGGCCGCCCGGATGCTGCCGCAGGCGCTCGCCGAACGACGCCGGGCCGGCCTTTCCACCTCGCCCGCGCGGTTGGTGACGGCCGGATCACCGGGGCGTTCCCTGTTGCTGGAGATCGAGGGCGAGGGCGGCGGCCGCTGGTACCTGCCGCTCGACTCGCCCGGCGCGGTGGCCTCGGCCGACGGGATGGTGGCCCACGTGGCGATGGACAGCATGGAGTTCTGCCAGCTCGCGGCGGGCCACATCGAGCCCGAGCGGACCGCTGCCGGCCAACGGGGCGACCGTGCCGTCATCCGGGATGTGCTGTTCGCGACGGCGTCGCTGTCCCGGCTCTGAGCGGCTTGCCGTACGGGAGCGGAGTGACCTGGGGGCCGAAGGGCGCGCCGGTGTCGAAAGGGAGAACCGCGCACAGTGAGCGAGGAACGAGCGAGCGAGCACGGCCGACCGTCGACACCGGGGGTCCAAGCGCCCGGAGGCGAAGGCGCGGAACGCCGGCCGCCTTCCGTACGGCCGTCTCCCCCTCCGCGGCGCCTTATGGGAAGACCACGGTCCGCCGCCCGTTGAGCAGCACCCGGTGCTCGCTGTGCCACTTCACGGCCCGCGCCAGCGCCTGGCACTCCACGTCCCGCCCCACCGCGACGAGCTGTTCCGGCGTGACCTCGTGCCCGACCCGCTCGACCTCCTGCTCGATGATCGGCCCCTCGTCGAGGTCGGCGGTCACGTAGTGCGCGGTGGCGCCGATGAGTTTCACGCCCCGGGCGTGCGCCTGGTGGTACGGCTTCGCGCCCTTGAAGCTCGGCAGGAAGGAGTGGTGGATGTTGATGATCCGTCCGGACAGCTTCGTACACAGGTCGTCGGAGAGCACCTGCATGTAGCGGGCGAGGACGACCAGTTCGACGCGCTCCTTCTCCACGACCTCCAGCAACCGCGCCTCGGCCTCGGCCTTGCTGTCCCTGGTGACCGGGATGTGGTGGAACGGCACTCCGTACGAGCCGACCAGTTCCCGGAAGTCCGTGTGGTTGGAGACGACCGCCGCGATCTCCACCGGCAGGGCGCCGATGCTGGTACGGAAGAGCAGGTCGTTGAGGCAGTGGCCGAACTTGCTGACCATGAGGACGACGCGCATCCGCTCCTCGGGCGGATGGATGGCCCACTCCATGTGATACGCCCCGGCCACCGCCGCGAAGCTCGCCCGCAGCTTGTCGGCGGTCACCGCCGGCTCGGCGGAGAAGTGGACGCGCATGAAGAACAGGCCAGTGTCCTGGTCACCGAACTGCTGGCTGTCCACGATGTTGCAGCCGGTCATGAAGAGATAGCTGGAGACCGCGTGCACGATGCCCTGCTTGTCCGGACACGACAACGTGAGGACGTACTGCGGGTCGGCGGGCTGCGGCTGCTGTTCGTTCACGGCGCCAGCCTCGCACACCCGCCCGCGCTCAGGCATGGATGTCCGTCACGCGGAACGGGTGTAGATCGCCAGCACCTCCAGCGACCGCGGCGGCGCGTCCGGATCGTCACCGTCGGCCGAGGCCATCCGCACGTGCGCCTCGTGCGCCGCCCGTACCGCCTCCGGCCAGCCGTGGTGCTCCAGGTAGGCGGTGGTGGGCGCGTCGGCGCCGACCTGGTGCAGGATCTTCAGCACGCGCAGCACGGCCACGTCGACGAGCGCGGCCTCCTGCGAGTCGCGGAAGATCGTCCCGACGTACTTCTCGGCCGACCAGTTGTCGAGCCAGGTGTCCTCGACCAAGCGGTAGACCGCGTCGGTGACGTCCCCGTATCCCTCGCGGCCGGTCTGCCAGACCTCCCGCTGGAACACCGGGTCACCGATCATGTGCAGAGCGGAGCGCACATTACTGCGCCAGCGCCACCAGGGCATGTCGTTGAGCGGCATGCCTCCCATCGTGGAGGAGCGGCGGGCACGACGGGAAGCTTTCTCCGAACCTTGCACGGTGCACGATCGTACGCACTCGAACATCGGCACCCGCAATTCACCTGAACGTGACCGGGCGTTCCGCTGCGTGAACCCCCACGTTGGGGCCGTAACGGAATCTTCCGGGTACATGGCTGAGAGGCGCACACGGAGGGCAGATCAGGCGCGCGGGGCACGCCGGGCGGGCCCAAGGCACCAGGAAAGCAGGGTGCGCCGACCACGGCGCGTACGCCGGGCCGGTACCTCGGTGCTGCTGGCCGCGTCCGCGCTGCTCAGTGGGTGCGGGCTGCTTCCGGGGAGCGCGGCGGGGACCCCGGGCCCCGTGGTCGTCATGACCTGGGCGCCGATCAATACGAAATCAACCAATATGCCGGGAATGCTGGCCATGGCGCAGGTTTTCGAGCACTACGTCAATGATCAGGGCGGCGTCGCCGGGCGCCCGTTGAAGGTGCTCACCTGCAACGAGCGCAACGACTCGGTCGCGGTCACGCAGTGCGCCCAGCAGGCCGCCGACGCCGGCGCGGTCGCGGTCGTCGGCTCGTACAGCCAGAAGGGCAGCAGCTTCACTACCGCACTGGAGTCCGCCGGCATCCCGTACATCGGCGGCTACGGCATCGCGCAGGACGAGTTCCAGAGTGTGGTGTCATATCCCGTCAACGGCGGAATGCCCACACTGCTGGCCGGAAGTGGTCGACAATTGTCGAGCCTGTGCAAAAATGTGACGCTGGTCCGGCCAGACACGATCACTGGCGATCAGTTCCCAATCTTCCTCGATCGGGGATTGGCGGACGGCGGGCGGCAGCCCGCCAGGGATCTGCCTACCGCGGACGACGCCTCGGAGTACACCACCGTGGCCGGGCGGGCGATCGGCGACAACAAGCGCTCCACCTGCGTGTCGGCGGTGCTCGGCGACCGCACCAGTACCTTCTTCGACTCGCTGCGCCGGCTCGGCAACGAGGCGCCGAAGGTACGGCTGTCCTCCGTGCTCGGCAGCGTGCAGCAGTCGCTGGTCGACTCCACCGGCGGCGCCCACAGCCCGCTGGAGAACGCGTATGTCACCGGCTGGTACCCGCCCGCGTCCGACCCCAAGTGGAACGCGATGAAGTCGGTCATCAACAAGTACGCCTTCGGTGACGACAGGATCGACGTCGCCGATCCCGGAGTGCAGACCACCTGGATCGCGTACACCGTCTTTGCCAAGGTGCTACGCGCGATGGGCGACGACACGGTCGCGGTCAATGCGGACACCGTGCGCAAGGCGATGAACCGCACAGCTCACCTGTCCACCGGTGGCCTCACCCCCGCCCTCGGCTGGACCGACACCAACGCGCTGCGCATCCCGGGCCACACCCGGTTGGTGAACGCGAAGGTGGTCTATCAGGTGGTACGGCAGGGCCGCCTCGTCCAGGCCCGGCCCGGCTTCGTCGACCTGACCGCGACGCTCAGGCGACGCGAGAACTGAACGGGGCCGGGCAGGGCCGACCCTGCCGCCGAGCGGACCCGGCTGCTGCGGGCTCCCCGCCCGCGCCCGTCGTCAGAGCTGGCTGTACTGCCGCTTCGTCATCCCGTACTGCTCGGCGATGGAGTTCCACAACCGCACCGCGCGCTTCTTCTGCTGGGTGGCGGTGCCGCTCTCCCGGTTGCCGGCCTGCGTCTCGTCGGTGCCGCGGGCGTGACCGCCCTTGCAGCCCTTGGGGTTGCGCTGGGCCTGGTCGGCCCAGTTCGCGTAGTGACCGTCGGCGGCGGCCGAGGCCTGCCATGCCTTGGTGAGGGCGTCGGTCAGGTCGGCGTGGCCGGGGAGCTTGTCCACCGACAGCGTGCCGAGTTGGGTGACCAGGCCACTCCGCTGGCCGGCGGCGGCGCGCAGCGCGGAGGCGGCGCCTGGCAGGTCCGTGCAGTTCTTGATCGACTCGACCGCGTTCACCACCGAACTGCGGCTGTTTCCACTGGTGTTGAGCAGCGCGTCGAGCGCCTGCGCCTGCTGCTTGGCCTCGCTGTCGACGCCGGAGGTGGCGGTGCCGCTCGCGGACGCGCTGGCCGTGGCGGCGGGCGAGGTGTTCTGGGTGCCCGCGTTGTCCGCGCTGGCGCTGCCACCGCTGTTGAGCAACCCGCCGACCACCAGGCCGGCCACCACACACCCGGCCACGACTATGCCGATCAGCACCTTGGGCGACAGCTTCCGGCCACCGCCGGCGTCCTCGCCGTACGCGTACCCCGGGTCGTACCCCTGCTGCCCGTACGGCGGCCGGCCCGCGCCCTGGCCGTGCGGCGGCTGCCCGTGCTGGGCCTGGGCCGCCTGCTGCTGCGACGGCGGCTGGATGATGCGCTGCCGCAGCGGGGGCGGGCTCGGCACGTCGTTGCGGAACAGGTGGTCGTAGTCGCTGTCGTGCTGCGGCCCCTGCTGCTGCGGTTGGGGCTCCTGGGACTGCTGCTGGTAGCCGCCGTATTCCTGGCCGTACGGCGGCTGCGGGTATGCCTGCTCGTACGAGGGCTGCTGCTCGTACGACTGCGGGTCGTACGGCGACTCGTAGGACTGCTGCTGCTCCTGGAAGATCGACAGCGGCAGTGCCTGCGTGGCCTCGGCGGGCGCGGCCTGGGGCGGCGCCTGCGGCGGTACGGGCGGCAGCGAGGGCACGGGGCCCGGGGCCGCGGCCTGCTGCGGCGCGGGGGGCGCGAGGGGGTTGGACCCGGGGTAGGGCGGCAGCATCTGCGTCGCGTCCGCGACCGGCGCGGGATCGACGGGTACGGGACCGATGGCGGGTACGGGACCGGGCAAAGCTCCGCCGGGCGCGGGCATCCCGGCCGGGTACGGCGGCAGCATCTGCGTCGCGTCGGCCGGTTCAGGCTGCGGAGGGGCGGAGGACGCCGGTGTCGGCTCCGGGGCGCCCCACGGGGTGCCGTTGGCGGGCTGCACCTGGTCGCCGTACTGCGGCGCGGGCTGCGCCTGCGCCGAGGGGAGTACGACGCCCCGGTACGCTTCGGGCGATTCCTCGCCGCGTCCGCTGCTGTGCATCGCCGCCCACTCCCGCCTCTACCCTGCTGTCGGAACCGTCCGCCCACGCTACCCGGTTCATCGGAACCCCGACCACGCACCCGAACGAGTGAACCGTACGGCACGCCGCCCGGGAGCGGCCCGTACCGGCGCGCCACCCCCTTCTCCCTGGTCTCTCCAGCACTTTGACGGACGCGTGGGCGCGTGGTGTCGGTCCGGTAACGATTCGGTGCGCGACCGGCGCCGTGGCCTTCCATTCCCCTCTAGGCCGCCTCCTGTTCCTCGAGTCTGGCGCCGAACTCCCGGACCGCGGGCTCCGCGGCGTACGGCTCCAGTCGGCGGCAGAAGTCCTCCAGGTATTCGGTGCCGCGCTGGGAACGCAGGCCGGTGAGGAGGGTGACGGCCTGCAGGCCGGTGTGGCAGGCCTGTTCGAGATCGCGCTGCTGGACCTGGGCGTCGGCGAGCAGCAGCAGATCTATCGCGCGGCGGCGGGTGCGCGGTGCGGGGTGGGCTGCGAGCGCCTCCTCGGCGCGGCAGGCGGCGGGCGCGGCCTGGCCCAGGTCACGGTGGCAGTGCGCGAGCTCGTCGGCGAGGTAGGCCTGGTCGAAGTGGGCGATCCAGGACGGATCCTGGACCGGGTCCGACCGTCCCATCGCGTCGACCGCGAGGGCGGCCACGGCTGCGAACGTACGCGCGTCGCCGAGCAGCGCGTGGCCGCGTGCCTCCGCCGCGTAGAACATCGCCTCGACGGTGGGGGTGACCTGCCCGCGGGCCCCTTCCTGGGCAGCGCGCGCGAGTTGGGTGATCTCCCGCGGGCTGCCCAACGAGGCGGCGAGGTGGCTCATCCCGGCGGCGAGGACGTACCCCCCGTAGGCGCGGTCGCCTGCCGCCTGGGCCAGCCGCAGTGCCTGGATGTAGTAGCGCTGGGCCAGGCCCGGTTGGCCGGTGTCGACCGCCATGTACCCGGCGAGTTCGGTCAACCGCGCGACTGCGGCGAACAGTTCGCGGCCCACTTGCTCGCGGTAACTGCCGACGAGCATTCCGGAGACCACGCTGTTGAGGTAGTGCACGACGACCGGTCTGACGTGGCCGCTTCCGAAGCGGTGGTCGAGCTCGGTGAGCGCCCGGGTGGTCGCCTTGACCGCCTCGACGTCGGATATCCCCACCCTTGCACCGCCGTTGCGCGCCACCGCGTGGTCGGGCCGGGTGATCAGCCAGTCCCGGCTGGGCTCGACGAGACCGGAGGCGGCCACGGTGGACCCGGTGACGAAGTCGCGGCGGCTGACGTCACTGCGCCACAACTCGCAGAGCTGCTCGATCGCGCCGAGGACGGTCGGCGCGAAGTGCAGTCCGATGCCCGTCGCGAGGTTTTTGCCGTTCGCCATGCCGATCTCGTCGATGGACACCGAGCGGCCGAGTTTGCGGCCGATTGCCTCCGCGATGACGGCCGGTGCCCGGCCGCGCGGTTGCTGGCCACGCAGCCAGCGGGCCACGGACGTCTTGTCGTACCGCAGGTCAAGTCCGTGCTCCGCCCCGCAGATGTTGACCCGGCGGGCGAGCCCCGCGTTGGAGCAGCCGGCCTCCTGGATGAGTGACTGCAGCCTCTCGTTCGGCTGCCGCGCCACAAGTGGTCGTGCGGCCATCGTGTCCCCCCCTCGTCGTCCTCGAGGTCGTCCTTCCCACTCGGCACACAAGAAACGCCAGCTAAACGGCAATTCACCCGTAAAGGTGGTGCCCGACTCTCCAAGGGCTGCCCGGGTACGGAGCCAGTGCCCATAAGCGCCCCCGCCCGTGCATCCTGCGCCGACAATGACCCGCGGCCTCGCCCCGTAACCCCGGGTGACAGCGGGAGTTGTGCAGCCCGTGGAAGACAGCATCGCAGCCCTGTCCCGGCTCGCCGGCGAGCAACTACTCGACACAGCGGTCCGATACGTGGAGGAACGGCACTGGGATGTGCTCGCCGGCTGCTGGCTGGAGGTGGACGAAGGGGGCGCGCCGCGCTGCTCGTGCGCCTCCGGCGCCTGCTCTGCCCCCGGCGCACACCCCACCAGGCCCGACTGGGCCGCTCAGGTCAGCGGCAGCGCGGCGGCGGTACGCCGGATGTGGCAGCGTCAGCCGCGGGCCTCGGTGCTGCTGCCCACGGGACGCACGTTCGACGTGATCGACGTGCCCGAGAGCGCCGGCTTCCACGCGCTGGCCCGTATGGAGCGGATGGACCTGCCGCTCGGCCCGGTCATCTCCACTCCTGCCCGCCGACTGGCCTTCCTCGTGCTGCCCGGCGCCGCCGCCAAGGTGGCCGATCTGCCGAGCGTGCTCGGCCGGCCGTCCGGCGCACTCGATCTGGTGGCCCGCGGCGAAGGCGACTGGGTGGCCGCGCCGCCGACCCGGATGGGTGGCGGAGGCGTCGCCCAGTGGGCCCGGCGGCCGACCGCGCTCAACCGCTGGCTGCCCGACATCGAGGAGGTGCTCAGACCACTGGCGTACGCGTGCGGGCGGCAGGCAGCGGGGGCGCGGGGGCGCTGACACCCGGCCGGCGCGCTGCGAGGCGCCGATCCCGGGCTTCCCGACCCTGGTTCAGGGGGTTCGCCGACCCCGTTTCGAGGCCTTGCCCCTGCCCTCGATCCTCAGGGCCCGCTCAGATCCCCGGTCACTGTCAGTGGTCACCCGCGCCGGCTCGTCGCGGGACGTACCGGCACGGTGATGGAGCTCCAGTTCCGTTACCTGTGGCGCGACCCGCGTTCGAGGGCGTCATGGACGGCGGGTCTGGTGGTCGGGCTACTGCTGCCGCTCGCCACGGTGGTGGAAGGCGGCACCGTCTACGAGTGCCTGTGGGCGGCGTGACTGCTCGGCATGCAGATGTACAACCAGTTCGGCATCGACGGTTCCGCCTTCTGGACCGTCTCCGCGACGATCGGCACCCGCCGGGACGCGGCGCTCGAACTGCGCGGCCGGGCCCTGACGCTGGCGTTGATCGCCGTGCCGTACGTCACCGCGGTCACCATCGGCGCGGCCGTGCTGCTGGACCGGATGTCCGCCCTGCCGGAGACGCTGGGCCTCACGTTCGCCTTCCTCGGGGCGCTGATAGCCACCGGCAGTTTCGCCGGCGTCCGCTTCCCTTACGCCGTTGCGCAGGACAACCCCTTCGGCAACGCGGCGCCCGGGCAGAGCGCCCTCGTCGCCGCGAACGTCTTCGGTGGCACGCTGAGCGGCGCCGCGCTCTGTCTGCCGGTGCTGACACTCTCCGTCTCGCTCCACCCCAGCGACCACCACGGACTGCTGTGGACGGTGCTGCCGACCGGTGTGGTGTACGGGGTCGCGGTGGCTGCCGGGGCGTTGCGGTTCACCGCGCCCCGACTGCTGGACCGGCTGCCGGAGATCCTGGCGGTCGTCGCGAAGGTGTGAAGGCCGCCGGGTGGGTCTCCGGGACGGCCGTCACCGGGCCGCCCGTGACAGTGCCCTTCTCCGGGTTCATGGGGTCGGCCGGTTCTTGCGCGGGCGCAGTTCGGTGAGCCAGCCGACCAGGGCCAGGGCGGGGAGGGCGGCACCGAAGAGGCTGGCCGCGGTCCAGCCGCCGGCGTGGTAGGCGTACGACCCCACTTGGGAGCCCGCCGCGCCACCGACGAAGAAGGTGGCCATGAAGGCACTGTTGAGCCGGGCCCTGGCCTGCCCGTCGAGCTGGTAGATCACCTGCTGGCCGAGGACGAGGGTGGCCTGGGTGGCCATGTCGAGCACCACGGCGGCGGCGCCGAGGGCGATGATGCTCTGGCGGCCCACTCCCGCGATGGCGAAGGCGAGCGCGGCGGCGGCCAAGGCGACGGCGGTCATGGGCCGCACCAGTCCCCGGTCCGCCCATCGCCCCGCGACGGGCGCCACCAGGACACCCCCGGCTGCGGCGAGAGCGAAGAGGCCGACCTGCCACTGGCTGTAGTGGAAGGGCGGCTCGGTCAGCACGAAGGAGATGGTCGTCCAGAAGACGGAGAACGCACCGAACATCGCCGCCTGGTACAACGTCCTGCGGCGTAGCGCCGGGTGCTTCCTCATCAGGCGGGCGGTCGAGCGCAGCAGCCCGCCGTACGACAGCGCGGTGGCGTCTCCGGCGGGCGCGCGGCGCGGCAGGGCGGAGCGCAGTACCAGAGTCAGGACGGCCATCAGCCCGGCCGAGGTCAGGTAGACGACCCGCCAGTTCGTCGCGCCGGCCAGCACGCTGCCGAACGTCCGGGAGAGCAGGATGCCCGTCAGCAGGCCGCTCATCACCTGGCCGACCACCTGGCCGCGGCTCTCGTCGGGCGCGAGATCGGCGGCGAACGGCAGAAGTATCTGCGAGACGACCAGCGTCGTGCCGGCGAGGAGGGAAGCGATCAGCAGCACGGGAAAGCCCGGCGCGAGGCCGGACAGAACCAGGGAGCCGATGGTCAGGGAGAGCATGACGGTGACAAGCCGGCGTTTCTCGATGACGTCGCCGAGCGGGACGAGGAGCAGCAGCCCGAGCGCGTAACCGAGTTGGGTGGCGGTGACCAGGCTGCCGGCGGTGGCCGAGGAGATGCCGAAGGCGTGGCGTAGCTCGCTGAGCAGCGGCTGGGCGTAGTAGAGGTTGGCGACGGTCAGGCCGCAGGAGACGGCGAGGAGCACGATGAGGCGGCGCGGCGGACCGGTGACGGCGGGTTCGGCGACCGTGCCGGTCTCGGCGGTCGGAACGGCCTCGCCGGGGGTGTCCCGGGAGTTCGCGAGGTCGGCGTGCTGGGGCATCGGTGCCTCACAGGGAGTCGCGGTGGCGGGGCGCGGCGAGGTGTGCGCTGACACGAGTGCGCTGAGCGGTTGAGTGGGACGACCAGCGGCCCACGTAGCTGCAGGCGGGCGGTGTGCGCGCTGCCGGACAGCCCGGCACCAAGTAAAGCGGTGCCCTGGCAGGTACCGGTTAAACCGGTTACCCCCGGAAGCTGGCCCGTATGAAAGGCAGCACAGCCACCGTCCGTTTCCGCCCAGGCTCAGGTCGCCTCTGACCTGGACTTCCTCCGCACCCTCCGGCACCGCGGCACGCCCGATGTCACCGAGGAGTTGGCCGGCCCGGAGGCGCTTGCCGCTTGGGTGGCACAATGCGGTCCCTGCGGTGGCACGCGGGCGGTGCCGCCCCACTCGGGGGTGGAGCTCCTGGCGGCCGTCGCCCTGCGGGAGGCGCTGTGACGGGCGTGGGCCGACGGGCGTGACCACACGGGCTCATTCCGCGACGTGCCATCGGAACGTCGTCATGAGGGCGTCGAAGAGTTCCGCGAGTGCGCGGGTGAACTCGCTGCCGGGAGCGCCGTCGCCCCCCGTCGAGAAGTTCACGGCCAGCCAGCGGCCGTCGTCCCCCGGCACGGGCAGCACGTAATCGACATGCCGTGCGTACATATCGACGTCCTCGCCCCCCGGCGGCTCCACGTACTCCCACCGCACCGCAACAGTCCCCCCGACCCCGCGCAATGCGCCGCCCTCCCCGCCCCTGCGGTCCCCCGCGAGCCGCCCGAGCACCACCTCCGGGGAAGCGGCCTCCCCCTCCGGGCGTGCGAGCTCGGAGACGAGAAAGGACGCGGCCATCAGCACTCCGGGGCGCGCCCGCGCCGGCACGTACAAATCCAGCCCCCCAGCCTTCCGTGCCTCCCCCACCATCCGCCCGATCCTCCGCCGCACCGCCAGCCGAAAGGCCATCCCCTTCTCCCTCGGCACCCCCTCCGGAATCTCCTCGATACCCCTGAACACCTTCTCGTCCAGCGCTTCCCACGTCCCACCCCGCAACGGAATCCGCACCCAGCCGGGCGGCAGCACCACGCTGTAACCGGTGGGCGGTGCGACTACGCTCACCGGGGTGCCCCGACGCGGCGGCTCTCCCGGTGCAGGCGCCACCTCGCGAAGGTGGCGACGAGGGGGGCGAGGAGGGGGATTGGTGCCAGCGAAAGGACCGCCGTGGACGCAATCGCCATCGCGTCCAGGAACCCGCCGACCCAGATGTAGAAGAGCACGCCCGAATCCCACCCGCGGCTGCGCCGCACACCGTGCATGCCCCACCAGGTAAGCACCTGGCCGACTGCCGAAAGGAAGAGCATCACACTGACGAACGTCCCGCGGCCAGGGTCGAGCAGCCTCGCCGTGACCGCGATCACGCACAGGCCCAGCATCGGGACGGCAGCTCCCCATCGAATACATTTGTCACTGCGCGCGAGCAACGGGTCGTCGGTCAGATCGCTGGGAAAGATCACATCAGCTCCAGACGGAGCACCACACGAACAGCCGTCACCACGTCGAACCCACTTCCTTCGTGTAGCGATCCTTGAGACGCGCGTAAGGTCCGTACTTCCATTTGCCTGCGAAGATGTCGCTGCTGCCGGCGCCCTTGTCCCAGACGTCCACCACTGTGGATACGGTCCACGCGCTCTGGAAAATCCGCTTGTATTCCTCCGCACCCTCACTCGCCCGCCTCACCCCCGCGCTCTCCGGATACGCCGCCCGCAACCGCCGCACGTCCTTGAAGAGATTCGCCGTCTCCTTGTCGCCGCCCACCGTCGCCGCCTCCCACCGCGACGCCTCCGCCATCGGGGTCGCGGACTCCTCGGCTGCCGCTTCGCGCCCCGCCCGCCGAGTCGCCGCGCGAGCGATGTTGCGGTCGTGGCGCGCCCGGGCCCGTGCCGCGCGCGTGGCGCCGCGCCGGTTGACGACAGCGGACGTGCGGTCCCGTACGGCCTGACTCGCCCGCGCCGCGTTGGCGGCGGCGCGCTCCTCCGCGGCCAGTTCGGCGGCGAGTTTCGTGGCGGTGCGGATGCCCCGCAGCGCGCCGAGGGCGAGGGTGCCCACGCCCATGGTCGTCAGGCCGAAAATGTCCATGGCGACGTCGGCCCAGGAGGCGGCCGCCGCGGCGGCCAGGAGCGTGTGTCCGGCGAGGACGCCCACCGCGAGCCAGATGGCGAGACCCGTGACCCACCCGGCCGGGGTGAGGGTGATCGCGGCGATGGCGATTCCGGTGGCGACCCAACTCATCACATCGAGGACGAAGGAGATGGCGCTCTTGGCGTCGTCGAGGTCGTTCTTACGGCGCTCCCACCAACTGTCCTTGATCGTGTCGTCGATCTCGCGCCGGATGCGGGAGGCGTAGTCAGCGGCTCGTTCGTCACGGGCGGCCTCGACCCTGGCCAGGGCCTTACGGTACTCACCGGTCGAACCGTCGCCGCCGGGATCGCCCCCACCGTGAACCTCCGCGCCGGACGCCCCGGACTGGACCCCGGACTCCGTTTCAGCCCGCGCCGTCCGCAGAATGCGGTCAGCCTCCGACTGGAACCCCTCCAGCTCATGCGCCCAGCCGGCCAGATGACCGTGCACCCGCTCGTAACGCCCGGCGGTCTCCCGTAGACGCGCCCCCAGCTCACGCGCACTGTCGCGGAGCGCGTCCGCGTAACGCCCTTTGAGCCCCTCCCCCTCTCCGATGACCTTGAGATCCGCCGCCTCCGCCCGCAGCATCGCGGCGACCCGCTTCATGTGGGAAACCTCGTCCAGGATCGCGCCAGGATCGCCGGGTACAGGGTCGGTGTCGGCGAGCGGGTGCCAGTCGCGGGGGCGCTGCCGCGGGGATGCGGCCCGCACCCCGCTCACCCGCTCTTCGCCAGATGCCGGTCCGTCTCGCGGAAGGTCTCCCGCGCCGAACCCACCAGTGCGCCCACCGACTCGATGCGGCCCACCAGCTTCTTGCGGTACCAGGCCCAGTTGTCCACGAATGCGTCCATCGCGCCCGCCACCACGCCTGAGCCCCACACGGGCCGCAGGTCCTCCCGGTGTGCCGAGATCCCCCGGAACTCGGTGTGCAACCCCGCCAGCTGCCGTTCGGCGTCCGCCAGCACCTGATCCGTCACCTTGAGATCGGTCATCCCCGATCCCCCCACTTCCCGTTGTCGCTACGCACTACCTGACAACGGTCTGGATCTCCCTGCTGGTTACGGGTACGTCGGCGTATGACAGCCCATCGGGTAGTCCCGGCGCAGCCACCGGTCCGTCCGGATTCGCCGACGGCGTCCATGTGACCTGCCACGTCAACTCCGCATGCAGCGTGTACGAACCCGCCTTCCGGTACGTCACATTGCAGTCGTCCTTCGACGAGTCGACCTGATAGCTTCCGCCCGGCCCCGCAGACAAGTCATACGTACAAACCTGCGGCTCGGCATACGAGGTGCCCGCCTCGATCCGAAGCGCCGCCGGCACGGCCACGACAGTCGCCGCCACATTGATCCCGTACGCGGGCGCGTTGATCTCCGCGGTCGTGTACACCCGACCGAAGTTCCCCACGAACTTGACATAGGTCGCCAGGTTCACCGTCTGGTTCGCGGCCACCGGACTCAGCTCCACCGGCGGATTCGGCAACGTGGTCCGCGAGTACGCGATGTCCTTCAGATCAATGGCCCTCGGCACCCCGGCCGGGGGAGCGGGGTCACCGGTCGGGACCCACACAACGGGGTCGCCATAGGGCGGGCAATGCGCAAGCGCGTACCCAGCGGGGACATTCGGGTTGTACGTGACCTGCCACCACAACCCGTCCTGGCCCTGGTTGTACTTCTCCGCCTCCAGCTTCTCCCGCAGCGGCTCGACGTATTGCTTGCCGGTCGACCAGCCCTTCATCCCTTCCCGGAAGTAGGTCTGGTACTGCTCCGGGGTGAAACGCGGCTCGAACCAGCAGCCAGGCGGTGCCCAGTTCGCGTCAACGGATCTGAGCGGCGTGGTCCCCCCACTGGGCGTACCGCCCGCGTAATGCGTATGGGTCTGCACATGGACGTCGATCTGCCCGTTGGCGCTGCTGGCAGGAGGATTGCCATCTGGTGAGGGCGCGTTGGGGTCAGTGGTCTGGCCATTGTCGTTCGTGCCGTTACCTGCCCAGGCCGCGGTCGGTCCGGCCAACAGTGCGATGCCGAACGAAGCAACGGTGCACAGCGTGAAACTGGCCTTCCTCAACCGGTGATGCACGACTTGTCTCCCTGCGTCCAGTTCTGCCGGTCGATTTTCCAGACGCGTGTCTTAGGATCGAACCCGAGCGAGACAGTGAACCGATAGAAGTCCTTGTCGCTCGGCGTGGTGACGTTGATCTTCCCCGTCTTCAGGTCCTTGCTGTACGACTTGCGCTGATCCTCACAATAGTGAGCGAGTGCGCTCTTTCCGTCGATGATCCGCATGTCGATGTTGTAATAACGGTCAGTGCCTGTGATGGCTTTTCCGGCGTCCTTGTACTGCTGGATTTGCTTTGACCAGTAAAGGCCAGACTGCATGCCGTACGCATGCAGCATCGATGGCACCGTGCCGCTTCCCTGAGCGAATCCGTCCTGCAACGCCCTGATCGCGTACTCCAGGTCCCTAATCGCCTCACCCGTCGCCTCATCCGCCCCCGCCCCCGGCTCCTCGATCTCCACCCGTACATCCGCCGGCAGCCTGATCTCCGGCGCGCCCGTCGGCAAGGCACCCGCAGTCGGGGAACTCGACGGCGAAGCCGTCGCCGAAGTCGCCGTGGGCGCGCCCGTGATCTTGTCGCTCGCCGAGTCCCCGGACCCGCCGCACGCGGTGAGTACGAGCCCTCCGGTCAAGGAGAGAGCGACGGCTGCGACGGCGAGTGGTTTGTTCATCAAGGCTCAAGGCTCCTGGAGTGTGGTCAGTTGGCGACGCTTCCCCGCCACGCAGGGAGCAGTTCGTCCATGAGGGCTTCCACCTGCGGCGGCAGCCCGCGGCTGGGCCCGTTGAGGGTGTGACTGCGGGCGACGAGGGAGTGCGCCGCCGCTTCGAGGCGCGCGGGATCGCCGGTGGCATGGGTGGCGCGGAGGAGTTCGAGCCAGAGCCGTTCGTCCTTGGGCGATACGGACATGCCCGTCTCCACCGCGGCCACCGCCGCCTTCGGCTTGCCCGCGCCAAGGTGCAGCGCGGACAGCGCGAGGGCGATCTCCGCGACCAGCACCGGGTGCTGCGCGTCGACTATCTCGTGACCGAGCCAGCCGTAGCGGCCGGGCGCCCGGTTCTCCAGCAGCGGCCCGCGGGCCAGCGACAGCGCGTCGGTCAGCAGGCGGCGCCGCGCGGCCGGGTCGGACGCGGCCCCGCCCTCGGTGGCCTCGTGGTGAAGGGTCTGCAGGACGTCCCAGTCGGAGACGACGGAGGTGGCGAGCACGATCCGCCCGGTGTCGTCGAAGGACAGCCGCGGCGCACCACCAGGGTCGGTGCCGAGCCAGTCGCGGAGCCGTTTGACGAGCGCGTCGCGTACATCCTCGGTGACGCCGCGCGGCCACAGCGCGGAGGCGAGGACCCGCGGGTGGACGCCTTCGCGGTGCAGCAGGAGGAGAGCAAGCGCTTCGTGCAGCAGCGGGCCGCGGTCCGCGGGCGGGGCGTCGATGCCGATGACCTCCAACGAGCCGAGCAGCCGCGCGTACACGCCGGGGCGGCCCTGGTCGGTGAGGTCGACCAGGAACGGCGGCGCGTCCGGGCCGGGCCCGTCGTCCCCGTCGGCCTCGGCGAACAGCCGCAGTACGGCCTGGTACTGGGCCGCGGGCAGCAACTGCGCCTCCAGGTCGAGTCCGAGCAGCGGCGCGAGCAGCCGTCCGGCAGAGGTGATCTCCAGCTCCCAGGCGGAGCCGGGCAGGTCGGTGCGGCCGGACGCCACCAGGTAGCCGATGCCGAGCCGGCCGGCGTCGGCGGCGAGTTCGGCGAGGCGTTCGGCCTCCTCCTCGGTCGGCTCGGCGGCGAGCAGGACGAGGTGCGGGGCCCACTGGGTGTGCTGGGCGCGTCCGGTACGTCCGGTGAGCACGCTGTCCTGGCCCGCGTTGCGCAGCGCGCCGGCGCGCTGCGCGGTCTCCGCGGACATGATCTCGATGACTTCGGGCACATCAGCGAGGTGCCGTACCCGGGTCGGCGCGAGTGAGGTGAGGTCTTCGGCGAAGCCGACCAGAGTGACGGTCATACGGTCCGACCATCCGTTGGTGGCCAGTTCCGCGGCGACGGAGGCGAGTACGGCCTCGCGGTCGGCCGGCGCTCCGGCCAGCGACACGATGCCGGGCACCGCCTCGAGGTTGAGCAGCAGTCGCGCGCCGTCGAGCGTACCGAGCGCGACCAGGCCGGGGTACGGGGCCGCGGCCGACACGTCGGCGTCCCCGTCGAGGTTTGCGCGGTCCAGCCGCCAGAACGTCTGGTCCTGGCCGAGCTGCCACGGTGCCGGCGGCTGGCCCTCGGGCCAGGCGAGCTGGAGGTGCAGGGCCTCGTCGGTGAGCCAGGCGGCGTAGACGGTGGGGAGTTTGCGGCCCTCGCCGTCGAGTTTGGCGGACAGCCAGCGCAGTGCGCGATCGAGGAAGGCGACGGCGTCCGGGTCGGCGCCCACCCGCAGCGCGTCGGCGGCGTCGGCCTGCGGCCCGCTGGGGGTGCGCGGGGTGCGCAGCACGCCTGCGGTGACCGACTGCCACAAGGCCGTACGGCGGCGGCGACCGAGAGCGGCGAGCAGACCCGCGGCGAGCAGGGGGGCGGCGATCAGCGCTTCGGACAGGTCGAACCCGTGCGAGGAGGAGGACGTCACACCGGAGAACGCCGCGGCGGGGGACTCGGCGTGCTTCCCGGCGGGGGCGCTCGCGCTGTGGGTGGGGGTGGTGTCGGCCGCGTGCCCGCCACCGGCCGCACTCTGCTGGGTGGCAGCGGGCTGCGCCGCGTGGGCGCCTTCCTTGACGGTGTCCTTGGCACCGCCGTGCTCGGCGTAGTGCTGCACGTCGGGCGGGGTGTGCGGAGCCGCCACCGGCATCTCCACGAGTTCGCCGCCGTGCGCGTCCGCGGGCATCTCCATCACCCAGCCCGGCCGGATCAGGCTGGCCTGCGACAACCGGGAACCGTCCGGCTGCACACGGTCCTTGTTGAGCTGGTAGATCTCCTTGTAGCGGCGGCCGTCACCGAGGTGGCGCTCGGCGATCTCCCACAGGGAGTCGTGGTGCCGGCCCTCGGGCGGATGGATCCGGTAGAACTTGGTGTCCTGCTGCGCGGACTGCCCGGCCGCCTGACCGACGGCCGCCGCGTGCTGGGCCCCCTGCTGATGCGGTACGGCGGCGCTCGCGGGGCGCGACTGCTGCTGGCCGGGCGTCTGCTGGGCGGTCGCGGCGACTCCCGGGCGGGCCTGGTTCTCCACCTGGTGGTGCTGGCCGAGCTGGGACAGACCCGGAACGAGTCCGGCGGTGCTCACCCCGACGAGCAGCAGCGCGGCGACCAACTGCCGGGCCAGCAACTGACTCGGGCCCGAGGCAGGCACCCGGTGCGGCATGCCCACGCCCGAGACGGCTGCCTTCGCCTCCACCAGCACGCACGCCGTGAACTGCGCCCACGCCAGCCACACCACCACGGCGAGCGTGTTGATGAACGTCTCGCTGGTGATCGGCTGCTGCACCAGGTCCGAGTCGAAGTGGTGCGGCAACGGCGAGCCGATGAAGTACAGCAGCGCGCCGGGCACGCCCACCACCAGCACGGCCAGTGCCAAAAACGCGCCGAGGGCCCGCACCAGATCGCCCAACGACCAGCGCCTGCGCGGCGGACTCGCCGCCGGTCCACCCTGCTGCGCGCGGTTACGTCCCGTGGCGGTCGTGCGTGCCATGGCTGCTTCCTCTGCCTTCGGTGGTGGTACGGGTCTGCTGGTACGGATCTGTCGGTCGTACGGGACTGCGCTTGCGTCTGTTCGGTCGTACGGGTTCTGCGTGCCGGAACGGTGGGGCTAGTTCGCGGGGCCGGTCACCGACTCGGCGGCTGCCGTGCCGTGTACGACCACATCACGGTCGTAGAAGAAACCGGTCAGCATGGGCTGGTACGTGAGCTGCACTGTCACCTCGACCCGGTTCGCGCTGGTGAACGTACAGCCGGACGCGGCGACGTCGGCCGGGTCGAGGCCGGACTGCTGGGCGAAACTACGGACCCGGGCGTCGCACTCGGCCGTGATGATCACCGGCTGGCTGCCGGTGGGGGCGGTGCGCAGCGCTGCCTCGTCGATGTTCTGCGCGGCGTAGCGGGCCGCCTGCTCGGCTATGTCGGCGGCGCGCTCGCGTTTGGAGATCGACAGGCCGCCGTCCACGACGAAGGCGGCCAGCGCCATGAAGACGAGAGCGAAGATCAGCACGGCGGCGGCGCCGGAGCCGCGGTCGTCGGGTCCTGTCGCCCTCAGCCGGGTGGCGACACGGGTGACGACGGAGGGCGTGGCAGGCGCGGCGGGCGGAAGCGTCATGGTCGTCAGCTGAGTGGTCAATTGGGCGCCGCCCGTCGGTACGGGTCGAGGGGTGAGGACGCCGTCGACGTGAGGCTCTTCCTGATGTTCAAACCCAGCGAGTCGAGGCCGCGTATGGTGCAACTCACCTCGACCGTGAAGAAGGTTCCGTACGTGAAACCGGGACTCGTCTGCCGTACCCGCAGGGTGCCGCCGACGCACGTGTCGCCGAGATCCGCCTTGGCGGCGGCGATCGCTTCGGTCATGGCGACGCTCCGGGTGCGCTGGATGGATCCCGCGCGGGCGGCGTCCCGCGCGGCTCCGTCCACCGCGCCGCGGCCGTCGACCAGCTGGCCGAAGGCAACCAGGATCAGGACGAAGAGGATCATGACCGGGGCGAGGACGACCACCTCGACGGTGGAGACGCCCCGGTCGGCACGCAGCCGTTCCCGCCGTCGGTCGAGCATGCGGCGCCAGATACCCGGCATTGATCCGTCCCCCGTACTGGGTCGCATCCGCTCAGCCCCCGTTGTCCGGTACGAAGCGTTCCACCGGGCCCTGCGAGGACTCGCGCACCGAGAAGTGCAGGCCGGGGAAAACGGTGGGCACGCGGGCGGTGACCTGGACGCCCACGGTGACGGCGTCCGGTTGCAGCGGCTTGATCTTGCGGCCGTCCAGCAGGTTCGGGCCGAGCTGGTCGATGTAGTCCGCGGCCGTGGACGTGGCCTTGTCCGACCAGCCGTTGGGGTCGGCGTCGGCCTCGGCGCGGGCCTTTCGGGCCCCGGCCTGGGCAGCTGCCTGGGCGACGTGATCGGCGAAGAAGTACAGCCCGAACTGCACCGTCGCGAAAATCATGAAGAACAGCACGGGGGTGAGGAAGACGAATTCGATCGCGGTCATGCCGCGGTCGCCGCGGGAGCGCGCACTGGCGCGTCCCGCCACCCCCGTACCCGTACGACTGCCCACGCCACCGTCGCCGCGGGCGGTGTCCAGCCTGCGGCGTGCGGCGTGGCGCATCGCGTCGGTTCGTCGTCCCATCACGGCTACCGGCCTCAGCAGGTCTTGCTGTCCGTGGTGCTCTGAATGCAGTTGCCGACATCGGTGGCCTTGCCCTTGAGGGCGCCGTTGATGATCACGGCGACCACGCCGACGACGGTGACCACGACCGCGGAGATGATGACCCATTCCACGGCGGAGGCGCCGCGCGACAGGTCCTCGGAGCGGGCGCGCCGCACCCGGGCCTGCAGGAAGGTGAGCAGGAAGTCGACAGCCGGATGGCTGACGGTGGGCAGTCGGTTCATGGTTCAAGTCCTCTCGACTCGACTCTCGGCATTCGATGACACTGCGGTGATCAGACCTGGAACACGCGCATCGCCGCAGGGAAGATCAGGAAGACCAGGAAACCCGCGGCCAGCAGGAGTTGCGCCACGAGCATGGACTGGGAGTTCTCGCCGGCCGACCCCTCGATTTCGGCGAGTTCGCGGTGCCGCATCGTCTCGGCGCGCGAGGCCAGCGACTCCCGGACCTTGGCACCGTCGTCGGCCACCAGGCCGAGTGTGACGGAGAGGTCCTTGAGCTCCTCGATTCCCAGCTCGTCGCCGAGCCTGCCGAGAGCGACCCACTGGCTGGTGCCGGTGATCCGGGCGTCGGCCAGGCAGTTGCGTATCCGCATCAGCGCCCAGCCGTCGCTGACTTCGGCGGCGGCCATCAGCGCTTCGGGCAGACCCCGGCCACCGGCCAGGTTCATGGACACCAGGTCCAGGTAGGCACCGATGACGCGGCGCAGGTCCTTGCGCTTGTCGGCAGCGTCCCGGCGTACCTCGACGTCGGGCAGGACGAAGAAGACGCCGCCGCACAGCAGTGCCATCCAGACCGGGATGACCGGATTGGAGCCCATCCCGAGCTGCCAGATGACCGCGAAGAGGAACGGGCCGAAGATCAGCCCGGATGCGCCCAGGACGACCTTGGTGGCCAGGAACCCTTGCCAACTGCGGTCGAGTACCGCCAGGTCGGCGCGGAGCGATCGTTGCTCCCAGCCCTGTTGGAGGTAGAACTCCACGACCCGCTCCCCGATCCGGCCCCGCAGGTCGGTCGGGGCGGATCCGACCGGACCCGCTGTGGGACCCGCGGCACGCAGGGCGTCGACCCGGGCGATGGTGGAGACGGGGCTGCGCTTGCTGGGCATCAGCGCCCGGATGAGGCCGAACACGCCGAGGCCGACGGCCGCGCCGACCAGGCAGGTGAAAAGGATGTTGTTCATCGGGCGCCCGCTCCCTGTCCCGGTACGGCGGCATGGCCCGGCGTGCCCGGATACCCCTGCGGCCCGGCGTGGCCGACCGCGCCGGGATGCATCGGCGTGAACTGGCCCGGAACTCCGGTTCGCTCGGCCCGCTCGGGCGCGTGCACCAGGAACCGGTCCGGTGTGTCGATCTTCGACAGCCTCCTCAGCCACCAGAAGCCGGCCGCGAACAGCGCGCACACCAGGGCGAGCACTGCCTGGCCGACGGCCGTGCTGTACGGCTCGACGAAGCTCCGGTTGAAGATGGCCAGGCCCAGCACGAAGACAACTGAGACCACGACGACGATCTGCACGCTGCGCCGGGTGCTGGCCCGCTGCGCCATGACGCGCTGGCGCATGTCCACTTCCTCACGGGCGGACTTGGCGAGCGCGCCGAGCACTTCCCGCAGGCCGGGGCCGCGCAGCCGGGCGTTGAGGATGAGGGCCGCGATGATGATGTCGGCGGAGGCGTCGTTGATCTCGTCGGCAAGGTGCTGAAGCGCCTCGGGCAGGGGCGTACGGGCCCGCAGCCGGTCGACGAGGGAGGACAGGTGCTCGCGCAGGGCGGGTGCGGCGGCCCGGGCGGAGGCCGGTATGGCCTGTTCGAGGCCGACCGCGCCGGCGATGGTGTCGCGCAGCGACTCGGTCCAGCCGGCGAGCGCCTCGACACGCTTCATCGCGGCGCGTTCCTCGGCAGCGCCGCCGAAGAGCTTGTCCCAGCTGAAAACGAGGACGGCGGTGGCCAAGCCCAGCACGGCCCAGCGGGTCAGGCCGAGCACCACCAGGCCGGCGACGACGGCCAGCGAGCCACGCTGGGAGAGGAAACGGACGAACTCCGACGCCTTGTCACCGGAAGTCTGTCCGGCCTTCGCCGGTTTGGGCGCCCAGCCGCGCATAGCGGCGATGAACAGCGCGATGCCGCCGCCGACCGCCGCTCCGGCGAGCAGTCCGTAGAGCACGGACACGGAGAAGATCCCGGTCATTACCGCCACACCCCCGTGGGCTGGTAGCCGTGGGCGAGGAGTTCGTCGAGACAGGCGATGGGGGCGTGCGGAACGGCCACGCCCTCCCGGCCCTCGGCGAAGACCTCGCTGGACAGTACGCGGCCGTCCACCCCGTTCACCTCGCGGACGGAGGTGACGACACGGCGCAGGGTGCCGCCGCGGTGGAAGTCGTTGCGGCGCAGGACGAAGACGACGAAGTCGATGGCGCCGGCCACCAGCATCTGGGACGCCTCGACCGGTAGCCGCTCCTGCGCCTGGAGGGCGTAGGTCGAGATGCGGTTGAAGACCTCGCCCGAACTGTTGGCGTGGATGGTGGACAGCGAGCCGTCGTTGCCCTGCGACATCGCGTTCAGCATGGTGACGATCTCGTCGCCGAGCACCTCGCCGACGATGACCCGGGAGGGGTTCATACGCAGGGAGCGGCGGACGAGTTCGGCCATCGAGATGGCGCCGTGGCCTTCGGAATTGGGCAGCCTCTCCTCGAACGCCACCACGTTGGGGTGCAGTTCGGGGAACTGATCCAGACCAAGTTCCAGCGCGCGTTCGACGGTGATGAGGCGTTCGTGCGGCGGAATGACGTTGGCCAAGGCCCGCAGCAGGGTGGTCTTACCGGCGTTGGTGGCGCCGGCGATCATCACGTTCTTCCTGGCCAGGACGGCGGCGGACAGGAAGGAGCCCAGTTCGGGAGTGAGCGTGTAGTTGCCCACCAGGTCGGCGAGGAAGACCTTGCCGAGGCGTGCGCGGCGAATGGACAGCGCGGGGCGGCGCGTGACGTCCATGACTGCGGACAACCGGGAGCCGTCGGGCAGCCGCAGGTCGAGCTGGGGGTTGGCGGTGTCGAAAGGACGCGAGGACAGGCCGGAGTACGCACCGAGGACCTGGATCAGCTCGATGAGCTCCTCGTCGGACTCGGCGACCGGTTCGACCTGCAACTCACGGCCGTCGGAGTAGCCGACGAACACCTGGTCGCAGCCGTTGATGTCGATGTTCTCGACCTCGGGGTCGTCGAGCAGCGGCTGCAGGCGGCCGACCCCGAAGAGCGCGGCGTGTACGGCCGCCGCGTATGCCTCTTCGGCCTGGGCGTCCGGCGGGGTGCGGCCGATGGTGATCTCGGAGCGGGCGTACTCCTCCAGGATCTGGGCGATGATCGCCCGCGCGAACTGCCTTTCGTCCTCGGGTGACATCGGGGCGGTACCCGATACCTGGTCCAGCCTGCGCTGCTCGGCGATGCGGTCGCCCGCCCCCTGCCGGAAGCGCTTGACGAGCTGGTGGTCCACCACGCTCATCGCAGGACTCCGTACCGTTGCGGTACGTCGGCGGTGATCTGGCGGGCGGAGCGGATCAGCAGTGACTTGTCCAGGCGGCCCCGGCGCCGCCCGCTGAGCATCTCGGCGCCCGCCGGGTCGTGAGCGAGAGTGCCGACCACCCGGGCGGAGATCTGGGAGGCCACCAGCATGTCGTTGACCTGGCCGGCCAGCCGCGCGCTCCCGCCGGGGTCGGCGATGAGCAGGATGCCGATCGGTGGGTAGCCCAGCGCGGCAGCGGCGCCGCGCTGCGAACCGTGCAGCTTGGCGGAGAGCGCGCCCGCCCTGTCCCGTACCCGGGCAAGGTGTTCCGGTTCCGTACGGGCCACCAGCAGCACCAGGGCGGCGTGCCCGAAGAGGTCCAGTGTCGGGGAGTCGACGCCGATCCGGCCGCAGTCGGCGATCACGTCGGCCGCGCCGTTGGGCGACTCGGCGAGCGTGGCGAATGCCTGTCCGAGCGTCGGCCACAGTCCGGCGAGACCGGCTGCCTGTTCGGCGCTGCCCAGCCCGACCAGGACATCGAGTCCGCCGGTGAGCGGCTGGGCATGGTCCCACAGCTGCTCGGCGGCCAGGCCCCGCCGGGCGGTCGCGGCGAGCGACAGCAGCCCGGAGTTGGGGTCGAGCACCCCTCCGTGCGCGGCGGCCGACCGGTAGACCAGGTCGCCACCCGCAGGGTCGGTCTCGGCCAGCAGGACGCGGCGCGGCCATACAGCGGCGAGCGCGACGGCGGTCGTCGTGACGCCCGGTGAGCCCTTGTCTGCCGCGATAGCGATCAGTGCCATGACGTTTTCTGCCGCTCGTTCAGTTCTTGCTCTGGGCGACGCGTACGAGTGCCACCTCGTTCGCCGAGGCGGCGATCGTGAGCCGCGCGACGTACATCGAGTCGGCGAGCACGGTGACCGAGGTGTCTCCGCTGCCGAGCCCGTTGGACGAGTTTCCGATGGACTTGACGATCAGATGCCCGCCGATGAGCGTGGGGTCCGCGCTGCCGAACCCGCCGCCGGGGGTCTGGGGCTTGGCCGCACTGTTGCCGACCTGGTAGGCGGCCACAGTGTCGCCGGTCTGGAGGCCCTCGGGGAACTGGCCGTCCTTCAGGGAGAGACCCACGAGGGCCTTGCCCGGGGGGAGGACTTCGTCCTTCTTGGTGATCATCGACTCGACCAGGACCGAGTTGGGCACGAGGTTCGTGGCTGCCCGGTAGTTGTTGAGGAGGTCATTGCGGTGGCGCCACTTGATGAAGGGAAGATCGGTGCCGTCGGACAGCATCACTTCGCGGATCGCCGATACGGGGATCGGGTCGCCGGCCGCGACGGGCTGGGTGATCTCCACGACCGAGACTTTGTTGCCCGCGCGCATCACCATGACGGTCGCGCCGAGTGCGCCGAGAAGGATGAGCAGCACGGCCAGCGCTGCGAGCGCCGGCTTGCGTTCACGCGGCGCCACCGGCAACCGCTCTCCGCCCACCGGCGCGCCCGGCATCGGTGCAGGAACGGACTGACGGCCGCTACGGCCGCTGCCGCCCGCCGCAGCGGATCGTTCCCTGATTTTCACGTCACTGCCCCCGTCGAGCCGGCGTGTGTCCTACGAATCGGTTGCGTGGAGAAAGGCTGTCGCGCTCCTGTCCGGCGACAGCCCGCAGGCCGATGTCAAGTCACCGCACGCTACCAGCGCCTTACAAACACCCTCAAGGCGCATCCGTGACAGCAGCCCCACAGCCTTGCAACAGGACGGAACGGCCTCCGTGGCATGCCCAACTCGGCAGTAACGGAGCAACACCCGCCCCGTCCGCCCCTCTTTCATCCGGCTTGGCACTCACTGTGCCACTTACCACCAGGCCTGTGTCCAGCTCGGTTTCAATCCTGTGGATAAACCGGCGCAGGTTGTCCACAGGCCTCGCACGGTCGTCCCGCGACCTGCTCCCAGCGGATATCGTCCTGGGGAAACCAAGTCGAAGTCCGGGGGAACGAGGACACCGTGCGTCTGTCGTTGACCGTGGTCGACCCGCTCGGCGGGGACCGCGCCGATGTGGTGGTCGACACCGATCCAGCATCGACCGTCGCGGATGTGGCACGTGAGCTGGGGCGGAAAGTCGGTGGAGGCGGCGCCGAGATCATCTCGATCGCCGGCGGCACGGCCCGCTCCCCCGGCGCCCCCGCGGTGTACGTGGACGGGTACGCGGTGGATCCGGGCTGGTCGGTTGCCCAGTCGCCACTGCGCGAGGGAGCGGTGGTGAGTCTGTACGACCCTGCGGGCTGCCTGCCCGGCGAACCGGCCGGCGTGGTCGAACTGCGGGTCGCGGGCGGACCGGACGCCGGCGGCGTGCACCGGCTGGGCATCGGCCGGGTGGAGATCGGTCGCGGTCCGGCGGCCCGGGTCCGTATCGACGACTCCGAACTCGCCGACCGCGCCGTGGTACTGACCGTCGGCATGGGGGGTACGTGCCAGGTGACCATCGGGGGTGACACGAAAGAGTGGCCCTTGGGCAGTCAACTCGCTCTCGGCAACAGCCTCCTTGAGCTGGGCCCCTATGTCCCGCCCAACGCGGCGCTGCACCCCGGCGAGGACGGGGCGACGTACGACTACAACCGTCCGCCCCGCCTGTCCCCGCCGGAGCGCGCTACCCACTTCCGGCTGCCGTCCCCGCCCAGGGAGCCCAGCGCCCGGCCTCTGCCGTGGCTGATGGCGCTCATGCCGCTGGTCATGGCCGTGACGATGGCCTTCATGATGCAACGCATGATCTACCTGATCATGGCGGTGGTCAGCCCCGTCGTCATGGTCGGCAACTACTTCGTGGACAAGAAGAACGGCCGTAAGTCGTACGCGAAGACGGTCGCCGAGTACCGCGAGCGCAAGGAGAACATCGAGCAGGACGCGAGCGCCGCACTCGACACCGAACGCAAGGACCGCGCCGCCGCATCGCCCGACCCGGCCACGGTGCTCAACACGGCAACCGGTCCGCGCACACGGCTGTGGGAGCGCCGTCGCGGTGACCCGGACCATCTGCTGATCAGGGTCGGCACCGCGAAGCTCCCCTCCGAGGTGGTGCTGGACGACCCCGAGCAGGAGGAACACCGTCGCAAGGTCAGCCGGGAGATCGAGGACGCGCCGGTCGCGGTCGAGCTGCGGCGGCTCGGAGTGATCGGGTTCGCTGCACCCGGTGACGGCGCGCGAGCGATGGGCCGCTGGGCGGTCGCGCAGGCCGCCACCCTCAGCTCCCCGATGGACGTGCAGTTCTACGTGCTCACCGAGCAGTCCGGCAGGGAGAGTTGGGATTGGGTGCGGTGGCTGCCGCACTCCCGGCCGACCGACGGCCAGGACGCCAGCACGCTGTTGGGCACCGACGCCGAGACGGTGGCGGCGCGCATCGCCGAGCTGGGGTCGATCCTCGACGGACGGCGGAAGGCCAAGCAGAAGGCGGGCAGCGCGTCCAACCACGCGGCCTTCTTCAAGGACCCCGACATCGTCGTGATCCTGGACGGCTCACGCCGGATGCGCTCGCTGCCCGGCGTGGTCCCACTGCTGCGCGAGGGACCGGGTGTCGGGATCTTCGCGATCTGCCTGGACTCCGAGGAGCGCTTCCTCCCCGGCGAATGCCAGGCCGTGGTGATCGCCGAGTTCGAGGCCCCGTCGGCGTCCGCCCAGGTCGCCTCCGTACCGGAGTCCGCGGCGGCCGGACCGCAGCAGGGGGGCTTCCCCTCGGTCAACGCCTGGTATGCCGGCGCCCAGCAAGCCCAGGCCATCGCCGTGGAACCGGTACCCGGGGCGTTCCGGCTGCGCGTGGAGCAGGCGGGCGCTGCCCGGATCCGCAAGGTGCGGCCCGACCTGGTGTCGCCCGCCTGGTGCGCGCGGCTGGCCCGCTGCCTGTCTCCGATCCGCGACATCAGCGGCGACGCCGAGGACTCGGCCATCCCCGGCTCCAGCCGGCTGCTGGACGTCCTGGAGCTCGAACCGCCCACCGCGGACGCCATCGCCGGCCGCTGGCGGCTCAGCCCGATCTCCACCCAAGCGGTCGTCGGCGAGTCCTACGACGGCCCGTTCGCCATCGACATCCGCAAGGACGGTCCGCACGGCCTGATCGCGGGCACAACGGGTTCCGGCAAATCGGAGCTGCTGCAGACCATCGTGGCCTCGCTGGCGGTGGCCAACACCCCCGAGGCGATGACTTTCGTGCTCGTGGACTACAAGGGTGGTTCGGCCTTCAAGGACTGCGTGCAGCTCCCGCACACCGTCGGCATGGTCACCGACCTCGACGCCCACCTGGTGGAGCGCGCCCTGGAATCGCTCGGCGCCGAACTGAAGCGGCGCGAGCACATCCTGGCCGAGGCCGGCGCCAAGGACATCGAGGACTACACCGACCTGCTCAAGCGGCAGCCCGAACTCAGGCCGATGCCGCGGCTGCTCATCGTCATCGACGAGTTCGCCTCGATGGTCCGCGAACTGCCCGACTTCGTCACCGGTCTGGTGAACATCGCCCAGCGAGGCCGTTCTCTCGGCATTCACCTGATCCTGGCCACCCAGCGGCCCAGTGGTGTCGTCTCACCGGAGATCCGGGCCAACACCAACCTGAGGATCGCGCTGCGCGTCACCGACGGCAGCGAGTCGTCCGACGTCATCGACGCCCCCGACGCGGGCAGCATCTCCAAGTCCACCCCGGGCCGCGCCTACGTCCGGCTCGGTGCGACCTCCCTGGTGCCGTTCCAGTCGGGCCGGGGGGGCGGTCGCCCACCCGGGGGCGTGGGGAACGGGGCGGTGGCGCCG
>NZ_DATDBG010000271.1:0-15867 GCF_036524955.1 Streptomyces sp.
CCCCCACGGGTGCGGCGCCCGCGCCACGGGCGCCGCGCTCAGCCGCCGAGCGTTCTCACCATGTTCATGATGGTCTCGACCTGCGCTCCGCCGTGGATGGGGTAGTTGGCGGCGCCGAGGTAGCCCCACCAGTCCCAGCAGCCGTTGGGGTTCACTCCGCTGGCCGTGGCCTGCGGATAGAGGACGATCATGTGGTTGGTGTCGGCGTACTGGTTGAGGTTGGCCCGGTCGACGAACGCCGTGCCGACAGCGCCGTAGCCCTGCTGGCAGCCGTGCAGCGCGACCATCAGCCGGCAGCTCTGCCCCGAGGAGCACGCGCCGGGGACGTACGCGAAACCGGAGCTGCCCATGCTCAGGCCGTTCGCCCAGCCGTTCACCGCGTGGCTGTCCTGGCTGAACTTGATGAGTTTCCCGGTGAGCGGGCCGGTGTTGGGCGCGGTGACGGAACCGAAGAGCTTGCGGAGCAGGGCGTTCTCCGGGTCGGTGCCGCAGTTGTTGAGGTAGGGCGAAGCGGTCGCGGTGCAGCCGAGGGTCCCGTACGGGGTGACCCATGCGTGCCCCGCGGCGGAACCGCTGTCGTACGTCACGCTTGCCCCGAAGTGCTGGAAGAAGCCGACTCCGTCATTGCTGACGGAGGTCTTCACCGTGGTGTCGTTCCCGCCGTGGTAGACGTACACCGGGCGGCCGGAGAGGTTGCTGATCGGATCGATCCAGCCGTAGGACGACCACGCCGACGCGTCCGCCTCCAGGGTGCTCAGGTAGGTGGGGTAGATGTTGTCCATGCAGCCGTACAGGGCCTGCGGGACGTTGCCCTGTGCGCAGTAGTACGGTCCCGCGCCGAACACCGCCGTCCCCTTGACCTGACGCGAGTACGCCACCTGGAGCTGACCGGCCATGTATCCGCCGGACGAGACACCGGAGACGAACACCCCGGAGACGTTGTACCGGGTCAGGGTGCCGGAGACGGGAGGCACCGTGTAGAGGGTCGCGGCCTCGGCGGTGCCTGCGGTCCCCGGCAGTGACAGCAGCGTCAGCAGGAGTCCGAGCACCGCAACGGGTGACCACCAGGACGTGCGTCGATGCTTTCTCATCGCTTGCTCCATCCCATGCGCCGGGCGGCCCGCACAGTGGTCCGGGCCGCACCGCTCCGCGGGCCACCAGCGGGGTCCGCGGAGCGACAGCAAGCACGCTAGGGACACCGGGGACAGCGGGCGATATGCGGCGCATCCACCTGATGGACCCCGGTATGGCAACCACACCCACAACCGCCCGGCCCGGTCGCACCCCGCTGCTCGACGCGTGCGCCGGGCGCCGGCGTCACGGAGGCCGCGCTTTTCGTCGCGCAGGCCCTCTCGTCATACGGTGATGTCGACTCCGGTCCCGGTGGGCAGCCACTGGAACCGGTCGCGGATCTCGGCCGGGGCGTTCGCCAGCTCGTTCTCGATGGCTGTGCGGCCTTCGTGGAAGTGGCTCCAGCCCTCGTAGTGGACGGGTATGGCGGTCCGTGGCCGGAGCAGGCCGCACAGTTCCACGGCCCGGCGCGCGGTCATGGTGTAGCGGACCGGGCCGGTGACGGGGAAGCGCACACCGCCCAGGTGCAGCAGCGCGGTGCCCACGTCCATACGGCGGGCCACTTGCCGCACCCCGTCGTGGAGGACCGTGTCCCCGGAGATCCACAGCACGCCGTGGCGCTGGCCGGCCCAGGACAGTGCGAAACCGGTGACGTCCCCGGCGACCGGCCGCGACAGCGGTGGGCCGTGGCGGGCGGGGGTGGCGGTGACGTCGATCGTCGGACGTCCCGGGGCCGCCAGGCGGTACGTCGTCCACGGCGCGAGACCGTGCGCGGCGCCGCCGAGCCGTCGTTCCCCGGACCGCGTGGTGAGCACGACGGTGGCGCGCGGGAGCAGCGCGCGTCCGGCCGTGTCGAGATTGTCGCCGTGATGGTCGTGGCTGAGCAGAACGGCGTCGATCGGGGGCAGGTCCGCGGCGGCGAGTGCGGGGCCTGCCGTCTTGCGGGAGGAGGTGCCCCAGCCGAAGGCGTAGCGGCGGCCGGGCGGATCGAACGTCGGGTCGGTCAGCAGCCGCCAGCCGCCGACCTCGATCAGTGTGGTCGGGCCCCCGATGTGGGTGAGGCGGGCGTCGGTCATGCGGTCATCCTTTCCGGCTGCCCGGGGCGGCCGGTGCGCGGCCACCCCGGGCGGGCTGGTGGTGGCCCTAGCGGGCGTGGGCGAGGGCCCAGGACAGGGCGTGGTCGGCGACCTCTTCCCAGCCGGGGGCGGCGGGCAGGAGATGCGGCCGACCGGCGTACTCCTTGACCTCGGTGACAGTGTCCGACTTGTAGTGTCCGGCGTTGGACCGCTGCACCTTCGGCGGCATCAGGTGGTCCAGCTCGCCGGAGACGAAGAGCAGAGGGGCGCGTGCGTCGTTGTGGTAGTCGACGTAGGTGTCCTGGTGGCCGGGCCGCAGGGTGGCCAGGGCGCTGTCCCAGAAGATGCGGCCGGACGCCGGGACGGCGTAGCGCTCGTACAGCGTCCTGGACTCCTCCTCGGTGAAGGTGTTGGTGAAGGCGTAGTGCCACTGCTCGTGGGTGAGGGCGACCGCCCGGTGCCGGTTGGCGGGGTTCCTGAGCACGGGGAAGGCCGACTTGATCTGGGTCAGCGGTACGACCGCGACGCCTTCGGTCGGTGCGGAGTTGATCGCCACGCCCGCGGCGCCGTGGCCGCGGTCCAGCAGGAGCTGTACGAAGACACCGCCCGCCGAGTGGCCGATCAGCACGGGCGGCTTCTCCAGCCCGCGGATCAGGGTTTCCAGGCTTTCGACGATCTGGGGGACGGTGACCTTCTCGATCGGGGTCGGGTCGGCGTTCAGCGACTCGACCTCCACCTCGAAACCGGGGTAGGCGGGCGCCAGAACGCGGTAGCCGCGTTTCTCGTAGTGGTCGATCCACTGCTCCCAGCTGCGGGGTGTCACCCAGAAGCCGTGGATCAGGACGATGGTGTCAGGTGTGCTCATGGTGTCTCTCCCTGGATATCGGGGGGGCTCGGTGGCGGGCGGTCCTCGGTCCTACGAGGTGAGGAAGGCCAGCAGGTCGGCGCCGAGCCGGTCCTTGTGGGTGTCGGTGATGCCGTGCGGTGCGCCCGGGTAGACCGTGAGCGTCGCGTTCTCGATCCGTGCCGCCGAGGCCTTGCCGCCCACCTCGAACGGCACCACCTGGTCGTCGTCACCGTGGATGACCAGCGTAGGCACGTCGAAGGCGTCGAGGTCGGCACGGAAGTCCGTGGCCGAGAAGGCCGCGATGCACTCGTACGCGTTGCGGTGCCCGGCTTGCAGCCCCTGGAGGCAGAACGCGTCCCGCACTCCCTCCGAGACACTGGCACCGGGACGGTTGCCGCCGAAGAACGGCCCGTCGGCCAGGTCGCGGTAGAGCTGCGACCGGTCGGCGAGCGACCCGGCCCGCATCGCGTCGAACACCTCGGCGGGAACCCCACCGGGGTTGTCGCCGGTCTTGAGCATGAACGGCGGCACGGCGGAGACCAGCACGAGCCGGGTGACGCGGGTGGTGCCGTGCCGGCCGACGTAGCGGGCGACCTCGCCGCCTCCGGCCGAGAACCCGACGAGCGCCGCGTCACGCAGGCCGAGGGTCTCGACGAGCGTGGCGAGGTCGTCCGCGTAGGTGTCCATGTCGTTGCCGTGCCAGGTCTGGGCGGACCGGCCGTGGCCGCGGCGGTCGTGGGCGATGACGCGGAAACCGTGGGAGGCGAGGAAGAGCATCTGCGCCTCCCAGCTGTCCGCGTTCAGCGGCCAGCCGTGGCTGAGCACGACCGGCCGGCCGCGGCCCCAGTCCTTGTAGTGGATCTGCGCGCCGTCCGGGGCGGCGACGTAGGGCATGGGAATGCTCCCGTCTTCGGGATCTTGGTCCGACACCTGATCTTCGGGTGTGCGGGCGGACCGTCGTATCCCGTGCCGCGCGTAGTCGTCATGCCCGTTCAGACATCGGGTGACTGGGCGAGCTGCCGCCGGGAGGTCACGTTGAGCTTCCGGAAGACCTTCCGCAGGTGGTAGTCGACAGTGCTGGCGCTGATGAACAACTGAGCCGCGATCTCCGCATTGGTCGCGCCGCCCTTGGCGAGCCGGGCGATGGCGAACTCCTGCGCGGTCAGGACGCTCGCCGTCCGGGCCGGGCCGCGATGGGCCTGCTCACCGGTGGCCGCCAACTCGTGCCCGGCGCGCGTGGCGTACCCGGCGGCCCGCATGTGCTCGAACATTGAGACGGCCGTGCGCAGTTGCTCGCGGGCGTCCTTGCGGCGCCGCTGCCGCCGCAGCCACTCGCCGTACAGCAGGCGCGCGATGGCGAGGTCGGTACGTGCCCGGGTGCCGGACAGCAGGCTGATCGCGTGGGCGTAGAGCGGCTCGGCGCGGCTCGGGGGCGCGAGCAGGGCCTGCGAGCGGGCCAGCAGGCCCAGCGCCCACGGCGTTCCGCTGGCCGCCGCCCGGGACGCGAGGGTGCGCAGGGCCGCCGTTGCCAGGACGCGGTCGCCCGAGCGCACCGACGCCTCGACGAGCGGAGGGAGCAGCCGCGAGTGCACCCCGAGCGTGTCGTGTTCGACCAGCGCGCGGGCGGTCCCGCGGGCCTCGGCGTAGTCGCCGCGTCCCAGCGCGAGGATCACCGTGCCGATGCGGGCGATCGACTCGACCGCGCCGGCCCCGAGCCAGGTCCCGGCCTCCATGCAGCCGCGCAGCACCTCTCCGAGGCGGTCGCCGTCGGCACGCCAGGCGAGCAGTTCGGGATGCCGGTAGAGCTCCCACACATCGTCGGTCGCGCCGATCGCGGAGCGGATCTGGTGGCCCTCGGTGAGCAGGTCGCCGGCCGTCGCCAGCTCACCGAGGTTGGTCTCGGACATGGTCGCGCAGTACAGCGCGTTGTCCAGCTGCCACAGGGCGCCGCTGCGGCGAGCGGCGTCCGCCGCCCGTCGGATGATCGCCGTGTGAGCCTCCTCGTCCCACTGCATCATGGACATCGTGACGGCGGGCAGGTAGCAGCGCAGGACTTCCTCGTCCGGCGTCGTGCGGTCCAGCAGCGCCGCGCAGGCCAGCCGCATGTCGGGCACGGCCTGCTCGTACCCTTCCGTGGCCAGCCGGGCGAAGGCCCGTAGGACGAGTTCGCGGGTTGTCGGGGGCGTGGCGGGTGCCGGGTCCTCGGCATGGGTCAGGACATCCTCGACGGCCCGGGCGATCTTCTCCGGCGTCGTGCCCCGCATCAGGTGCTCCGCGCTGATGGCGCGCTCGATCGTGGTGAGCAGCGCGTCGCGGGCGAGGTCCGGCGCCTTGTCCCGGAAGGCCAGCGCGGCGTCCAGGCACAGCGCGGGCGACCGCGCGAACGCCTCGGCGTCGCCCAGCGCGACGAGCGCCTGGGCCCGTACCAGCAGCGCTCTCCCCCGGCCGACCTCGTCGGCCAGGCCGTCGTCGATCCCACCCAGCAGCGTCCGCGCCTGGAGCGGTGCCCCGGCGGTCAGCGCCGACTCGGCCGCCGCGAGCAGCCGCTCGGCACGGCGGTGTTCCTCGGGCGTCAGCTCGGCGGCCCGGGTGAGGAAGGCGGTACGGGCCGCGTGACCGCCGCGTGCGCCCGCCCGGTCGGCCACATGGGCCACTTCGGCGGCGACGCTCTCGTCGGGACCGGGCGAGGCCGCTGCCAGGTGCCAGGCCCTCCTGTCGCCGTCGGCCGCGCTGCTGGTGGCCGCGGCCAGCGCGTGGTGCGCGCGCCGGCGCTGGACGCTGGTCGCGCCGCCGTAGACCGCCGACCGCACCAGCGGATGGCGGAACACCGCGGTGGCGCGCAGGATCAGCAGGCGCGCGGCTTCGGCCGGTCCGATGGCGTCGGGCCCGACGCCCAGCCGGGTGGCCGCCCCGGAGATGTACGCGAGGTTCCCGCCGGGTTCGGCCGCGGCGAGCAGCAGCCAGGTCTGCGTGTCTTCCGGCAGCTCGCTGACCTGGCGCAGGTAGTGCTCCTCCAACCGGCCGCCCACCGGCAGCGGATCGGGCAGCGCCAGCCCGCCCGACAACTGGCCGGTCGACAGCTCCTGCCCGAGATCCGTCAGGGCCAGCGGGTTCCCGGACGTCGCGGTCACGATCCGCGCCCCGACGCGGACGTCCAGCGGGCCGTCGACCACCGAACGCAGCAGTTCCAGCGCGAACGGCTCCTCCAGACCGGCGACTTCGGTGACGGGCTCGGGCAGCCCCACCAGCCCGTCGAAACCGGTGCGCGCGGCGAACACGAGGCCGACGCCCTCGGCATGTACGCGGCGACCGACGAAGGCCAGCACGCACAGCGACTCCTCGTCGAGCCACTGCGCGTCGTCCACGCAGGCCAGCACCGGGCGCTGACCGGCGGCCTCGGCCAGCAGCGTGAGCGCCGCGAGCCCCACCAGGAACCGGTCGGCCGGCGGCCCGTCGGCCAGCCCGCAGGCCACCATCAGCCCCTCCCGCTGCCTCGCGGGGAGCTCGTCCGCGTGGTTCAGGAACGGTATGAGCATCCGGTGCAGGGCCGCGAAGGGGAAACCGGCCTCCGCCTCCACCCCCGACACCCGGACGACCCGCAGATCGGCGGCCTCGGCGGCGACGTAGTCCAGCAGCGCCGTCTTGCCGACGCCCGCGTCGCCCCGCAACAGCACGACGCCGCTGCGGCCTTCCCGTACGGTCGCCACCAGGCGGTCGAGTCGTTCGCATTCCGGGGCCCGCCCCATGAGGATCATGTCAACGCCGTTCGGGAAAGCTAGGTGAGTGAGACGGCCACCGGCAGCCCGGGGTCCTTGGTGCATTCAATCAGTTCGGCACGCGGATGTTCCAGGGCGGACGGGTGTGAAAGGTGAACGAAGGGTTATTCCGCGCCCGCCGGCGGCGGTTACTGGAAGCTCACGGTCGTCTGGCTGCTCACCGACTTGGTGGGGACGGTGACGGTCAGGGTCCGCTTGGCGCTGTTCCAGGACCAGCTGGACGGGGGCGCCGTGGCCCCGTCGATCGCGACCGACGACGGCGCGGTGGCGTTGAGGAAGACCGCCGTCCACTGGCGCTGCGTCACCTGGCCGGGGAAGGACCCCACGACCGGACTGACCGTCAGCGTGCGGGTGGCGCCGCTCTGGGCGTACTGGATCGCGGTGGTCGCGCTCGGGCCGCCGGCGGTGGTGCCGTCGTCCTCGTAGAGGCTGGTGGAGCCCGCCGCTCCCACCGGGACGGTGAGCGCCACCTTGGACAGGGGGTTCTGCACGTCGTTGGTGACGTTGACCGTGCGGGCCGGCATGATGCCGCCGGACTTGATGAACACCGGCATCGAGTTGAGGTCGGTGGTCACGTTCTGGATCGTGCCGCCGGCGTAGGTGGTGCCGGTGAAGTAGTCGGTCCACTGGCCGCCCGGCGGGAACCACACCCGGGTGGTGGCCGTCGTGCCGGGCGTCGTCACCGGCGCGACCAGCACGTTCGGCCCGTACAGGTACTCGGCTCCGAATGTGGCGTAGGCCTCCTGCTCCTCCGGGTACCGCACGTACGTCGGGGTCACCACCGGCATGCCGGTCAGGGCGGCCTGCCGCGCGAGGGAGTAGGTGTACGGGACCAGGTTCTCGCGGAGGTTGAGGAACTTCTCCGCGGAGGTCTTCGCCGCGGCACCGTACTGCCAGGGCAGCCGGTCGCTGTGGTTGCCGTGCAGCCGGTCGATCGGCTGGAACGTGCCCAGCTGTACCCACCGGGCGTACAGGTCGTCGGCGAGCTTGGTGCTGCCCGGCTCGGCGCCGGGGGCCTGCGTGCCGTCGTTGTTGAACCCGCCGATGTCGTGGCTGACGGCGGACAGCCCGGTGGCCACCGACTCGGCCGGCGTGTACCCGACTTCGGCCTTGACCGTCTCCCAGCTGGAGGTGGTGTCACCGGTGAAGTGGACGGTCGTGCGCTTGTCGGCCCACGGTCCGGTCGGCTGGCCGGTCGGGCCGAGGTACCCGTCCCGTTGCAGGGAGCTGTAGGCGCGGGAGAGGGCGAACCCGCGGCCGACGTTCTTGGCGGTGTCGTTGGCGTACTGCTCGTTGATCCAGGCGTCGGGGGTGACGCCGGCCAGGGTGGAGAAGGACTGCTCGCAGCACCAGTCCAGCCACCAGAAGTCCGCGCCCTGCGCTTCCATCGGCTGGTGCAGGTCCAGGTACGCCTCAAGCTGGTCCGGGTCGCCGAAGTCGAAGGTGTAGCAGTCGCCGTGCGCCGGGTCCCGGAAGCACAGGGTGTTGTCGGGCGTGAGCTCGTTGTTGGCGGTGGCCTGGGTCTGGGCGTACTGCGGGTCCGTCGGGAGGATGCTCGGGTGGATGTTGAGCGTGTTGTGCAGGCCCTGGGAGGCCGACCAGTCGAAGAAGCCGGTCGGGTCGGGGAACTTGGCGGTGTCGATCTCCCAGCCGTTCCACCGGTCCGGTGACTTGAAGTCGGTGTCGGTGACCAGGACGTCCAGCGGCACGCCGTCGCTGCGGAACCGGGGGATGATCGTGTTCTGGTAGTCGGCTGCCGTGCGGTCGTAGTACTCCGAGTACCACACCCCGTAGGCCCAGCGCGGCAGCAGCTTCGACGGTCCGGTCAGCTTCGCCAGATCGGCCAGGCCCTGCCCGTAGTCGTGGCCGTAGCCGAACACGTACCCGTCCTGGTACGGCTGCCCGCCGTGGCCGGGTCGGGGGGTCACCTGCTTGGTCACGTTGTTGAAGATCGCCGACGCGGTGTCGTCGAGCAGGCTCCAGCCGTCCTGGTACATCAGGCCGGGAGTGGTGAGCTGGGCGCCGTTGGTGTTGTCCAGGGCGCGGCGGTAGCCGCCGAGTGCGGCGTGCGGGGACAGCGGCGCGGACCCGGTGGCGGTGGCGGCGACGGTGTCGAGGTTGAGCTTGCAACTGCTCGGCCCCGGGCAACCGATGGTCACGTTGTTCGTGCCCGCGCTCAGGGTGACCGGGACCGTGATCGTCCGCCAGGAGTCCCAACTGCTGGTGATGGGCACACTCACCGTGGCGGCGGGGGCCGAGCCGACCGCGACGGAGATCGTGCCGGGCACCGGCTGCGCGTTGGAGACACGCAACTGGAGCGAGTACGAGCCGGCCACCGGCACGTCGGCGAACCGGACGGTGTCGCTCGCGCCGTCCTGGAGCCCGGCGACGAAACCGGTGCCGGAGTGGCCGTTGTGGTCCTTCTGCACGGACGCGGTCCCGCCGAACTGGCCCGCCTCCGCCTCGCACACCGTGCCGTAGGCGCAGTTCATGAGCGGCGCGGCCGCCGGGCCGGGGTAGGGGGAGCCGGTCGTGACCACGGCGGTGCTGTCGACGTTGACGTGGCCCGAGCTGGTGCCGGTGCGGGCGAGGGTGACGGTGTGCCGGCCCTCGGGCAGGCTGAGCGAGGTGGTGGCGACCGCCCACGTGTTCCAGTCCGCGGTGGTCGGCAGGGTCAGCGTCTGGCCCGCGCCGCCGTCGACGGAGACGGTCAGCGTACGGGTGGTGTTCTGCCCGTCGCCGCCGAGGCTGTTGGCGTACCGCGCGGCGAACTCGTACGTGCCGGCGCTGGGCGCGTTGACCGCGAAGGACGCCGAGTCGCCCACGCTCTCGAAGCCCGCGGCGAACCCGGAGCCGGTGTGGCCGGGGTGGTCCGAGGCGGTGTTCACGCCGGTCAGGAGCTGGCTCTCGGCCTCGCACGCCGCACCGAACGCGCAGGTGGGCAGGAAGGGGCTGGGCTGCCACGGCGTGGCCGTGACGCTCTGCGGACCGCTGTTCACCCTGACCGTGAGGTTCTGGTCGGTGAACTGCCCGGAGCCGACCTTGTACTTCAACGTCACGGCGCTCGTGGTGAGCGTCAGCCAGCCGGCGCTGGTCTGCGTCGTGAAGGGGGTCTGGCCGAATCCGTCCCGGCCGATGGCGTTGAAGGTGGCGGCGTCGACGAACGCGCCGTCACCGGCGTACTCCGTGCGGATCAGGGTGGGCGAGAGCACCTCGAAGCGGGCGTTCCCCGAGACCACCGCCCCGTCCTGGGCGGCGGCCGAAGCGACGGAGGCGCCTGTGGTGCTGACGAGTGTCGCGGCGACGGTGGTCGCGGCGGCGACGACGGCGACGGCTCTCACGCGGAGTCTTTTCCTGCGATGGGCCATGTGCAACTCCCTTGTTGACTCGGTCGCTGCCGCTCTCACCGCAGCGATCGTCCGGTCCGGTCCACCGGCCGCGGCCGGGCCGCCGCCCGTGGCCTCGGGCGTTCCTGGCGTCGTCAACGTCGTCGCCTCCACGATCGCTGCGGGTGGGGCCGCGACACCGCCACGGGCGGGTCTTCGCGGTGCGGAGCGCCGGCGGGGCAGCCGCGCCCGCCGGTGGGCGGGTGCGTGCTGTGGGGGTGCGTTACCGGCGGATGACGGGAGTCTGATCCTCAGAGTTTCGTGCGTCAAGCAAAAAACACGATGTTTATCGACGCGCGTCCTGGCGACCCTGCCGTGCGGCAGCGGTGGGCGCCTGCGCGGCGGGCCCTGACCACCCGCGGCCGGCGCAGCCGCACCCTCGGCCGCAGCAGGTGCCGAGTATGGGTATCGGTGCTGCTCAGTGATACCGCGACAGGTGTGGGACGAGCGGCGCGGGTACCGCCGTACCGCACCCGCCGACCGGTCCGCGGGCGCCGCCACCCGGCCCTGTGTGCGCTGCCACGCCATGGGCACCCTGCCGTGCGGCCCGGATCGCGGCGGCCTTCACCCGCACTCGGACCTGACGCGACGGCAGTTTCCGTTTCGATGCTGCATTTTTTCTTGACGTACGAAACGTTGGGGACCACACTCCCGTCATCCGTCGGCAACGCAACCGGCGGCCCCCACCCTCCCCGGGAACGGCCGCGGCCCGTTCCACCCCCCACCCGAGTGATCGTGGAGGCGACGTTGACTATTTCACGAAGGGCCCTGGTCAAAGGGGCCGGTACGGCCGCTCTCGGCGGCCTGGTGGTCGGTACCCTGGGCCGCGGCCAGGCCACGGCGGTGCCGCTGCCGCCGGCCAACAGCCGGGACAGCGTCTTCACCCGCGGCGGCGTGGGCCCGAAGTACTGGAGCGTCTACGGCTGGGACTACCCCAACAACCAGGCCCTGCCGGAATCGGTGTGGCAGCAGAACATCGACTGGGTGGCCACGACCTTCAAGCCGTACGGCTACACCATGGCGTGCACCGACGGCTGGCTCGACTTCACCCAGAACACCACCGAGCACGGCTACATCCGCAGCTACCAGGACACCTGGCAGCACGACTGGGCCTACTGGTCGAACTACCTCAAGGCCCGCGGCATGACCCTGGGCGTCTACTACAACCCGCTGTGGGTCTGCAAGAACGCCGTCGCCGACCCCGCCAAGACGGTGGTGGGCCGGCCGGACGTCAAGATCGCCGACATCGTCACCGCGGGCGACTTCTTCGGCGGCGACATCGGCAACAAGACCCTCTACTGGGTGGACGTCACCAAGGACGGCGCCAGGGAGTACGTCCAGGGCTACGTCCGCTACTTCCGCGACATGGGCGTGCCGTATCTGCGCGTGGACTTCCTGAGCTGGTACGAATCCGGTTTCGACCAGAACATCGGCGGGCCGGTCGGCATCGCCCACGGCGCCGCGAACTACGCGACCGCGCTGTCGTGGATGAACGACGCCGCCCTGGACGACGTCGAGCTGAGCCTGGTCATGCCGAACCTCTTCGACCACGCGGCCACCGAGGTCCGGTACGGCGACATGGTCCGTATCAACGACGACGTGACCAACGGCGGCTGGGGCAACCTCAGCGGCGGCCGGCAGAACTGGACGAGCAACTGGTCGCAGTGGCACAACCCGTTCACCGGCTTCACGGGGTTCGCCGACCGCGCCGGGCGCGACCAGCTCATCCTGGACGGCGACTTCCTGATCCTGAACAGTTTCGCCAACGACGACGAGCGGCGGACCGCGGTCAGCCTCTACACCATGGCCGGCTCCCCGCTCGCGATCGCCGACCGCGTGGACAACATCGGCGCCAACGCCGCCTTCTACACCAACACCGAGGTGCTCGCCCTGCACGACCAGGGACTGGCGGGCAAGCCGTACTTCTATCACGCGACCCCGTACTCCACCGACGCCGGAAGCCGCGACACCGAGCGCTGGGCCGGGCAACTCCCGGACGGAACCTGGGCGGTGGGCCTGTTCAACCGGGGTGACGGCCCGGGCCAGACGACCAAGTCCCTGAATTTCACCGCGGACCTCGGCATCAACGGCCTCGCCGACGTACGGGACGTGTGGGCCCACCAGAACCTCGGCGGACTGACCAGCCTGAGCGCCGCCCTGAACCCGCACGCCTGCCGCCTGGTCCGTGTGACCCCGCGCGAGACGGTCCGCCGCTACCAGGCCGCCTTCGCCGCGTGGGGCGGCGGCGCCGGCTTCAACAACGACCACCCGGGCCACAGCGCGATGGGCTTCGTCGACGGACTCGGCACCGTGGGTGCCAGCGTCACCTTCGGCGTCCAGGCACCGCAGGCCGGCATCTACACCATCCGCTTCCGGTACGGCAACGCCACCGGGGCGACCGCCACCCAGACGCTCTCCGTACGCAACCAGGCCGGCGTCTACGCGGCGACTCCCAGCCGGATCTCCTTCCCCAACCTCGCCAACTGGGACACCTGGAGCACCGTCAGCGCGACGGTCGCCCTGCACGCGGGCGTCAACGTCCTCACCATGACGCGGACCAGCCAGGACGCCGGGGCGATCAACCTGAACTACGTGGAACTGGACATCTGAGCCGTCCGCCGGCCCGCGCCCACAGGGAGACCGCATGAAGCGAAGGACAGCTCTGTTCGGCATGGTTCCCGCCGCCCTGGCACTCGGCGGCGTCACCGCTGCGGCGCCCCGGGCCGAGGCGGCGACGGGGGAGCGGCTCGGCGACTGCGCGAGCCACACGGCGGACGCCCGCAGCATCACGGTGACCAGCGTCACCGGCCAGAAGGTGAGGATCACCGCGTACGGCGACCAGATCGTCCGGGTCCGGGCGGTCCGCGGCGGCGAGAGCTTCTTCGCGGACACGCGGTACGAGATGGTCGTGCCCGCGAATCACGCCGGGATGGGCGGCAGCCTCGGCATCACCGACACCGGGACCGCCTTCACGATCACCACCGCCGCGCCCGACGGCATCCGGATCGTGCTGCGCAAGAACCCGTTGCGGCTGGAGTTCTACCACCGCGGCACCGGGGCCCTGCTGGCGAAGGAAGACGGTACGCACGGCATCACCTGGGGCGGCACCGACAACAGCGTCGTCACCGAATCCTTCGTGGCCCCGGCGCCGGACGAGCGTTTCGTCAAGGCAGGACACGGGCTGTACGGGCGGTCGCCCAGGCTCGACCGGACCGGCGACATTGTGGCGCACAATTACGCCACGGCCACCGGGGGAGTGGAGCAGGCACCCGCGATCGTGCCTTTCTACCTCTCCAGCAAGGGGTACGGAGTCTTCTTCAACACCACCTTCGACACCGCCTTCACCTTCGGCGTCGGCGGCGCGTACGAATTCTCCGCCGACGACCACGCCACCGGTGGCGTCCGGCCGCAGATGGACTACTTCCTGATCAACGGCCCGGAGTTCGCCAAACTGCTTGACCGTTATACGCAGCTCACCGGACGCCCGCGCCTGCCGCGGCTGTCCGTGTTCGGCCTGCAGATGTCCGACAAGAACTTCCCCGATGTCAGCGACCAGAACTGGTGGCGGGACAAGATCACCCGGCACCGGGGCGCCGGCTTCCCGTTCGATCACCAGGTCAACGACAACCGCTGGCGGGAGGGTTCGGGCGCATGGTCCGGATCATGGTTCGACTTCAGCGCCGAGCGATGGCCCGACCCCGCCGGCTACCAGGCCTGGGCCGCCGCCAACGGCGTCACCGTCACCCTGGACTACAACCGCAACAACTCCAACGAGATGGCGGGCTGGACCGCCGGTCCGCCGCCCGGCTACAGCTTTCAGACCGGCGACCTCACCGGCGTCTCCCAGAACGACGCCGTGCCCGACTGGAGCAACCCCGCCGCACGCGGGTGGCTGTGGAACGTCTTCTGGACCCAGGCCCTCGACCCCGCACTGCGTTACCCCGGGGACGGGCTCTGGCTCGACGAGACAGACGAACTCGGGCCCATCCCCTACAACGCCGACACCGCGGACGGCCGGAAATGGTCGGAGGTGCGCAACGCGTACTTCTTCCACCTGCACAAGGGCGTCGGCGAGGAAGGCTGGGATCCCGACACGGCGGGCCACATCGGCAACGCCAGGCGTCCGTGGACCTGGAGCCGAGGCGCGTCCGCCGGGCAGCAGCGCTACGGCCATTACTGGACCGGCGACATCGTCTCCACCTACGACGAGATGCAGATGCAGATCAGGGGAATGCAGGCGGCCGGCCTGGGCGGTTTTCCCTATGCCAACATCGACGGCGGCGGTTTCCACGGCGGCCCGGGCAACGGCCTGATCTCCGATGCCTTCTACCGCAACTGGCCCGCCGCCTGGTCGAGTCTCTCCCCGATCTGGAGACCCCACAGCGGTGCCAACACCACGACCCAGGGCCAGTCGGCGTCCCGCTGGCCGCTCGACCAGAGTGCGGTCAACCAGGCGGACTTCAAGAAGTACGCCGAACTCCGGTACACGCTCATGCCCTACATCTACACCGTCGCCCACGAAGCGAGCGCCACCGGAATGCCGATGGCCCGGGCCATGGTCGTCGACTACCAGAACAGGGCGAACGCCTACGCGCACGATCTGCAGTATCTGTGGGGCCCGTCGATCCTCGTGGCCCCGCTGACCTCGGACGGCGGGGCCACCCAGCTCATCTGGCTGCCGGCCGGCGACACCTGGTACAACTTCTGGTACGACATTAAGCACACCGGCTCGGACACCGGCGACCTCCCCTATGTCACGCGGACCGGAGAGACACCGATGTTCGTGAAGGCGGGTGCGATCCTGCCGAAATACCCGTACGCGCAGAGCACTGCCTATCTGAACAAAAGGCAGTTGGAGATGGACGTCTACTCCGGCGCCGACGGCGGTTTCGACCTCGTCGAGGACGACGGGACCACCGAAAGCCACCGGGTCGACGGCGCGAAGAGCGTCACGAGCCTTTCCTACACCGATGCGGCGACCAGAACCGTCATCACCCACCCGCAGGGAACCTACACGGGCGCACCCACCGCACGCCGCTATGTCGTACGCCTCCACGGGCTGTCCTCACCCGTCGGCATGCGGGTCAACGGCGGCGCCACCCTGCCCGCCCGCACCAGCGAGGCGGCGGCGGTCGTGAGCGGCGGCGGCACCGTGTGGGACCCGGCCGGGAAGATCCTCTCCGTCGTCACCCCGTCCCTCGCCACCGTCCCGGGCGGTGGTGCCGCCGCCACGATCGAGCCGAGCGGCGCTCCCTTCCCGCCCGTGACGGGCGGCACCGTCCACCAGGCCGAGCGCGCGTACCTCAGCGGCGCGTTCATCGACACCCGCCACCCGGAGTACACCGGGACCGGCTTCGTGGACTTCGCCGACTCCTCGGCGAGCGGCGCCTTCGTCGAATGGACCGTCGACGTCCCCGCGGCCGGCCCGCGTACTCTCACGTTCCGCTATGCCAACGGCGGCACCGCCGACCGCCCCCTGTCGGTCTCCGTCAACGGCGCCACGGTCCACAGCGCCCTCCCCTTCAACCCGACCGGCGACTGGAGCACCTGGAACACGACGTCCCTCGGCGCCTCCCTGCCCGCGGGCGCGGCCGTCACGATCCGCGCGACCACGACCGGGTCCAACGGCGCCAACATCGACAGCCTCACGATCACCTGACCGCGGACGCGGTGGCCGCGGGCCGCCGGTCGGGGTGACCGGCGGCCCGCGG
>NZ_DATDBG010000272.1:0-2864 GCF_036524955.1 Streptomyces sp.
CACCGCCCGGCGGCCCATCGGGTGATAAAAGCCGCTGATGCCAATAAATCCTGACGAAGTTATCCTGTAAATCCGTCGGACGTCGTGGTCCCTGACCGTAGGCCGACCCCGGAGCAGGCTGATGACACCTCAGAAGCGACCGTCGGGGCCGATGCGCTCCACACGCCCGCGCTACGACCCCCGCGTGAGTCCTCCTCTGCGGCGCGGACATGCGGACCGGCGGATCGGCCCGGGGGAGCGGTCCGCCATGAACGGGGTGGGGAGCTTCGACTGGGACCTCGACCAAGGAACCTTCGACCTGGACGAGGTCGGCCTCCAGGTGCTCGATCTGCGTCCGGAGGAGTACGACGGCAGCCCCGACTCCCTCGTGCTGCGGGTCACGCCGGATTCGGCGGCCCGTCTCGACGTGGCGTTCCGCCGGGCCCTGGAGTCCGGGCGCCGCGGCTACGGCGGCTACTTCCAGGTCACCCGGCGGGACGGCGTCAGGCAGTGGACGTACACCCACGGCACGATCATGCGGGACGAGCGGGGATCGCCCCACCGCGTGGTCGGCATCGTGCGGGAGGCCACCGACGAGCTGGCGCACGCCCCACAGTCCGACGGCTCCCGGCCCGACGTGGAGCGGCGCGGCCTGTCCTCGGTCGTCCGCCGCACCACCGAGGCGCTGTCGCGCGCCGTGACCGTGGACGACGTCACCGCCGTCCTCACCGGCGCCGGCGGTCTGGAACGGTTCGGGGCCGACGGTATGACCCTCGGCCTGATCGAGGGCGGCAACCTCAAGATCGTCGCGGTCAGCGGCGAGCCCATGGTGGGCTTCCGCGGACTCCAGATGCGGCGCCTGGACGAGTCGCTGCCGCTCGCCCAGGCCGTACTGACCCAGCAGCCGCGCTTCGTGACCTCCTTCGCCGAGCTGGCCGAGCGGTACCCGCTGCTGGCCCCGTACCTGGACAAGGTCGAACTCGACGCCGCCGCCTTCCTGCCGCTCATCGCGCAGGCCCGCTCGATCGGCGCGGTGGCGCTCTTCTACCGCAGGCGCGACGAGTTCACCGGCGAGGACCGCGAGCTGTGCGGGGCGCTGGCCGGCATCCTCGCGCAGTCCCTGCAGCGCGCCATCCTCTTCGACCAGGAGCGGGAGTTCGCCACCGGCCTCCAGGCGTCGATGCTGCCCCGGCACATCCCGCGCTTCCGCGGCGCCGAGATCGCCGTGCGCTACCACGCCGCCCGCAGCGGCCGGGAGGTCGGCGGCGACTGGTACGACGTGGTGGCGCTGCCGCAACGCCGGGTCGGCCTGGTCGTCGGCGACGTACAGGGGCACGACACGCACGCCGCCGCCGTGATGGGCCAGCTCCGGATCGCGCTGCGGGCGTACGCCGCCGAGGGCCACCCGCCGTCCACGGTGCTCGCCCGCGCCTCCCGGTTCCTCGCCGAACTCGACACCGAGCGCTTCGCCACCTGCGGCTACGCCGAACTGGACCTGACCTCCGGCACCGTGCGGGCGGCCCGAGCCGGGCACCTCGGCCCGCTGATCCGGCACACCGACGGCCGCACCGGCTGGCCCAATGTCCGCGGCGGGCTGCCGCTGGGCCTGGCCACCACCCTCGACCTGCACGAATTCCCCGAGACCCGGCTCGACCTGGTCCCCGGCGAGACGCTGGTGTTCTGCACCGACGGCCTGGTCGAGGAACACGGCCTGGACATCACCATCGGCATGGAAGCGCTCGCCGAGGCCGTGCACCGCGGACCGCAGCGGGCCGAGGACCTCGCCGACCACATCGCCGACAACCTCTGGGAACGCTGGGGCTCCGACGACGACGTGGCCCTGCTCATCCTGCGCCGCGCCCCCGACTTCGGTACCCGCCGCGCGCCGCGCATGCACGGTTACGTGCATCAGGCAGACCCCGAGGGCCTGGCCGAGGCCCGCGCCGCGCTGCGGCAGGCGCTGGTCGACTGGGGCCTGCCCGACCTCGCCGACGACATCGAACTCGCCGCGGGTGAACTCCTCGTCAACGTCCTGCTGCACACCGAGGGCGGCGCCGTGCTCACCCTGGAGGTGCTGCCGGAACCCGTGCGCCGGGTCCGGCTGTCCGTGCAGGACCGGTCCAGCGTGTGGCCGCGCCGCCGGTCCCCCGGCGAGGCGGCCACCTCGGGCCGCGGCCTGCTGATGATCGACGCGCTGGCCGCGCGCTGGGGCGTCGAGCCGCGGGGCGACGGCAAGGCCGTATGGTGCGAGTTCGACGCCGCGGCCTGATCGTCAGCTCACGTTGAGGGCCGTGTCGTCGATGACGAAGGACGTCTGGCGCTGTGAGCCCTCGGTCCCGGTGAACTTGATCGTGACGGTCTTCCCGGCGTACGCCCCCAGGTTGAAGCTGCGCTGGGTGTAACCGGCCGCGGCGTTCAGATTGGAGTACGTGGCCAGGGTGGTGAGCACGGTGCCGGAGGAGTTCAGCACCTGTGCCTTGAGCGTGTCGTACGCCGTTGTGGTGGTGGTCTCCGCGGTGTCCACGTGCAGCCAGAACGTCAGGGGCGCCGCGCAGCCGGACGGGACGGCGACGGACTGCGCCAGGGTGTCTGCGTGCTCAGCGAGTACCCGCCGGCCTTCTGGAGGGCCACGCCCCACGCGGAGACGGCGCCGGTCCAGTCGGTCTCGGCGGTGGGGGCGGCGTCCTGGACCAGGGGGTCGGGCTGACTGGTGCTGATGATCCAGTCGGCGTTGCCGGCGGTCTCGGCCTTGGTGTTGTCGAACAGGATGCGGTGGGTCGTCGCGGCGGCGGTCGTGGTGGGGGATGCGTGCGCGCTGCCGGTGGCCGCCACGCCGGCGGGCCAGGGCGAGGGTGCCCAGTGCGGCTGTCGCGCCGAGCAGGGCG
>NZ_DATDBG010000273.1:0-6485 GCF_036524955.1 Streptomyces sp.
CATCAGGCACCAGCGGTAGCCGATGGACTGCTTGGAGCTGTACTGGAGGCGGTCGGTGGAGACCCACTCACGCACCCGCTTGGCGCCCTCGAACTGGCGCTTCACCGCCGGGTACATGTCCAGGTACTTGTTGAACTCCTCCTCCGGCGTCATGTCCTTCGGCTTGGGGTACAGCCGCTCGTCGAAGGTGAGGCCGACACTGGTGATCGGGTTCTGCGAGCCCTTGAAGTTGTTGAACGGGATGATCCAGAACCAGCCGCGCTCGATGAGGTGGTGCATGGTGCCGCCGCTCCACGGGGAGGCGGCCGGCGGGCGCAGGCTGTTGGGGTGGTGGCAGACGTCGTCGAAGTCCTTGACGCCGATGAAGTGCGTGAACATCGACCGCGAGTGGTGCTTGAAGCGGGCCGGCTGCTCGCGCAGGTCGAACTTCTCGGCCAGCAGCGACCGGAAGCCGGAGGCGTCGATCAGGTAACGCGCCCGGAAGACCTCGCCGTTCTGACCGGTCACGGTCACGCCGTCGTCGTCGAAGTCCAGGTCCGAGACCCGCCAGTTCTGCCGGGTGACCGTCCCGTACTTCGCCGCGACGTTGAAGTAGTACGAGTCTGTGTCCTGCCGGAACAGGTGGCTGGCCTCGGTGAGCAGCTTGGGGATGACGAACTGGGTCGCCTCGCGCGGGTCGGGCTCGTTGCCCGGGCTGTGCCGCATGAAGCCGAAGCTCTGCTTCCTGCCGTGGAACGGGCCGATGTACTTGGTGACGGCCTTGATGTCCAGCAGGTGCTTCAGCTCCGGTACGTCGAAGCGGAGCGCCAGGATGTGCAGCCACTCGATGAGCTGCGGGGTCATCGACTCGCCGATCGCCATCCGGGGGTGGGTGGCGGCGTCGACCATGACGACCTTCTTGCCCTGACGGGCGAGGATCGACGCGCTCACCGAGCCCGCCAGGCCCGAGCCGACGATCAGCACATCGCAGTGCTCGGGGGCCTTGGAGGTGTTCTTCGCCGGGACGACTTCCTTGGGCTTGCTGGGCACTGAGCGCCCCTCTCTTCTCGAATCAGCGTGGAATCAGGGAGTTGAGGAAAAGGGCATGCAAAAGAAATCGCCGGGTCCGACCCGTGAGGGCCGGCCCGGCGATGAGATGCAAAGCGTTCTGGGATGCTGGGGCGCGTCACATGGACAGACGTCGGCCGCCACAAAAAGCGTGACACGCGGCGGCACTAGGTGTCAACCCCATTGATCCGCGGTGGCGCGGGTGAAGTTCAGAAACTCCACAGATTCCGGTTACGATAACGCGCCTGCCATGAAAGCTTGTTCATCAGCCGCAGCGGCGGAGGCATACGCGCGAGCCACTTCTGCGAGTCCGAGGCGGACATTCCGTCGGTGATCCATGGAATCCACTCCGCCGCGCCGCTGAGGCGCTGCTTGCGGGCCATCGCGCCACTGAAGCCGCGCCATTCCTTGGGCGTCATCACGGACTGGATGAGCGGCAGCGCCTCGGCCTCCTCGTGCGCGAGGTGCTTGTCGAGGACCGCGGTCAGCTCCTGCACCTTGGCCAACAGGTCGGGCGACCCGGTGGCCAGCGCCTCGTCGACGCCGTCGAGCTGCGGGTCGAGGACGGAGTGCTCTGCCTCCATCGCCTCCAGCAGCGCCAGGTCGTCGGGACGGTCGGCCACCCGCTCCTTGAGCCGCGGCCACAGCCAGGCGTCCTCCACGGTGTGGTGGACGTGGAGCTGCTTCTTGAAGGTCTCCCACCCCTCGCGCACGTGCGGGGAGTCGGTCTTGCCGGCCGCCGCGGCGGCCGCCAGCCGCTCCAGGTCACGCCGGAAGCCGTCGTGGGTGACGTACATCTCGGTGAAGTTGATCTTGTCGGGCGAGTTGGCGGTAACGATGCGTTCTGTCTCGGTCGTCATGATTCCTTCGCTTCCACGGATCGGCTGCGGGAGTCAGCCGTGCTGGGGCACCGGATCGGACTCGGCGCCGAGTTCGCCGTCGGGGGCGGGCACACCGTGCGGGTTCGCGGCCGGGCCGCGCGGGCTGACGATGACCAGGCAGGCGACCACGCCGACGGCCAGCACGCCGACGGGGACGAGCATGGTGGGCCGCATCGCGTCGACGAAGCCGTGCCCGAAGACCGCGGTCGCGGCGTCCTGCACGCGGTGGGCGACGCCGGCCGGCACGTTGCCGGGCAGCTTCATCGCGCCGGCGTTCTCGCCGCCGACGGCCAGGTGCTTGCCGGCCTCGGCAAAGTTGTCGGTGAACTGGCCCCGGTACTGCGCCGGGACCGAGCCGGCCCGCGCCTGTGCCTGGTCCTTGAGGGCGGAGACGAGCTGGTTCTGCAGCACCGCGCCGATCACCGCGCCCGCCAGCACCGAACCGACCTGCCGCAGGGCGTTGTTGACGCCGGACGCGGCGCCGGTGAGCTTGGGCGGCACGTTGCGCATCACCTCGGTGGCCATCGGCGTGAAGGTGGCGCCCATGCCGAGGCCGATGAGCAGCACCGGGCCGAGCAGCCCGAGCCAGCCCTCGCCGACCTCCGCGGTCGCCACGATCCACAGGACGCCGCCGGCGAACGCCAGCAGACCGGCCATCAGGATGTACTTGCCGCCGAACTTGTCGGAGAGCACCCCGGACGGGCCCGCGGTGACGATCGAGCCGAGCGCCATCGGCACCAGCACCCCGCCGGCCTTCAGGGCGCTGAACCCGAGCACCGACTGCAGGTAGATGGTCAGCGGCAGGATCAGGCCGACGATACCGAAGGACACCGCGATGCCGACGAAGTTGACCACCGAGAAGTTGCGGTCCTTGAACAGTTCGAACGGCACCAGCGGTTCGTTGTCCTGCTGGCCGCGCTGGTAGACCAGGAAGATCGCGAGCAGCACGGCCGAGCCGGCGATGGTGGCCCAGATCCCGGCGTTCCACTCGTACTTCTGGCCCTCGATCAGGCCGAAGGCGAGCAGGAACAGCGCGACGGTGGCGAGCACCACGCCCGGTATGTCGAACCGGTGCCGTACCGTGCGGGTCGCGGTCGGCATCACGAAGAAGGCCGCGGCGATCACCAGCACGCCGATCGGCACGTTGACGAAGAAGATCCACCGCCAGTCCAGCTTGGTGACGAGCAGGCCGCCCAGGCTCGGCCCGGCGACCGAGGCGAGACCGGCGACCGTGCCCCAGATGCCGAGCGCGACGCCGCGGTTCTCGTCCGGGAAGACGTCCACGATCATCGACAGGGTCTGCGGCAGCAGCAGCGCCGCGCCGACGCCCTGCAGACCGCGGAAGGCGATCAGCTGGCCCGGGTCCTGGGCCAGCCCGCATGCCAGGCTGGCCAGGGTGAACACGCCCACCCCGGCTATGAACAGGGTTTTCTTACCCCGCAGGTCACCGAGCCGGCCGGCGGTGATCAGCAGTACGGCAAGTCCGAGCGTGTAGGCGTTGACCACCCACAGGATCTGGTCGAGCGACGCGTCCAGGCTGTCGACCATGTCCGGGATGGCGATGTTGACGATTGTCAGGTCGAGCAGAGTCATGAAGAACCCGAAGGACAGGATCGTCAGGATCAGCCACGGGTTGCCTCGCCACTTGTTCACGGTTCCTCCTTGCCGCGTCCCCTTGAGCCCAAGAGCCGTCAGGGTTGATCGGGTGTGACATCGGCTGTCCCAGCTGAGACACAGGCCACACGGCTCGGGGACGCGGCTCGGGGGGATGCGGCGGCGGACCGGCGGAAGGACCCGGGCTCAGGCCTCGACGGGCGCGAGCCGCTCGCGGAGGAACTCCACCACCCGCTCGCGGGCGGCGAGGGCGGGGTGCCCCGGGGTCTCGCGGACCTCGGCGGTCAGTACCGAGTGCGCGGACGAGGCGAAGCCGCCGGCGTTGCCCTTGGAGGAGTCCAGTTCGATCACCTCGAAGGCGTCGCCGAGGCTGCGGCGCAGGGTGGCGAACTTGGTCCGGGTGGAGCCCTTGTCCTCGCTGAACCGCAGACCCAGCACGCACAGGCCGGAGTCCTTGGTCCGGGCGACCACGGTGTCCAGCTCCTGCTGGGACAGGCCCGGGTCGGCGGCGCGCTTGCCGCCCACCGGGAAGGGCAGCACCGGCTGGCTGAGCACCGGGGCGAGCACCACGTCGTCCACCGCGGCGGCCAGTGCGAAGCCGCCGGTGAAGCACATGCCGATGATGCCGACGCCCGGCCCCGGGGTGCGCGCGGCCAGGTCCCGGGCGACCGCCTTGAGGTAGTCGGCTATCGGCCGGTGCGCGTTGGTGGCGAAGGCACGGAACTCGGCGGACACGCACAGCTTGGCGAAGGTCTGGATGCCGTAGCCCGCGGACGCCTTGCGCCCCGGCTCACCGAACGGCGACGGGATCGCGACGGTGAAGCCCTGCTTGACGATGTGGTCGGCCAGGCCCAGCACCTCGGGGGTCATCCCGGGGATCTCGGGGACGAGGACGACACCGGGCCCGGTGCCCTTCTCGTACACGTCGTGGGTCAGCCCGGCCCCCGTGAACGGAGTCTTGCGCCAGCCGGTGAGATCGGAGGTCGGTGCGGAACCGGTCACGAGGGTCTCCTTCAATCAAGAGATAACGGCCGCCGGGCCGGGCGCGCGGGAGTCAGGCCTTGCCCGACTTCGCTCCCCGGGTGGCCCGGACGGCGAGAACGAAGAACGTGGTGAAGCTGGCGATCACGTCGACGTGATCTATGTAGTCGGTGGAACCGTTCGCCTTGCGGAATTTGTTGGTGGACGTGATGAGACTGGCGGCCAGCGTGCCGGCCGTGATCCAGGTACGCATCGGCGTCGGTCCCTTCCCGGATTCCGTTTCCGAAACCGCACTCATGGTAGGGGGGCCTCCTCCGGGCTCGGGGGGATATCGCGCAAGCGGCGGGGGGCCTGATCACGAACAGGCCCCCCGGCCGGTCACATCTTCGCGGGCAGCATGTCCTTCGGGGTGAACTTCACCACGGGGATCAGACGGCTCGCCCGGTTCTGGAACTCCCAGATGAAGGGGTAGACGTCGGTGTACATCTTCCAGATCCGGTCGCGCTCGGCGCCGGTCACCTCTTCGGCGACGACGTCGATCTGCTCCCGGCCGATGTCGATGGTCGCCTCGGGCGTGGCCTTCACGTTGAGGTACCAGGCCGGGTGGATGGCCTTGGGGCCGCCGGGCACATCGAAGTGGCCCGGGACGGCCACCGCGTAGAAGATGCCGTTCTCGAACTGGTAACCCAGCGGCACGGTGCGGATCTTGCCGGACTTGCGGCCCAGGGTGTGCAGCAGCAGCGCGTCCAGGTCGCCGAAGCGGCCCATGACCCGGCCCTGGGTCTGCTGGTAGGCCCAGATGTTGAAGTTGAGGAAGAACTTGTTGACGCGCTTCTGGATGCCGCCCGGGGGCTTGGAGTAGAGGTAGACGTTGAAGCGCACGAAGGCCCGCATGAAGGGACCGGCGTTGAGTTCCGGGCGGGTGGTCGACCAGGAGGTCAGCGCGTTGGTCTCCCGGATCACCGACGTGTCGCCCATCGACATGTCCATGGCGTCGTCGGCCACGGGCTTCGGGGTGGTCTGCATGGAGGTGTTCCCTTTCCTGGGGTTCCTGGGGGGTACCTGGTTTCCTGGGATCTCGGTTTCCGAGGGTGCGTCTCAGAGTTCGGCCTCAGAGCTCGTCAGAGCTCGTCAGAGCTCAGCCTCAGAGATCACAGGAGCTTGCGGCCCTTGATGCCGGCCCGGATGGAGCCGGTCAGGGTGGACGAGGCGAGGTCCTTCATCTGGGCCGGGGCCTTGGTGATGCCCCAGTACATGAAGCGCGCCATCATCGCGGTGGTCGGCACGATGAACCGGGTGTCCTCGGGGTCCTTCCAGCCGAAGACCGGGTTCAGCAGGTCGCAGTTGTTGAGCTTGTCGAAGATGATGTCGGCGGCGGTGTCACCGTCGATGGCGCCGGCCTCGTACTTGTCACAGGTCTCGGCGGTCAGCTCGATGATCTCCCGGAACACCGGGTCCGGGTACCACAGGCCGGGGTACTCCACCTTCTCCAGCTCCTCCAGGTGCGAGGTGTCCCTGGTGAGCTGGTAGTTGACCCGCGCCCGGGTCAGCCGCATCACGCCCGGGGTGAGGAAGCCGCCCCAGACCCGGAAGACCGCGTTGAACAGCCGGAAGTGCGAGAAGGAGATGTACGAGCTGTTGACCAGCAGGTCGTTGTAGTAGAGCAGGCCGCGCTCCAGCTGGTCGACGTACTCGAACCGCTCCACCGAGAAGTCGTCGTCCTGCAGGGCCGGCAGCAGCCGGGACATCAGCGAGAAGACGACCTCGAAGGTGTTGGACAGGCCGCGGGAGTACAGCGGGTCCAGGAAGCCGGCCGCGTGGGACATCAGGCACCAGCGGTAGCCGATGGACTGCTTGGAGCTGTACTGGAGGCGGTCGGTGGAGACCCACTCACGCACCCGCTTGGCGCCCTCGAACTGGCGCTTCACCGCCGGGTACATGTCCAGGTACTTGTTGAACTCC
>NZ_DATDBG010000274.1:0-24198 GCF_036524955.1 Streptomyces sp.
GCCAGTGCGGCGGCGACCAGTCCTGTGGTGTGCAGCCGCCCGCGGCAGAACCGCGCGAGCGTGGCCGCGTCCCGCACCCGGCCGTCCGCGACGGCCGCCTCCGCACCGCCCGAGTGCGCGTGTCCGCCGGCTGGGAAACGGCCGTCGGCCAGCAGCAGCAGGGCCGCCCGCGCGGAGTGCTCCGTCACCGTGATGTCTCCTCCTGCGACCCTCAGAAGAGGAAGTACCGCTGGGCCATGGGCAGTTCGGGAGCCGGCGCGGGCTCCACGACCTCCCCGTCGATCCGTACCGTGAACGTGTCCGGATCGACCTCCACCACCGGCAGCGCGTCGTTCTCCCGCATGTCCGACTTCCGGACGGCGCGGGTGTCACGGATCGCGGTGAACTCCTTGCCGAGGCCGAGCCGTTCCGGCAGCCCGTCCTCGATCGCCGCCTGCGTGACGAAGTTGACGGAGTTGAGCGCGGGCGCGGCGCCGACACCGCCGAACATCGGGCGGGGCAGCACCGGCTGCGGGGTCGGGATGGACGCGTTGGCGTCGCCCATCTGCGCGTACGCGATCTGGCCGCCCTTGATGACCAGTTGCGGCTTGACGCCGAAGAACGCCGGCTCCCACAGCACCAGATCGGCGAGCTTGCCGGCCTCGACGGAGCCGATCTCGTGGTCCAGACCCTGTGCGACGGCCGGGTTGATGGTGTACTTCGCCACGTAGCGCCGGGCCCGGTGGTTGTCCGCGGGGCCGTCCCCGGGCAGGGCGCCGCGCCGCCGCTTCATGACGTGTGCGGTCTGCCAGGTGCGCAGCGCGATCTCGCCGATCCGGCCCATCGCCTGGGAGTCGGAGCTGATGATGCTGATCGCGCCGAGGTCGTGCAGGACGTCCTCCGCGGCGATGGTGGAGGGGCGGATCCGGGACTCCGCGAAGGCCAGGTCCTCCGGCACCGCCGGGTTGAGGTGGTGGCAGACCATCAGCATGTCGAGGTGCTCCTCGACGGTGTTGACGGTGTGCGGCCGGGTCGGGTTGGTGGAGGACGGCAGCACGTGCGGCTGCGAGACCACGGTGATGATGTCGGGTGCGTGCCCGCCGCCGGCGCCCTCGGTGTGGTACGCGTGGATGCCGCGTCCGGCGATCGCGGCGAGGGTGTCCTCGACGAACCCGGCTTCGTTCAGCGTGTCGGTGTGTATGGCGAGTTGGGCCCCGCTCTCCTCGCACACGCTCAGACAGGCGTCGATCGCGGCGGGCGTGGCCCCCCAGTCCTCGTGGATCTTGAAGCCGACCGCTCCGGCGCGCAGCTGGTCGTGCATCGAGGCCCGGTTGACGGTGTTGCCCTTGCCGAGCAGGCCGACGTTGACGGGATACGCCTCCAGGCCGGCGAACATCCGCGCCAGGTGCCAGGACCCGGGCGTGATGGTGGTGGCCTTGGTGCCCTCGGCGGGTCCGGTGCCGCCGCCGATGAGGGTGGTGACGCCCGCCGAGAGCGCCTGGGGCAGCAGGGTCGGCGAGATGAAGTGGACGTGCGCGTCGATGGTGCCGGCGGTGAGGATCTTGCCGTTTCCCGCGATGACCTCGGTCTCCGGGCCGATGACGAGATCGGGGTGGACGCCGTCCATGGTCTCGGGGTTGCCGGCTTTGCCCAGTGCGGTGATCCGGCCGTCCCTGATGCCGATGTCCGCCTTGACGATGCCCCAGTGGTCGAGGACGACCGCCCCGGTGATCACGGTGTCGGGCGCGCCCTCGGCGCGGGTGGCCCGGCCCTGCCCCATGGACTCGCGGATGACCTTGCCGCCGCCGAACACCGCCTCGTCGCCGGCGAGCCCGGGCCCGCCGGCGAGGTCGCGTTCGACCTCGACGAGGAGATCGGTGTCGGCGAGCCGGATACGGTCGCCGGTCGTCGGGCCGTACAGGTCCGCGTATACAGACCGGGTCAGTTCACGCATCGAGCGCTCCCCCCGTCTCCCCGCGCAGTCCGGCGACGATCCGCTGCCCGCCGATGGGGACCAGCTCGACCTCGGCCGGGATGCCGGGCTCGAAGCGGACCGCGGTGCCCGCGGCGATGTTCAGGCGCAGGCCGTGCGCGGCGGTGCGGTCGAACCGCAGACCGGGGTTGGCCTCGGCGAAGTGGTAGTGGGAACCGACCTGCACGGGGCGGTCGGCGGCGTTGAGCACGGTGAGCCGGGTGACCGGGCGGCCGGCGTTCAGCGGCACGGGCGTGTCGGCGTAGAGGATCTCTCCGGGGATCATGGCGGTCCGCACCTCAGACGATCGGCTGGTGGACGGTGACGAGCTTGGTGCCGTCCGGGAAGGTGGCCTCGACCTGCACGTCGTGGATCATCTCGGGGATGCCGTCCATGACGTCGGCGCGGGTCAGGACGGTGCGTCCGGACGCCATGAGCTCCGCGACGGTCCTGCCGTCCCGGGCGCCCTCCAGGATGTGCGCGGTGATCAGGGCGATCGCCTCGGGATGGTTGAGCCGCAGCCCACGGGCGCGCCGCCGCTCCGCCACATCGGCGGCGACATGGATGAGCAGGCGTTCCTGCTCATGGGGGGTCAACTGCACAGCCACACCTCACAGGGGTCAAGACCCGCGAGATTAGTTCGGTGTGGTTTCGGACGCGTTAACCGCTGTTACGAGCGCGGTCACCCGGCCTCGGGGCCGCGGCGCTCGGCGGCGATGCCGAACCGGCGCCGTTCGCCCGTGGCGGACGCACCGGAGCCGACGGCCGAGACCGTACTGATCACCTGCTCCTCGGTCCGCGCGTCGAGATCGCGGAGTCTTTGCAGGTCAGTGGCGGACACCAGGCCGACGAGCGGCTTGCCGTGGCGGGTCAGGACCACCTGCTCACCGCCGTAGACCACGCGGTTGATGAGGTCGGCGAGCTGGGCACGCGCTTGTGTCACCGGGACGTCGTAGGTCATGCTCCCCATCCTACTGAGATGTACGTCCTGTACATTTTTACCCAGGAGGTGCACGCCATGTTCCGACCGACGGCTCGCCATGTGCTGCCCGAGTTCACCGAGCGAGGCAGCAGCGGGGTGCGCACCATGGACCCGTACTCCAAGCTGCTCCAGGAGCGGATCGTCTTCCTGGGCACACCCATCGACGACACGTCGGCGAACGACGTGATGGCCCAGCTCATCCAGCTGGAGAGCGCCGCCCCCGAGCGGGACATCCAGCTCTACATCAACTCCCCCGGCGGCTCCTTCCCGGCGATGACCGCCGTCTACGACACCATGCAGTTCGTCACCTGCGACGTGGTGACGGTCTGCATCGGGCAGGCGGCCTCCGCCGCGGCCGTGCTGCTGGCCGCCGGCACCCCCGGCAAGCGCTTGGTCACCCCGGGTGCCCGCGTCCTCATCCACCAGCCGTCGCTGAGCGAGGCGGTGCGGGGCGACGCCTCCGACCTGGAGATCCAGGCCGGCGAGCTGCTGCGCACCCGCGAGCAACTGGAGACACTGCTGACCCGGCACACCGGCCAGGACGCGGACCGGGTCCGTGGCGACATCGAGCGGGACAAGGTCTTCGACGCCGAGTCCGCCGTCGCCTACGGCCTGGCGGACCGGCTGACCGGCAGCCGCAAGGCAGGCATCCCGCCCTCCGGCCCGCGGTGATCCGGGGTGGTACCCGAACTGCCGCCGCTGCCCGCCCTGACCCGCTCCGAGGGTGAGCTGATCGACTGCTACCTGGAGGTCGTGGACCTGCTCGGCCGGATCAACCCGTCCCGCGGCACGGACACGTACGCGGCACTGCGGGCCGCGCAGGCGCTGGTGAGCCGGGCGAGCGCACTCAAGGACGCACTCACCGTGATGCACCTGCGCGGCGAGACCGAGCTGCACCACGGCACCCTCGGCCGCGCGCTGCGGGTACTGGACGGGGAGCGGCGGTCACGGCAGGTGACGGTGGCGCCGGACCCGGCACCGGAGCCGCCGGAGGCGTGAGGGGCGGGCAGGCGGCCGGCGCGGTCCGCCCGCCGCGGCCCCGGCTCCCGCCCGGCCCGGCGGCCCGGCCGAGGTCCGGCCGGCTCCCGCCCCGTCCCCCGCGGCCCTGCCGCCGTCCGGCCGTCACCGTCCGTCCCCGCGACACGCCGGACACGGCGTGTCACCGCTCAGTCCGATGGCGCATCCCGCGACTCCCGCCGTCTCCGCGCCTAGTTGCGCGTGGCGGCTTGACTGCGTCCGGGGCACTCCTGACAACGCAGGTCAGCGCGCACCCGGCGGACGGCGTCCGGATACCGGCGGGCGGGAGTTCACCCGCGTGGGCGGAGAGTGACGAGTCTCACATCCAGCGTTTCTGTAATGGCACGACCACGCTGCGTGCGCAACGATCCGTGGTGACGACAAGCCCCCGCCACCGGGGCGGGGCGGTCCGCGCGGAACGCCCAATCCTGCCGCCGTGCGGATGCCGGGTCGACACACGAGTGCATCCGGCAGGAGCGGAGGACCCACGCACGACGGGGGCCCGGCCCGGAACACCTCCGGGCCGCCCCTTGGGGTGAAGCCGCAGCGCGCGGCCGGGCATCTTCGCCTGCCCGAACCCGACAGGTCACCCTTCGCAGGCTGACGACGAAGGGTCGCCCATGACCGCGTTCCACCGTCTCTCCGCGCGGGCCGTGCCCGCACGGCTGTCCCGGATCGGGGCGGCGTCCGTCCTCACCGCGGCTGCCGTCGCCACGCCGTCGCTGCTGCCGGGTACCGCCCAGCGGGCCGACGCCTCGACGCTCGGCCTCCAGGCCCTGTCCGTCGCCGCGTCCAAGCAGGGATCGCCCTACGAGTGGGGTGCCACGGGCCCCTACCGCTTCGACTGCTCGGGCCTGACGCTGTACTCCTTCAAGCGCGCGGGCAAGAAGCTGCCGCGCACCGCCGCCGACCAGTACAACAGCACCAGCCATCTCTCGGCCGCCTCACGCAAGGCCGGTGACCTGGTCTTCTTCCACTCCGGCTCATCCGTCTACCACGTCGGCATCTACGCCGGCAGCGGCCGTATCTGGCACGCCCCGAAGACCGGCGCCCTGGTCCGGCTGGAGAAGATCTGGACCGGCAGCGTCTGGTACGGCCGGGTCACCTGAGCGGCGGTACGAGGCCGGCTCGTGCCGCCGGTGGGCGGCGCCGGTCCGCCGGGGCTCCCGGGGCTCTACGGCCGACGCGGTCACGCGGGGTCGTACGGGCCCCCGGCGCGCCCGCTCCTCGCGCGCCCGCCGCACCGCCCTCCCCGACAGCGCCGTCCCCGCCGCAGCGCGCTCGCCACCCGCCTGGGCCCGCCGGCCTACGGGGGCGTCGTATGCGCTGCGGGCCTGGACCCTGCCCGGCGGCACCGCGCTGATCGGGCGGGGCGTCGCGGGCCGCTGGGAGACCGCGGTGGACGTGGACCCCCGGCGCGCGCGGCACGGGCCCGGGGCGCCGTCTCGCCCGCGCCGCCCGGCACCTGGTGCCGGGCGGCGAACCGCTGTGGGCCCAGATCGCCCCGGGCAACGCCGCGAGCGTACGGGCCCTGTTCGCGGCCGGCTTCGTCCCGGTCGGCGCCGAGGCCCTGCTCGTACGGTCGCACGCACACCGACCCGGACGCCCCGAAACGGCCGGCGTCACCGTACCGGGACCGCCCAGGGAATCGTGATCGACACCGTCTTGCCGCCGTCCTCGGCCGGTCTGACCTGGAGCCTGCCGCCGGATTCGGCGGTGAGATGCCGGATGATCATTATCCCGCGGCCGTTGTCCTGCTGGACGGCGGCGGGCAGCCGCTGCGGCCAGCGCGGATGGCTGTCGGTGACGCCGATGTAGAGCTCCTCCGAACGTTCCAGCCGCACGTCGACGGTGAAGGTGGGCGACTGGCCCGAGGTGTGCAGCACGGCGTTGGTGGCCAGCTCGGAGACGATGAGCCGGACGGAGTCCACCGCGGGGGCCTCCGGCGGCAGACCCCACTCGCCGAGCAGCGCGCACACGTAACGACGGGCCGTCGTCACCGACGCGGGCTCACTGGGCAGGGTGACGGTTGCTTCCTGAAGATCTGCCATGGCGACGCTGTTCCCTTTCCCGCCGTGACCGGGCTCCGGCGCGGCACGCGGCCCAGAGGCGGGGCCCGTCGTGTGGTTCGGCCCCGGCCCCGGATACGGCTGGTTCGCGCCAGACTGCCACTCATCGTGCCGCCACTACGGACGATCCACAGCGCAATGCATATATCTGTCGCTCGAATCAGTGAACTCTGCTACGTGAGAACGCATTTGGTCGGCAGACTGTCGTATCGGACGCGTAAGGCCGAGCCGTATACCCCAGGAGGCACGAGACAGCATGGAACGAGTCCCCGCCGTACGCCGGCGCAGGCTCGGTGAGGAGTTGCGCCGGCTGCGCGATCAGGCCGGACTCACCAGTGGGGAAGCGGCCGGTCTGGCCGGCTGGCACCAGTCGAAAATCAGCCGGATCGAGACCGGGCGCAGCAGCGTCCGCGCCGAGGACGTGGCGCTGCTGCTCGATGTGTACGCGGTACGCGACCGGGACCTGCGGGACCTGCTCGCCACGCTGGCCGGGAACGGCGTCCAGCGCGGCTGGTGGCACGACTTCCGCGATGTGCTGCCGGTGGAGTACCGCGACTTCATCAGCCTGGAGACGGGCGCGATCCGGGCCCGTTCGATGGAGAACACGGTGGTACCCGGACTGCTCCAGACCCGCGCCTACGCCGAGGCGCTGACCAGGGACGTCATGCCGCGACTCGGCCGTCGCGAGGTGGATTCGCTGGTGAGCGTGCGGATCGCCCGGCAGGCGGTGCTGCGCCAGGACCCGCCGCTGGAACTGTGGGCGGTGCTCGACGAGGCGGTGCTGCGGCGCGAGGTCGGCGGGCCGGAGGTGATGGCCGGTCAGCTGCGGCACCTGGAGGAGGCGGGGCGGCTCCCGCACGTCCGGTTGCAGGTGCTGCCCTTCTCGGCCGGCGGGCACATGGGAGTCACCGGTTCGTTCGTAATCTTCTCCTTTCCGAGCACTTCCGATCTGGACGTGGTTGTTATCGACCATTTGACGAGTAGTCTTTATGTCGATCGGAAAGAGGACACCGAAGCGTACGGGGCCGCGTTCGCCCGATTGCGTGACCGCGCCCTGCCCCGCGAGGAGTCGGCGGCGCTGATCGCCGGGATTCGCGCGGAGATGTCGCATTAGTCGACAGTACGTGTGCCGAACCGACCGGAGCTGACGGGAACACCAACCGGAACCGACCGGAAATGTCTAACGAAAACGCGCTGCCCAGTTGCTCGTTGTAGTTCCACAGACCGAACTGCCGAACAAGGGAGGCACCATGACATCGCTGTCCCGGTACGTTTCCTCCAGCGCGACGCTTTCCGGTGTGACGTGGCGCCGCAGCAGCCACAGCACGGCCGCGAACAACTGCGTGGAGACCGCTCTGCTCGGGTCAGGACAGCTCGCCGTCCGCGATTCCAAGGACCGGCTCGGCCCGGCGCTGCTGTTCCGGCCCGACGCCTGGACCGAGTTCGTCCGGGCACTGTCCGACGGGGGCCTGGGGGCTGTCTGAGCTTCCGGCCGCGGGGTGACCGCCCGGCCGGGCCGTCACCCGCGGGGCGCGGTGCGGGCGATGACCTCCACCGCGTCCCGGACCTGGGCGTCCGTCAGGTCGCAGCGGGCGGTGAGCCGCAGCCGGGAGATCCTGTCGGGCACGGACGGCGGCCGGAAGCAGCCCACGGCCAGACCCGCGTCCCGGCAGCGCGCCGCCCAGGCGACGGCTGCCTCGGGCGAGGGCGCGCGTACCGACACCACGCAGGCGTCGGGCGCGGTCGCGTCCAGGCCGGCCGCGGTCAGCAGCCGGTGGAAGTCGCGCGCCACCGTGCGCGCCCGTTCGGCCCGCCCGGGCTCGCGGCGCAGCAGCCGCAGCGCACCGAGCGCGGCCCCGGCCGCGGCGGGGGCGAGCCCGGTGTCGAAGATGAAGGTACGGGCCGCGTTGACCAGGTGCTCGATCACGGCGGCCGGCCCCAGCACCACCCCGCCCTGGGCGCCCAGCGACTTCGACAGCGTGGCCGTGCACACCACGTCGGGCGCCCCCGCCAGCCCGGCGGCGTGCAGGGAACCCCGTCCGCCCTCTCCGAGCACCCCGAACCCGTGGGCGTCGTCCACCAGCAGAGCGGCGCCGTACTCCCGGCAGGCCGCGGCCAGCGCGGGCAGCGGCGCCGCGTCGCCGTCCACCGAGAAGACCGAGTCGCTGACCACCACGGCCCGCCCCTCGTGCCCGTCCAGCGCCTTGCGTACGGCGTCCGGGTCCGCGTGCCGTACCACCTCGGTGGTGGCCCGGGACAGCCGGCAGCCGTCGATCAGGGAGGCGTGGTTGGCGGCGTCGGAGACCAGCACGGTGCCGGGCCCGGTGAGCGCGGTGACCGCGGCGAGGTTGGCGGCGTACCCGGAGGCGAGCACGAGGGCCGCCTCGAAGCCGGTGAAGTCGGCGAGCTCGGCTTCGAGTTCGGCGTGCAGCGCGGTGCTGCCGGTGACCAGCCGGGAACCGGTGGACCCGGCGCCCCAGCGCAGGCAGGCGTCCGCCCCGGCCCCGGTGACCTCGGGGTGCCGGCTCAGGCCCAGGTAGTCGTTGCCGGCGAGGTCGAGCAGATCCCAGTCGGCGGGCCTGGGGCGCAGTTCCCTGCGCAGCCCGGCCGCGCGGCGGACCGCGGCCTGTTCGGCGATCCATCCGAACGGGTCGTCCGGGCCGGAGAGGCCGGCGGGGCCGGACGGCTCGGTGTGCTGCGTGCTGGTCACGTCGGTCCCTGGGTCGTCGGACGGCTGAGGACGCGCGCTGCCGGGCGCGCCAGCAGCAACGTACCGACCCTTACACCCGCACAGGGTGTGGTGATGCACACACCCGCCGCCACCGGAGTTGGTGCGGTCCGCCATTGGCCGGAACACCCCTCGTACGCAAGGATCGCCCTCATGGATCTGCTGACCACTCTGGTGGACAAGGGGCTGCGACGCGAGCTGCCCACCCGGGACGAAGCGCTGGCCGTCCTGGCGACCTCCGATGACGACCTGCTCGACGTGGTGGCCGCGGCGGGCCGGGTGCGCCGCCAGTGGTTCGGGCGCCGGGTGAAACTGAACTATCTGGTGAACCTCAAGTCCGGACTGTGCCCGGAGGACTGCTCGTACTGTTCGCAGCGGCTCGGCTCGAAGGCGGACATCCTCAAGTACACCTGGCTGAAGCCGGAGGAGGCCGCCGCCGCGGCGAGCGCGGGCGTGGCGGGCGGCGCCAAACGGGTCTGTCTGGTGGCGAGCGGGCGCGGCCCGACCGACCGGGACGTGGACCGGGTCTCGAAGACGATCGCGGCGATCAAGGGCGAGAACGAGGGCGTCGAGGTGTGCGCCTGCCTCGGGCTGCTCTCCGGCGGGCAGGCCGAGCGGCTGCGGGCGGCCGGCGCGGACGCGTACAACCACAACCTCAACACCTCCGAGGGGACGTACGGGGACATCACCACGACGCACACGTACGCCGACCGGGTGGACACGGTGCACAAGGCGCAGGCGGCCGGGCTGTCGGCGTGCTCAGGGCTGATCGCGGGCATGGGCGAGACCGACGCCGACCTGGTGGACGTGGTTTTCGGCCTGCGTCAACTCGACCCGGACTCCGTGCCGGTGAACTTCCTGATCCCGTTCGAGGGAACGCCGCTGGCGAAGGAGTGGAACCTCACTCCGCAGCGCTGCCTGCGGATTCTCGCGATGGTGCGGTTCGTCTGCCCGGACGTGGAAGTACGGCTCGCGGGCGGCCGCGAGGTGCACCTGCGGACGATGCAGCCGCTCGCCCTGCAGCTGGTCAACTCGATCTTCCTGGGCGACTATCTGACCAGCGAGGGGCAGGCCGGGCAGGCCGACCTCGACATGATCGCCGACGCGGGCTTCGAGGTGGAGGGCGCGGACACGGCGACGATGCCGGCCCACCGGTCGGCCGCGAAGGGGTGCGGCGGGCACGACGACGGCGCGTGCGGGCCGTGCGGGGACTCCTGCGGCGAGACCGTCGTCGCCACGACCACCACGACCACCACGGTCGCGGCCGCGACCGCGACCGCCGTCCGCACGGACCTGGTCAGCGTACGGCGGCGCGGCGCGGGCACGGCTCTGCCGCCCAATGCCTGACATGTACGGGCCGCAGTCCGCGGCGCTCGCCCACGACGTGCTGCTGGGACTGGACCGGCAGCACGTCTGGCACCCGTACGGCCCGATGCCCGGCCGCCAGGACCCGCTGGTCGTGGCGTCGGCGTCGGGGGTGCGGCTGCGGCTGGCCGCGCCCGCCGAGGGCCGCACGGAGCTGGTGGACGGCATGTCCTCGTGGTGGTCCGCGATCCACGGCTACCGGCACCCCGTGCTGGACGAGGCGGCGCGGAACCAGTTGGACCGGATGAGCCATGTGATGTTCGGCGGGCTCACCCACGAGCCCGCCGTGCGGCTGGCCGCCCGGCTGGTCGAGATCACGCCTGAGCCGCTGCGGCATGTCTTCCTGGCCGACTCCGGTTCGGTGTCGGTCGAGGTTGCCGTCAAGATGTGCCTGCAGTTCTGGCGTTCGCTCGGCCGGCCCGGCAAACGCCGGCTGCTGACCTGGCGGGGCGGCTACCACGGCGACACCTGGCAGCCGATGTCGGTCTGCGACCCCGACGGCGGCATGCACGAGCTGTGGTCGGGTGTGCTGCCCCGGCAGGTCTTCGCGGACGCCCCGCCGCGGGGGTTCGACGCTCCCCCGGACCCGGCGTACACCGCCCACCTGCGGGACCTGATCGCCCGTCACGCGGACGAGCTGGCCGCGGTGGTCGTGGAGCCGGTGGTGCAGGGCGCGGGCGGCATGACCTTCCACTCCCCCGGCTATCTGCGGGTGCTGCGGGAGGCGTGCGACGAGCACGACGTGCTGCTCGTCTTCGACGAGATCGCCACCGGGTTCGGGCGCACCGGGCGGCTGTTCGCCGCGGACCACGCCGCGGTGTCCCCCGATGTGATGTGTCTGGGCAAGGCGCTGACCGGCGGTTACCTCACCATGGCCGCGACGCTGTGCACCTCGCGGGTGGCCGAGGGCATCTCCCGCGGCGAGGTTCCGGTCCTCGCCCACGGCCCCACCTTCATGGGCAACCCGCTGGCCGCCGCGGTCGCCGGCGCCTCCGTCGACCTGCTGCTGGACCAGGACTGGGCGCTGGAGGTCAAACGCATCGAGTCCGGCCTGCGCGAAGGCCTCGCCGAGGCCGCGTCCCGGCCCGGCGTGCGCGAGGTGCGGGTGCTCGGCGCGATCGGCGTGGTGCAGCTCGACCACCCGGTGGACCTGGCGGCGGCCACCCGCGCGGCGGTGCGGGCGGGGGTGTGGCTGCGGCCGTTCCGTGACCTCGTCTACACGATGCCGCCGTACGTGACGGGCGACGACGACGTGGCCCGTATCTGTACGGCGGTGGTCGCGGCTGCCGCGGCAGGATGAGGCGCGCCACGTTCGGTGACGGATGACGTGCCCCCGAGGGGGTGGCGAGGGGGCTTGGCGCGCGGAGCGCGGACGCGGACACGTACGACGAGGAAGGGTGCGGCAGCATGGCGATCGTGGTCATCACCGGGACGGGTACCGAGGTCGGGAAGACGGTGGCGACGGCCGCCGTGGCGGCGGCCTCGCTCGCGCAGGGGCTGAGCGTGGCGGTGCTCAAGCCCGCGCAGACCGGTGTGGGCGAGGGGGAGCCGGGGGACGCGGCGGAGGTCGCGCGGCTCGCGGGTCCGGTGACCGCCGTCGAACTGGCGCGCTACCCCGAGCCGTTGGCGCCCGCGACCGCGGCGCGGCGGGCGGGCCTGCCGCCGGTCGGCCCGCAGGACGTCGCGGAGGCCGCGGCCAAGCTGGCCGCCGTGCACGACGTGGTGCTGATCGAGGGGTCCGGCGGTCTGCTGGTCCGGTACGACGAGCAGGGCTCGACCCTGGCGGACGCGGCGGCGCTGCTGCGGGCCCGGGTGCTGCTGGTCGCCCCGGCCGGCCTCGGCACGCTCAACACGACCGCGCTCACCACGCAGGCGCTCGCCGCCCGCAAGCTGAACTGCCTCGGTCTGATCATCGGCAGCTGGCGCCCCGACCCGGACCTGGCCGAACGCTGCAACATCGCCGACCTCCAGCGGGTCGCCGGCGCGCCCCTGCTCGGCGCCCTCCCCCAGCGTGCCGGCGCCCTGTCCCCCGCGGCCTTCCGCACCGCCGCGCCCGACTGGCTCGCCCCCCAGCTCGGCGGCAGGTGGGACGTGGCGGGCTTCGCGGCGGCGTACGCGCCGGCGCCGTATGCCGCCGCGACCGTACCGGCGCCCGCGCCCGCCGATGTGCCCGCGCCCGCGGACGGCCTCAGCCGATAGCGGCCACCCTCATACCGTCCAGAGCCTGAGCTCGTCCGCGATCCGGTCCACGCTCACCGTGCCGTCCTTGACCAGGCGGGCGAGGTCACGGACCTGTTCGGGGGTGGTGCTGACCTTGAGGCCGCCGGCCACCAGGTAGGCGTAGGCGACGGCGGTCGCGAAGAGGGCGTTGGAGCGTTCCAGGGCGGGGACGTGGAGGAGGAGCTGGAGGAGGGCGGCGGCGCGGGTGTGCGCGTCGGGGTAGACCGGGTGGCCGAAGATCTCGGCGCGGTGTCTGCTGACGGCGGCGACCAGGGCGCCCCAGTCGGTGACCTGGGGGTCGCCCGGGGTGTTCCGCTCGGCGACCATCAGCAGCCAGGCGAGGTCGATCCGGAGGGTCAACGGGCGCCTTCGGGCCGGGCGTCCCCGGGCCGCGCGCCGGCCGCGGGCGCGGCGGGCTCGTCCCGTGCGCCGGCCGGCCGGCCGCCGAACTCCTCCGCGAAGACCTCCTCGTACCGCTTCATGAAGTCGGCGGCGGCCTGGACGAACGCCCGGCCGTTCTCCCCCTCGTCCTGCCGGACGAGCTCCTCGATGTAGCGGTTCACGCTGATGCCGCGCTGCGAGGCGCGTTCCCGCGCCGTCTCGGCAGTGGCTTCGTCCACCCGCACGTTCAACTGGGTCTTCGCCATACGGCAACGCTAGCGCCAACGCGCTAGTAGCGGCAAGGGCGGTATCCCGGATCGCGGAATCACCGGAGCCCGGACAGCGGCAGCTGATGGGATGACCGGTATGAACGATCTCCGGATACGTCCCGCCGCGCCCGCCGACGCCCGGTCCGTCCTCGCCTTCTGGCAGCTGGCCGCGGAGGGCACCAGCATCAGCGACGACGAGGCGGGCGTCGCCCGCCTGATCGCCCGCGACCCCGACGCGCTGCTGCTGGCCGAGCGCGGCGGCGTACTGCTCGGCTCGGTGATCGCCGGCTTCGACGGCTGGCGCTGCCACCTGTACCGGCTCGCGGTGCACCCGGACGCCCGCCGCCAGGGCGTCGCGCGGGCGTTGCTGGCCGCGGCGGAGGCGCGCTTCACCGCGCTGGGCGGCCGGCGCGGGGACGCGATGGTGCTGGAGCGCAACGAGCGCGCCCACCGGACGTGGCGGGCCGCCGGCTACGCGCCCGAGCCGCAGTGGCGCCGGTGGACCAAACCGCTGACCGGCGGGCCGCTCGCCACCGGGCCCTGATCGCCGGGCCCGCGTCCGCCCGGTGTGCGTCCGCCTGGTCTGCGGGGGTGATCCCCGTCCGACGCGCGAAGCCCGCACCATGGGTTTACCGGTGCGTGCGGTGCGCCCGGTCGTGGCCGATCATGGGAGCGAGGTGTCCCGATGACCGAAGCGCTGCTGCTCCTACTGGCCCTGCTGCTCACCCTCGCCTGCGGTGTGTTCGTCGCGGCGGAGTTCTCGCTGACCACCGTCGAACGGGCGGAGCTGGAGCGGGCGGCCCGGGAGAACGAGCGCGGAGCAGCCGCGGCGCTCGCGGCCGTACGGACACTGACCGTACAGCTCTCCGGCGCGCAGCTCGGCATCACCGCGACCGGGCTGATCATCGGCATGCTGGCCCAGGGCTCACTGGCGAAGCTGCTGCGCGGACCGCTGCGGGCCGTCGGCGTCGGGGAGTCCGGGGCGTCCTCGCTCGCCCTCGTGCTCGCCACCGCCGTGTCCACGGTGGCGTTGATGGTGATCGGCGAGCTGGTGCCGAAGAACTGGGCGATTGCCCGGCCGCTGCCGGTGGCGAAGGCGGTCGCGGCGCCGCAGCGCACGTTCACCACCGCTTTCGGGCCGCTCATCCGCCACCTGAACAACACCGCCAACCGGGTGCTGCGGCGCCTCGGCCTGGAACCGGCCGAGGAACTGGCCTCGGCGCGCGGCCCGCAGGAGCTGATGGCGCTGGCCCGCCACTCCGCGAAGGAGGGCGCCCTGGAGGCGGACAGCGCGGAACTCTTCGTCCGCACCCTCGGCCTGGCCGACCTCACCGCGGAGAACGTCATGACCCCCCGCGTGCAGGTCACCGCGCTGGATGCGCAGGCCACCGCCGAGGACGTGGCCAACGCCACCCGCGCCACCGGCCTGTCCCGCTTCCCCGTCTACCGCGACAGCCTGGACGCCGTGATCGGCACCGTCCACATCAAGGACGTCCTCGCCGTCCCGGCCCGCCGCCGGCCCGCCCTGTCCGTGACCGGGCTGCTGCGCGAGCCGCTGCTGGTCCCGGAGTCGCTGCCCGTGGACCGGCTGCTGGACCGGCTCGTCGGCCGCCAGTCGATGGCGGTGGTGATCGACGAGTACGGCGGCACGGCCGGCGTCGCGACGCTGGAGGACATCGTCGAGGAGGTGGTCGGCGAGGTGCGCGACGAGTACGACCCGCACGAGCCGCCGGACCTGCTCTTCCTGCGCGAGGAAGCCGACGGCCGCCGGATCTACGACGCCGACGGCGCCACGCGCACCGACGACCGGCTCGAACGGATCGGGCTGCGCGTGCCCGGGGGACCGTACGAGACGCTGGCCGGTCTGATCGCCCACCGCCTGGGACGCATCCCCCGGCGCGGGGACGTCGTGCGGCTGGACGGCTGGCGGATCGAGGTCACCCGGGCGCCGGGGCACCGGGCGGCCACGGCGCGACTGGTCTCGCCGCCGGGCGTGTCGCGGCGCGGCGGCCCGCACGAGGGTCCGCGACCGGACCTGTCCGAGGGTCCGCACCAGGAGGGTCAGGGCCGGTGACCGTCGTCCAGTTGCTGATCGGCGCCCTCTCCCTGGTGGTGAACGCGTTCTTCGTCGGCGCCGAGTTCGCGATGATCACCGTGCGCCGCGACCAGATCGAGCCGCTGGCCCAGGCGGGCGACCGCCGGGCGCACGGCGTGCTGTGGGGCCTGGAGCACCTCTCGCCGCTGCTGGCCGCGGCCCAGCTCGGCATCACGGCCAGCACCCTGGTGCTCGGCATCGTCGCGGAACCGGCCATCGCGCACCTGCTGGAGCCGGTCTTCCACGCCACGCACGTACCGCACAGCGCCGTCCACCCGGTCGCGTTCGTGATCGCGCTGGCCGGGGCGACGTATCTGCACATGCTCTTCGGCGAGATGGTGCCGAAGAACATCGCGCTCGCCGACCCGGTGCGCTCCGCGCTGCTGCTCGGCCCGCCGCTGGTGGCCATGGCCCGCGCGGTGCGGCCGGTGATCTTCGGGGTGAACGCGCTGGCGAACGCGGCGCTGCGGCTGCTGCGGGTCGAGCCGAGGTCGGAGGTGGCCGCGGTGTTCTCGGACGACGAGCTGTCGCGGATGGTGCTGGACGCGGGCGCCGCGGGACTGCTGGACGAGCGGGCGGCGGCGCGGCTGCGGGACGCCCTGGCGCTCGGCAGGCGGCCGGTCGTCGAGGTGGTGCCGCCGCCCGAGCACGTGGTGGGCGCCCCGCTCGGCATCACCCCGGAGGGGCTGGAGTCGCTGTGCGCGGCCTCCGGTTTCTCGCGCTTCCCGGTCGCCGACCCCGACGGCCGGGTGCTGGGCTATCTGCACGTCAAGGACGCGCTGGAGGCCGAATCGCGGGACACGCCCTTCGCCCGCTCGGCGCTGCGCCGCATCACCCGGGTCGGCGCGGCGACCCCGCTCGACGACGTGCTCACCGCGATGCGTGCGGGTGGCGCCCACCTCGCGGCCGTCGTGGACGACCAGGGCCGCGTGGTGGGCCTGGTGACCATGGAGGACGTGCTGCGGGAACTGGTCGGGCGGCCGCACCCGTAGGGCCGGTCGCCCGCAGTCCATGCGCTCGCATAGGATCTGCGCGCCATGCGGACTCCCGTCACGTACACCAGTTTCGTCGCGGTCGGCGACTCCTTCACCGAGGGCATGTCCGACCTGCTGCCCGACGGCACCTACCGGGGCTGGGCGGACCGCCTCGCGGACCGCCTCGCCTTACGCGAACCGGGCTTCCGGTATGCCAACCTGGCCGTGCGCGGCAAGCTGATCCGGCAGATCGCCGAGGACCAGGTGGACCTCGCCGCCGCGATGGGCGCGGACCTGGTCACCCTGGTCGGCGGGCTCAACGACGTGCTGCGGCCGACGTGCGACGTGGACGCCGTGTGCGGGCTGCTGGAGAGCTCCGTGCAGCGGCTGGCCCCCACCTGCAGGCAGCTCGTGCTGATGCGCAGCCCGGCCCGGCGCGGTCCGGTGGCGACGCGGTTCCTGCCGCGGATGGAGCAGCTGTTCGGCTTCGTCGACGCGCTGGCCCGCCGGCACGACGCGCTGGTCGTGGACCTGTACGGCGCCCGGGTGCTCGGCGACCCGCGGATGTGGGCGGACGACCGGCTGCATCTGACCGCCGAGGGGCACGAGCGGGTGACCGAGGCGGTGTGGCAGGCGCTGGGGCTGCCCGCCGCGTCGGACTGGACGGCCGACCTGCCGCCCGCGGTGCGCGCCGGCTGGGCGGCCAGGCGCTCGGCCGATCTGCGGTTCACCCGGGAACACCTGCTGCCGTGGATCGGCCGCCGCCTCACCGGACGTTCCTCCGGTGACGGCCGCCCGCCCAAGCACCCGGAGCTGCTGCCCCCCGGCGACCAGTAGAATCTCCCCACGTGACTGCCAAGCCGCGTATCCCGAACGTCCTCGCCGGCCGCTACGCCTCCGCCGAGCTCGCCACTGTCTGGTCCCCCGAGCAGAAGGTGGTGCTGGAGCGCCGGCTGTGGCTGGCCGTGCTGCGGGCGCAGCACGATCTCGGCGTCGAGGTCCCCGACCAGGCCGTCGCGGACTACGAGCGGGTGCTCGACCAGGTCGATCTCGCCGCGATCGCCGAGCGCGAGAAGGTCACCCGGCACGACGTGAAGGCCCGGATCGAGGAGTTCAACGCGCTCGCCGGGCACGAGCAGGTCCACAAGGGGATGACCTCGCGGGACCTCACGGAGAACGTGGAGCAGCTCCAGATCCGGCTCTCCCTGGAACACGTCAGGGACCGTACGGTGGCGGTGCTCGCCCGGCTCGGGCAGCTCGCCGGTGAGTACGCCGAACTGGTCGTGGCGGGCCGCTCGCACAACGTGGCCGCGCAGGCCACCACGCTGGGCAAGCGGTTCGCGACCACCGCGGACGAGCTGCTGGTGGCGTTCGAGCGGGTCGAGGAGCTGATCGCCCGGTATCCGCTGCGCGGCATCAAGGGCCCGGTCGGCACCGCGCAGGACATGCTCGACCTGCTCGGCGGCGACAGCGCCCGGCTCGCCGAACTCGAACGCCGGATCGCCGACCACCTGGGTTTCTCGCGGGCGTTCACCTCGGTCGGCCAGGTCTACCCGCGCTCGCTGGACTACGACGCGGTGACCGCGCTGGTCCAGCTCGCCGCCGCGCCCTCGTCGCTGGCGAAGACCATCCGGCTGATGGCCGGGCACGAACTGGTCACCGAGGGCTTCAAGCCCGGCCAGGTCGGCTCGTCCGCGATGCCGCACAAGATGAACACCCGCTCCTGTGAGCGGGTCAACGGCCTGATGGTGATCCTGCGCGGCTACGCGTCGATGACCGGCGAACTGGCCGGCGACCAGTGGAACGAGGGCGACGTGTCCTGCTCGGTGGTGCGCCGGGTCGCGCTGCCGGACGCGTTCTTCGCCTTCGACGGACTGCTGGAGACCTTCTTGACCGTGCTGGACGAGTTCGGCGCGTTCCCCGCTGTGGTCGCCCGCGAGCTCGACCGCTACCTGCCCTTCCTGGCCACCACCAAGGTGCTGATGGGCGCGGTACGGGCCGGGGTGGGCCGGGAGGTCGCGCACGAGGCGATCAAGGAGAACGCGGTGGCCTCCGCGCTGGCCATGCGTGAACAGGGCACCGAGCGGAACGAGTTGCTGGACCGGCTCGCCGCGGACGAACGGATTCCGCTGGGTCGTACGGCACTGGACGCCCTGATGGCCGACCGGCTCTCCTTCACCGGCGCGGCGGCCGGGCAGGTCGCCGAGGTGGTGCGCCGGATCGAGGACGTCACCAAGGCGTACCCGCTGGCCGCGGCCTACCGTCCGGGGGCGATCCTCTGACACCCGAGCAGCTGGCGGCGGCGCGCGACCGCACGGTGGAGGACGTCATCGGGGGCGGGCTGCGCGTGCTGTTCTGCGGCATCAACCCCGGGCTCATGTCGGCGTACACCGGGCACCACTTCGCCCGTCCGGGCAATCGGTTCTGGCCCGCGCTGCACGCGTCCGGCTTCACCGCGCGTCGGATGGCACCGGCCGAGCAGCGCGAGGTGCTGGCCCTGGGCCTGGGGATCACCAATCTCGCGGGGCGGGCGACGGCGCGGGCCGACGAGCTGACCGCGGATGAACTCGTCGCGGGCGGGCGCCTGCTGACCGCCAAGGTCGGGCAGCACCGGCCGGCCTGGCTCGCCGTGCTGGGCGTGACCGCGTACCGGGTGGCGTTCGGCGACAGGCACGCCCAGGTGGGCCCGCAGGAGCGGACCATCGGCGGCACACGGATCTGGGTGCTGCCGAGCCCGAGCGGACTGAACGCGCACTGGTCGCCGGCCACGCTGGCCGAGGAGTTCGGACGGCTGCGGGCCGCCGCCTTCACGCCCCGGTCCGTGTGACACGCAGCGGCTTCACGACACGCTGCTTCATGACACGCACCGGCTTCATGACACGCAAGGGCTTCCTCCCGCCGGCCCCCTGACGCGTACGGCCCGCGCCCCGCCGTCCGCCTGATCGCGCCCACGGTTCACTCGGGCTTCCTACTCACTCGCTCCGCGGACGGCCTCGTCCCTCGGCCGGCCACTGCGCGAGCTCGTGCGTCAGCCCTCGACCCCCGGTCCCCCACCGGGGTTCCACAGGGGCGGCCTTGTGCACCGGACGGAGAGTGGCCGATACTCGCCCTGCGGTGGCAGGTACACGCCAGTGTCAGGCGAGTGCCCGTACCGCCTCACGGGCTCGCGTCCCCGCGTGCCCTCCACGTCCAGGAGGAGATCAGTGAGGACCCCGCGTACCGCCACCCGATCCGGCCACCGCACGGCCAGGCGCACCCGGCTGCTCGCCGTCGCCGCAGGACTGGGCCTGGCCGCCGCCACCGCGCTCACCCTGCCCAGTGCCCAGGCCGCGTCACCCGCGGCGACCGCCAAGCCGTACAGCGCCGCCCAACTCGCCCAGGTGAACGCGGCAGTGGCGCGCACCGATGTCCCGGGCATCGCCTGGTACACCGATCAGGCCAGTGGGCGCGTCGTGGTCACCGCCGACTCCACCGTCGGCCCCGCCGCCATCGGCAAGCTCCGCTCGGCCGCGGGCGACCGCCCGGACGCCATCACCGTCGCCCGCACCTCCGGCGTCTTCACCCCGCTGCTGTCGGCCGGCGCCGCCATCTACGGCGGGCAGTACCGCTGTTCGCTCGGCTTCAACGTCGTCAGCGGCAGCACCTACTACTTCCTCACCGCCGGGCACTGCGGCAAGTCCGCCAAGACCTGGTACACCGACGCCGCCCACACGACGCTGATCGGCCCGACCACCGGTTACAGCTTCCCGGGCAACGACTACGCGCTGGTCCGCTACGACAACACCGCGCTGAGCCACCCCGGCGGCTACTCCGCGGCCAACGCCTTCGTCGGCGAGAACGTCAAGCGCACCGGCTCCACCACCGGCACGCACAGCGGGACCGTCACCGCCCTCAACGTCACCGTCCGCTACAGCGGCGGCGGCACGGTCGGCGGCCTGATCCAGACCACTGTCTGCGCCGAGCCGGGGGACTCCGGCGGCCCGCTCTACGACGGCACGAAGGCCATCGGCCTGACCTCCGGCGGCAGTGGTAACTGCACGACCGGCGGCACCACCTTCTTCCAGCCGGTCACGGAGGCGCTGAGCGCGTACGGCGTCAGCATCTACTGATCGCCCGCCGGATACCCCGGCCTGACCGGCCCTCATCCGCCGATCGGCACGGGCGGGCCCCGGTGGCGGACCGCCGCCGGGGCCCGCCCGCCTGTGCGGGGCGCTGCGGGGGCGTTCTGATCACCGGCAGCGGGCCGAAGGCGGCGATCACGTCGGCCGGTTCGCGGCGGCCCCGCTCCTGCGGTCCGCCCCCTCACCCGGTATGCGCTCACGCTCCCCTATGGCCAGGACGAGTTCGTACGGTGATTCCGCGTCCCCCCGACCGACGCCGACCGCGATCCAGCGGTCGGCGACCCGCCATCCGTAGACCTCGGCCGTCAGGCCGCAGAGCCGGTCCAGCGGCGGCGGGACGTCACCACTCTCCACCAGTCGTGACAGGTACGGAGCCAGGTCCAGCGGCTCCGGGTCGCCCCAGCGACGGGCGAGCAGTTCGACCAGGGCCTGGCAGGCGGCGCCGAAGTCGTCCTCGATCTCGGCGCGCCGGGCGGGGTCGATGTCGCCGAGGTCCTCGCTGACCGCCAGGTCCGCCAGGTGGAAGCCGGGACCGCTCGCGACGGCACCGCCGCGGACCCGCTGCGCCGGAAAGCCCAGGAGGCGCAGCCGGTCCACCTCGGCGAGCTGAGCGGCGAGATCCATGGGTCCAGTAAAGCTCGCCCCGCCGACAATTGGCGGCACGTCAGGAAACCGACGGCCGCCCCCCGGACGCCGACCGGACGCTCTCGCCGCGCGGTCCCGCGCCGGGTACGATCCGCCACACACAGGCACAGTCTGGGAGGGCACACCTTGGGGCGCCTCACCGGCGGGGACCCGTCCCTGCTCCGGCGGATCAATTCCGCGGTCGTCCTCCACGCGCTGCGCGGGGCGCAGACCCCGACCCTGACCGAACTGGTGCACAGCACCGGACTGTCCCGGCCCACCGTCGAGGGCGTCGTCGAGGGACTGACCGGCTCCGGCCTGGTCGTCGAGGTCGCCTCCGACCCGGGCGACGCCCGCAGGCAGGGCCGCCCGGCCCGCCGGTTCCGCTTCCGCGCCGAGGCCGGCCACCTGCTGGGCATCGAGATCGGCGCGCACCGGATACGGGTCGTGCTCTCCGACCTCAGCGGGCAGGTGCTGGGCTCGCACGGCCGCGAGGTGCCCGAGGCCGCGTCCGCCGAGGACCGCCTCGACCGGCTCAGGGGGGCGGTCGCCGATCTGCTGCGCAAGGCCGGCGTGGCGCGCAGCACCCTGTGGGCGGTCGGGGTGGGCAGCCCCGGCATCGTGGCGGCGGGCGGTGAGGTGCGGCTCAGCACCGCGCTGCCGGGCTGGACCGGGCTGCCGCTGGGCGAGCGGTTGCGGCGCTCCTTCCGATGTCCGGTGCTGGTGGAGAACGACGCGAACGTGGCCGCGGTCGGCGAGCACTGGAAGGGAGCCGCGGTCGGCACCGACGACGTGGTGTTCGTCCTGGCCGGGCTGAGTCCGGGTGCCGGTTCGCTGATCGGTGGACGGCTGCACCGCGGTTTCGGCGGCGCGGCGGGCGAGATCGGCGCGCTGCACCTGCTCGGCCGCGAGGTCACCCCGGAACACCTGCTGTCCACCACGGGTACGCCGCTGCATCCACTGGACGAACCGGCCGTGGCCCGTGTCTTCGCCCTCGCCAAACAGGGCGACGTGCAGGCCAAGGACGCCGTGGAGCGCTTCCTGCGGCGGCTCGTGCACGACGTGGCCGCGCTGGTGCTGGCGATCGACCCCGAGCTGGTGGTGATCGGCGGCTGGGCGGCAGGCCTGGACGGCGTGCTCGATCCGCTGCGGTCCGAACTGGCCCGGTACTGCCTGCGTCCGCCGAGCGTCGTGCTGTCCGCGCTGGGGCAGGAGGCCATCTCCACGGGCGCGCTGCGACTGGCCCTCTGCCACGTCGAGGAGCGGTTGTTCGCGGTGGCGCGGGCGTCACCGGCCAGCCGCTGAGAGGCCGGCGTCCGGGCGGGGTGCCCCCGGAGTGCGGGGCGTGCCGGGTCAGGAGGCAGCGCGGGGGCTGTCCGGCTGGTGGTGGGTGACCTCAAGGTCGCCGGAGTCGCCGAAGGTGAGCCGGCAGGTGTCGGCGCGGTACGTGGCCACGGACGCGGCGGCGACCCGGCCGCCGGAGTGGTAGCGGGTGGTGACGACCAGCACCGGGGCGCCCGGGAGGCGGTCGAGCTGCTTGGCGTCCTCGGCGCGGGCCGAGCCCAGCTCGACGGCCCGGTCGTCGCCGTCGAGCCCCAGGGTGCGCAGCTCGCGCAGGACGGCCGACGCGTGCTCGGACGGGGTGAGCGTGCCGGACAGGCCGGGCACCGACGCCGGGGGCACGTAGAGGAGTTCGGTGGCGACGGACTGGCCGCGCATCTCGCGCTCGCGCCGGACGGTGTGCACGGCCTCGTCGGGCGCGGTGCCGAGCAGCGCGGCGACCTGCGCGGGAGGGACCGCCTCCACGCAGCCGACGGCGGTCCAGGCGTCGCGGTCCGCGCCGGGCCACTCGCCGGCCGAGGGCCCGACCGAGACGCCCATGCGGGGCGGTGCCACGGTGGTGCCGACGCCGCGCCGCCGCTGGAGACGGCCTTCCAGTTCGAGCTGTTCGAGCGCCTGCCGGAGCGTGGCCCGCGCGACACCGAAGCGGGCGGCGAGGTCCCGCTCGTTGGGAAGGATCTCGCCGACCTCGAACTCCGAGTCGAGGGCGTCGTTCAGCACGGTCTTGAGGTGCCAGTACTTCGGCTCCTGCACCGATTCGAACTGCGTGGTCCCCACCGTGTCCTCGCAATCAGCCGGTCGACTCGGCGGCCTTGCCGAACCATGTTTCGGAACCTCTGTTTATTAAAGGTTCCTGCACTACTGGGACGATAGAGGCGGGGCGCGAACTTGGTCAAGACCAATCCGCGGGCCCGCCGGCCCCCCGGAACGGGATGCGTGAGCCGTTCCCGTACGGTTGGCCAGGGGCTGCGCCGGCGTTCGGGAGCGCCGCGGGGGCACGGGCGCGTAGCGGTTCAGGCAGCAGGAAGGACGGTCCGTTGGGTCCGGTCACCGTGGTCACGGGCGGAAGCCGTGGCATCGGCGCGGCGGTCGCGGTGCGGCTCGCCGGGGCCGGCCACCGCATCGGCATCGGCTACGAGCGGGCCGAGGGCGCGGCCGAGGAGGTGGCCCGCCAGGTCCGCGCACTGGGCGCCGCGTGCCTGGTCCACCGGGTGGACACCACCGACGAGGCGGGCGTCGACGCGTTCTTCGGCGCGGTACGGGCCGGGCTGGGGCCGGTCACCGGCCTGGTCAACAACGCGGGCATCACCGGGCCGCTCGGCCGCTTCACCGACACCCCCGTCGACGTGATGCGCCGCGTGGTGGAGGTGAACGTGATGGGCGTGCTGATCTGCGCGCGCCGGGCCGTACAGGAGATGTCCACCCGGTACGGCGGCACCGGCGGCGCGATCGTCAACATCTCCTCGGGCGGCGCCACGCACGGCAGCCCCGGCGAGTACGTGCACTACGCGGCGAGCAAGGCCGCGGTCGACACCCTCACGCTGGGCCTGGCCAAGGAGTTGGCGGCCGACGGGGTGCGGGTCAACTCGGTGCAGCCGGGCATGATCGTCACCGACATCCACGCCGCGATGGGCGATCCGGACCGGCCGTGGCGCGACCCCGGCCGCGTCCCGATGGGGCGGCCGGGCCGGCCCGAGGAGGTCGCGGGCGCGGTGGCGTGGCTGCTCTCGGACGAGGCGTCGTACACCACGGGCGCGGTGCTGCGGGTGACCGGCGGACTCTGAGGCCGCGGCCCGCCCGGGAGCCGGGCGGCACAATCCGGTGTCCGGTCCCCGCGTCCGGGCTGTCCCGGCGCGGGCCGGGACCGGCCCTGCGGCGTACACCCCCGGGCACTCCCGGTGACGCGAGTATTGACCTGAGCATGGCTGAAACATGACGGTGATACGGGGTTACGCCACAGAAACCCGCACCGGCGCGCGTGCGGGCACGATCGGTGTGTCCGATCGCGCTACACGTTTTGTTGAATTCCTAGGAGCAGCATGTCAGGACCCGCCGTGGGGG
>NZ_DATDBG010000275.1:0-9753 GCF_036524955.1 Streptomyces sp.
GGGCCCCGGGCCGTCGGCGACTGCGACTGCGGCGCCGAACCGGCCTCAGCAGCTGAACGGCTCGAAGTCCCAGTACGGCCGGGTCCGCGCGCGGGCCACGAGCGTGTGGGAGTGCTGCGGGCCGAGCGTGGCACTGAGCGCGGCCAGCGCCTCCTCCTCGATCTTGTCGGCCTCCTGCCGTGTGCGCAGCATCCGCAGGTCGCTGGCGAGGGCGATCTGGCAGGACAGGGTGAGCGGGTGGTGCGGGCCGAGCCGGACCGCCGCCCGGTCGGCGGCGACGCGGCTGAGCTCGGCGGCGCTCTCCGGGTCGCCGGCGAAGTTGCGCGCCGCGCTCACGTTGAGCGCGCACCCCAGGGTCCACGGGTGGTCGGGGCCGACCGCGCGGCCCATGGCGATAAAAGCGTCCTCGACCTCGTTCTGCGACTGCTGGCGCTCGCCCGCGGCCCGCAGCAGCAGGCCGTGGTTGGCGAGGGCGCCCGCGGTGTAGGGGTGGGCGTCGCCGAACTGGTCGCGGTACGCGCGCAGCGCGAACTCGCCGCGCTCGCGCGCCCGGTCCAGGTCGCCGTGCTCCCGCTCGAAGCTGGAGTAGGTGACCGAGACGCGGACGGTGATCGGGTGGGAGTCGCCGAGGACCCGTTCGCAGCGTTCCAGCAGCCGGACCAGCAGGCTCGCCGCGCGCGGCCGGTCGCCGCCGCGGTAGTAGCACTGCACCAGGTTGTGTTCGGCGCGCAGCGACTGCGGGTTGTCGGTGCCGAGCACGGCCCGGTGGATCTCGTAGTTGCGTTCCTGCACGGAGGTGGCCTGGTCGTAGTGGCCCAGCAGCCGCAGGTTGTGGGCGTAGGAGTTCTCCGAGGACAGGGTGGCGCTGTGGCGCTCGCGCAGCAGATCGCGGCGGGCCGCGAGGGTGCCGCGGTCGAGATCCAGCGCGTCCTGGTAGCGGCCGAGCAGGCGGTAGGTGACGGCGGTGTTGTTCTGGGCGAGCAGGGTACGGGCGTCCTGCGGGCCGACCAGCGTGGTGTAGCCGTCCTGCACGAACCGGGCGAGGTCCAGCGCCTCGTCGTACCGGCCGAGGTTGCGCAGGTCCGCGGCCAGGCCGTTGGCGGCGCGCAGCACCAGCAGGTCCTGGTCGCCGCGCTGGGCGCGCAACGTGTCGTAGGCGTCGCGGTCGAGGGCTTCGGTGGCGGCGAAGTCACCGAGACCGCGCAGCATGTTGGCCCGGTTGTGGACCAGGTCCCACAGCCGCTGGTGCCCCGGTGCGAAGAGCGCGGGCCACTTGCTGGTGGCGGCGTCGGCCAGCTGCAGGCCGGCCTGGTACTCGCCGGACAGGTGCAGATAGCGCAGGCAGTTGATGACCGTGAGCTGGATGTCGGGGTTGGTGCTCTCCAGCGCGCCGGACGCCTCCAGATGCGGCACGATCTCGGCGTACCGCGGCCACAGCCGGGTGTCGGTGGGCCGGCCGGGGTCGGCCGCGGCCAGGATCTTGCGGACCACCCGGGAGTAGGTGGCCTGCTCCTCGGCCGGCATGTCGGCGCGCACCGCCTGGTAGACCAGCCGGTGCATCTGGACGATCTCGTTGGAGCTGGTCGGCTCCTCGTCCTCGGCCTCCTGCGGGTCGGACTGGATGACCGACCACTGGGCGAGCTTGCTGATCGCGGAGTTCCACAGCAGCGGGTCCTCCATCAGCCCGGCGAGCCGCTCCGGCACCTCGCGGATCGGCAGGTCGCGCAGCAGCCGCACCGGGATCGGCCCCGGCGCGAAGAACACGCACAGCCGCAGCAGGTCCACGGCCTCGGGTTTGTCCTCGCGCAGCCGGTTCAGCAGTATCGAGAAGGCGGTGTAGTACGTCATCTGGAAGTCGGCGGCGACCTTGAGGCCGGGTTCGACGTCGGCGCCGTGGCGCAGCAGTTCGATGTACTCGTCCACCGGCATGGGCGAGTCGTTGAGCGCGCCCGCGTTCTGGTCCAGGGCCAGCGCGAGGTCGCCGAGGGCGTCGGCGAGCTTGTCGGCGTCGGCGTCGTCCAGCCGGGGGGCGCGGCGGCGGACGAAGGCGATCGACTCGTACCGGTCGTAGACGGGCACTTCGACCAGGGAGCTGTTGTGCTCGCCCCACTCGCGGTTCTGCGAGGTGATCAGTACGTGGCCGGGGCCGCTGGGCACCAGGTCGTGGATCTCCTCGGGCTGGTCGGCGCCGTCCAGCACGACCAGCCAGCGGAAGTAGGGCTCGCCGCGGCGCAGCGCGTCGCGCACCGCGCGCAGCCGCTCCCCGTACTCGCGGCCGGTGGGCAGACCGAGGGCGGGGGCGAGGCCGGCCAGTTTCTCGCGCAGGGTGCCGCGCTCACTGGCCCGGACCCACCACACCGTGTCGTAGTTCTCGGCGCCGAAGCGGTAGACGTACTCGGCGGCGATCTGGGTCTTGCCGACGCCGGACAGGCCGAGCAGGGTGACCACGCCGGCGCCGGGTTCGGCCTGGGTGAGCTGCTGGTGGATGTTCCACAGAAGCTGCTCGCGGCCGGTGAAGCGGGTGTTGCGGCGCGGGACGCCGCCCCAGACGGCGGGCTGCTCCAGCGGGAAGCGGGGGCCGCCGGCGCCGGCCAGGGTGTCCAGGGAGGAGGAACGGGCGGGGGTGATGCCGAGCCGGGACAGCAGCCGGCGTTCGGCTTCGGCCGCGCCCATGCCCCACAGGTCGGCGGCGCCCAGCGAGGCGACGGCGCCGGGCATCGCGGCCGGGGTGACGGAGACGGCGGCGAACCGGTCGCTGTTGGCGGGGACGATCTCCCGCAGCGCGATGTTCCACTCCTCGTGGCTGCGCGGGCCGAGCCGGAAGTACCACTCGCTGAGCACGATGAGCACACGGCCCTCGGACAGCAGCAGGTCCTGTAAGCCCTGCAGCACGGTGTCGCCGGGGCTGATGTCCCACCGCTGGAGCGCCACCTGGTGCCCGTGCCGTTCCAGCCGGCTCGCGATCCAGGCCGCCCAGGCCCGGTTGTAGCCCGCGAAGCTGATGGTCACCAGTCCCCGCCCCCGCCCCGCCGCGGCGGTGTTACGCCCTCCGGTCATGCCGACCGACTCCCTCGTTGTACGCGTGGTGCCCTGACGGGCCAACAGGTGGCTGCGCCAGAAACTACACTGGTTCACTCCCCAGGAAACGTGTGGTCGTACCGTTTCGTCTGAGTTCCGCTGGTTTCACGCCCGTTGCCGCCGCCAGATGGCCCGGGTGGTCTCGACGTACGCCGCGGCGCGGGCCAGATGGCCGTCCGGTGGGACGTGCCGCGCCAGCCGGGTGTGGTGCGCCGTCATCGCGGTGACCACGGTGCGGCCCTGCGGCGTCAGCCGACTGGAGCCGAGGAGCTGCGGGAGGACGGCCTCCACCTGGGCGCGCCGGCGGCAGTGCGCGGCCCACGCCGACTCGCGCACCGCCGGGGCGGTCGCGGTGAGTGCCACCGCGAGGTGGAACTCGGCGAGCGCGAGATGGGCGTAGGCGCCCTGGAAGACGCCCTCGAACGGGCGCGGGTCGGGCCGCCACGGCGCCCAGTGGCGGGGGGTGTCGTCGGCGGTGTGCAGCGGGGTCAGCCGGGACAGGGCGATCAGCTTGGTGTGCTGGAGTTCGTGGACCAGGGCCGCGGCCAGCCGCAGACCGCCGCGTGGCGTGCTGCTGAGCAGCGCGCCGAAGGCCGTGCCGAGCGTGCCGCTGTACTGCGCGGCCGGTGAGCCGGCCAGCGGTACGACGCACTCCAGCAGGGCGTCCACCTCCCGGGCCCGGGTGCCGTCGCCCAGCCGCAGCCAGGGCTGCGCGTCCCGCCAGGCGGTGCGCCACCCCGCGTGCTCCACCCGGTCCAGGCCGTCGGCGGGGGCGAGTCCGTAGGGGTCGGTGCGGTCCTCCTCGTCGCGGTACGGGTCCGCGTCGTCGATCAGCACCGGCCGGTGGTCCTCGGTCCACAGCGCCTGGATGGGGCGCCACCCGGGCGCCGCGGACCGCCACACACCGTCGGGGCCGCGCCGCACCTCGACGGCGCGCGGCGGGTCCGGACGGCGGCCGACGGGGTGGTCGTACGGCCACCGGTACGGCCGCTCCCGCGGCTTCATGTGCGGGTCGCGGCCCGGGACGCCGCGGTCGTCCGGCCGCCGGTGCGCGGGGTCGTACGGGTGGCCGGTCGCCCACTCGCCCGCCGGGCCGGGCGACCGCTCGCCGGACCAGGCGTCCAGGTGCAGCCAGAGCCGGTTGCCGTCGCCGTCCACCCGGGCCTGGCCCGTGGCGCCGGCGGTGGGGGCCGGCGGCCGGTAGCGGCCGAGGGTGGGCAGCGTCAGGACGCCGTCCCTGACCGGTACCTCGGCGGTGAAGCGCAGCCCGGCGCGGGCGGCGGCGGACGCCGCGAGCGCGGCCAGGTGGGGCAGTTCGGCGGCGGCGCGCGGTGCCCGGCCGGGGCGGGTGAGGTCGCGCAGGCAGCGCTCGGCCCAGGCGCCGGTGAGCGGGTAGTGCACCACCCGGCGGGCGGCGGCCCGGTCCGCACGCTCCGCGTCCTCCAGCAGCCGCCAGTCCCGCAGCAGCCGGTCCGCGGTCCCCTCCGGCAGGGTGCCGGCCGGCGCGCCGCGGACCGCGTCGAGCAGCGCGCGCAGGGTCAGCAGCCGCTGCCCGCGCTGGCCGGCGACGAGCAGGTCGAGGGCGTGCGGATCGCTGCCGGTGCCGCCGAGCACAGCCGCCAGGTCGTCGGGGGCGTACAGGAGGCGTGGCGGCTTCACCGGCCGGTCTCCCGTGGCGCGCGCCGCCCCGGTCCGGTGCCGGCCGCCTCGGCGAGCCGGGTGGCGATGTGGCGGATGAGCAGGGCGAGGTCGGCGCAATACACCGACGGATGACGGAACCCGGAACCGGCCCTGTCGGCCTTGTACCGGTGCGCGTAGTGCCCTCCTCCGCACACGGTGACCAGCGGGCAGGCCAGGCAGGTGTCGCCGAGCGCGGCCAGGCCGGCCTGGCGGGCGGCGATGCCGGGGTGGGCGAGGGCGTCGTCGAAGCTGTGCCGGAAGACGTCGAGGCCGGTGGCGGCGGCGCCCTCGTAGGCGGACTTGAGCGAGTCGACCTGCTCGATGCTGCCGTCGGTCTCCACCACGACGGCGGTGAACGGTTGCAGGCCCAGCCGTTCGATGGCGGCGGGCACGCCGAGCAGCAGGGCCACGCACTCCTCGAAGAAGCGGACCCGGGTCTCCCGCCGGCCGGCGTCCCACCAGCGGTCGAAGACGGTGGTGAGCCAGCGGCCGTACGGCGCCGGGTCCGCGGCCGGTGCGGGCAGGCCCGGCGGCGGCGCCGTCCAGTTGCCGTGCGGCAGCAGCAGGTCGATCGCCGGCGGCCGGAAGGCGAGCAGGGATTCGTACACCTCCACGGGGTCTCGCCGCGGGTCGATCACGCAGAGCACCCCGGAGAAGGACTCGGGCGCGGTGTCGGCGAGCAGTCGCAGTCCGGCCGCGGCGGCCTGCCAGGAGGAGCGGCCGGCGTGGTCGACGCGGGCCGCGTTGTGAGCGGGCAGGCCGCCGTCGAGGCTGACGCCGATCCGGATGCCGGCCTCGCGCAGCGTGCGCAGCCGGCCGGGGGTGAGCAGGGTGGCGTTGGTCTGCGTGCTCACGTGCGCGGTGCAGCCGGGGGGCATGCGGGCGCGGACCAGTTCGGCGGTGGCGGCCAGCCGGTCGGCGCCGGCCAGCAGGGGTTCGCCCCCGTGCAGGACGACCGAGACGGCGCCGAGCCGGTGGGTGGCGGCGTGTTCGGCGATCCGCTCGGCGGTGGCGCGGGTCACGGCCTCGGCGGGGGCGCGGGGACGGTCCCGCCAGCCGTGGTCGGCTCCGGCGTAGATGTAGCAGTAGGTGCAGGCGAGATTGCACCGGCTGTGCGTCTTGAGGATGAACTGCCGCAGCGGGGCCGGGCGTACGGCGGTGCCGTCCCTCCGCAGCCTTGTCCCCTCCGGCTGCCGCACCACATCACCTCCCCCGAAGTGCCGGGCCGCCCGGGTGGCCCTCGCGGTTGTTCCCGTACGGCCACCGACGGCAAACACCGGAGCGGGGATATGGCCGTATCCCCCCGACCGGCGGCCAAAAGCAGATCGGCGCGGCGCGGCGGCGCGGCGGGCGGGCGGAACCGGTGGCCGCAGGGCGGGACATGGTGGTCTCAGCGCTGGACCCCGGCTTCGTCGGTGTCGTTGTCGAACCCCCACATCGCCTCGCTGCCCGGTGCCGCGACCCGCCGGCGCAGGTCGTCCACCAGCGCGGCGAGTACGGGGTGGTCCACGGTGCGCAGGTCTTCCAGGTCCATGCCCAGCAGGTCGATCCCGGCCTGTGCCGGCTCCGTGCCGTCGTGCGGTCGGTGTTCCATCGCGAGCCTCCGCTCGTGTCCCCGCTCCGCCACGGACGCCTGCCGTGCGGCCGTGGTCCCCCGTGTGCCTATCCCCGTTTCCGGGTCGCCCTATCCTCGCTTCCGCGTCGCCCTGTCCTCCTCCCGCTCAGCCCGCGCGGGTCAGTGCCGCCAGCCGTTCGGCGGTCACGTGGGCTTCCTCGGCGGCGGTGCCGCCGGGCAGCCGGCGCCAGTCGGCCAGGGCCGCCCGGTAGGCGTCCCCGGCGGCGCGGGGGCGGCGGGCGGACTCGTAGACCACGCCGCGCCAGTGGTGCGCCAGCGCGGACAGCCGCACCATGGGCTCAGGTTCGGGCATCCGGCGTACGGCGGTGGTGGCGGCCTCGGCGGCCTTGCGGTACGCGTCGGCGGCCTGGTCGAGGCGTTCGGGGCGGCGGTTGTGCAGGTAGCCCAGGCGGTGGGACTCGCCCAGCTCGAACCAGATCCTGGCCACCTGCGACGGCTCGACGGCCGGCTGCTCGGCCAGGCTCAGTACGTGTTCGGCCTCGCGCAGGTCCACCAGGTCCTGTTCGGCCTTGTAGCGCAGCACCAGGGCGCGGCCGAGCATCAGCAGCCGCTCGGGCAGCCGCGGGTCGCTGCTCGGGGTCTCCATCCGGCAGTCGCGCAGCACGCGTACGGCCTGGTTGACGAAGGACTCGCCGCCGGGCAGGGCGGCCCGGCTGAGCAGCGCGTCACCCCATTCGGCGAGCAGGCCGCTGTATTCGGGCCGGTCGCGCGGGGTGAGCCGGCAGGCCTCGGCGAACCGTACGGCGGCGGCCTCCACTTCGCCGGGTGGGCCGCCCGCGGTGTGCCGGGCGATCCCGATCCGCCCGGCACGGACCAGGACGGCGGCCCGCAGCAGCCGGTCGCGGGTCTCGCCGAGCGCCCGGTCGACCAGCCGCTGGGCCTCCGCGAGCCGTCCCCCGGCGAGGAGTTGGGCGTCCACCAGGGCGAGCGTGGCGCCGACCCGGGCCTCCGGCTCGGCCTCCTCCCGTTCCAGCGCGTCGAGTCCGACGGCGAAGGAGCCGGCCGCCTGCTGCGCGTACACCTGGACGCGTTCGCGCGTCCCCGCGGTGCCGGCCAGCCGCAGCAGCGCCCGGCCGTAGGCGAGGGTGAGGGCGCTGGGGCGCGGCTGCGACAGCGGCCAGGAGTCGGCGAACGCCTCCAGCATCCCGACGGTCTCCTGGAGCAGCCCGGCGTCGCCGCTGAGCTGCCACTGGTCCTCCAGCACCTGGACGCGTTCCAGGGTGGCCCCCAGCAGGCCGTCCGCGTCGAGGCCCGGTGCGGCGCAGACCGCGGTGAACTCGCGGTCCGCGCGGCGCAGCAGTTCCAGGGCGCCGCGGGTGTCCCCGGCGGCGGCGCGCTCCTCGGCGGCGGCCTGGAGGACCCGGCCGCGGACCGCGCGGGCGGGCACCGAGCCGGGGTGCGCGGCGGCGGTCTCCGCGGCCTCCTGCGCCTCGATCAGCAGGCCGGCGCCGCCGCGCAGCCGCCACAGCGTGATCAGCTGCTGGGCCAGTTCGCTCCACAGCTCGGGGTCCAGGCCGCGCACCCGCTCCTGGGCGGCGGCGCGGCGCAGCAGCTGCACGGCGTCCAGCAGGTTCTGCACCATGCCGTCCTGGGCGAACTTCTCCACCAGTTCACGGGCCCGCCGCACCACCGAGGAGGGGCGGCCGGCGGTGACGGCGGTACGGTCCTGGCCGCCGTTCTCCGGCAGCGGCATGAACCGTTCCAGCACCCGGGCGGCGACCTCCGCGAAGGGCTGCGGCGATTCGGTGACGACGCCCACTGTCTCCTCGGCGCGGGCCGCGTCGCGGACCGCGGTGGCGCGGGCCACCCGCCGCACGGCGGTGCGCACGGCGTCGTCCGCGATCCGGTCGCCGGGTCCCTCGGTGAGCTGGGTGATGGCCAGCGCCGGGAAGTTGGGGCCGCTCTTGCCGAACCGCTGCTCCACATACTCCGAGCAGTGCTTGAGGACGAGCAGCGCCTCGTCGCGGCCGAGCGGCCCGAGCAGCACGTCCCGTACGCCGTCGGCGAACTCGTACCACCGGTGGTCGTCGCCCTTGGCGCGGACGACCAGGCCGCCGAGCAGCACTTCGGCCAGTTCCGCCGGGCCCGAGTCCGGCAGCATGGTGCGCTGCACGAGCTGCATGACGGGCAGGAAGAGCGGGGCCGCGGCGAGGTAGACGGCGAGCTGGGCGGCGGCCGGTGAGGCCGCCGAGCGGAACCGGCCGACCAGCGCGGGGGCGGGCACGGTGGTACGGCGCGGCGCCACGTGGGTGGCGGGCTGGTCGGGGCGCACCCAGCCGACGGCGGCGGGCACCTCGCCGGCGCCCATCCCGGCCAGCAGCCGCGCCCAGGCGCCCAACGCCTGTGCGGTGGGTGGCAGTACGGGCACCGGCAGCGCGTCGGGCGCGGTGGCGTAACCGGCGGCGCCGGCCGAGAAGCGCAGCGGTGTGGCGAAGGCGAGCCCTTCGGCGCGGTGCAGCACCCCGTAGGAGACGGGCAGCCGGGTGCGCGACCACAGCCGGGCGGGCAGCGGCTGGAGTACGGCGACCGGGCCGTGCCGGGCCAGGCGGTGCAGCAGCCGGTGTGCCTGGCCCGACCGCCACAGCGGCCCGGCGCAGTCGCTGACCAGCAGGGTGATCCGGCGTCCGGTGGGGTCGCTGAGCTGATCGGCGGAGCGCAGTCCGGCCGGTTCCGGGTCGAACCGGCCGCTGACGGCGGGGACGCCTTCGGGGGTCGCGTGCAGGTAGCGGACCTGCACCTCGTGGAAGGCACCGAGCCGTTCGAAGACGCCGCCGAGCTCGTGCAGCATCCGCTCCCACACGTACATCGAGGAGGAGGCGTCCATCAGCAGTTGCATCGCCGCGTCGCCGCGGGAGACCGGGCGGAAGACCGGCAGCAGCAGGCCGGCGGCGCGGGCGGTGCGGTCCGCGGTGGCCGATTCGTCGAGCACTTCGCGCAGCGGGCGGGCGGGGTTGCGGTAGCGCTGCAACGGCCTCAGCGCGGCCTGGAGTTCGAGCAGCCTGGGCAGTGCGGCGGCCTCGGGGATGGCGACGCCGAGCGCGGCGCCGCCGGCCGCGGACCGGCCGCGGCCCTGCGCGCCGGCCCCCGGATACAGGCTGATCAGTCCCTGGTCCGGCACCTCGGGCGGAGGGGGCACCAGCCGGGTCCCCCGCCCGTCGGTGCTGTCCCCGGCCGGCCGTTGCAGGTACCCGGGCGGCGGGGTGTGCTCGGTCCCGTCCCCGCCGGGGTCCGCCTGCCCTCCGCCGTACGCGGCCCCGGTCGGCCGCGACCACCGGGCCAGCCACAGCGCGTCGGCGAGCTCGGTCGCGCCGGGGTCGAGCCCGGCGTCGCTCAGCGCGCCGACGAGGGTGGCCCGCGGG
>NZ_DATDBG010000276.1:0-6291 GCF_036524955.1 Streptomyces sp.
CGACCCGCACACCGCAGTCGAGGTCGAAGCCCGCCGCCCCGGGCTGCTGCGGCAGCGGCTCGACGAGGCGATCGAGGGCCTGGTCGACTCGGCCGAGCCCTGCGGGGTCCAGGCGAGCCGCTCGGCGAGGCGTTCCCGGGCCTCGCGCAGGGCGTCGTCGAGTACGTCGGCGATCGTCGCGTCGGCGTCGAACGGCATCTCCTGCTGCAGGAACCCCAGGCCAAGGGGCACGTGACGCTTCCCGCGTCCGGTTCGTCCGTCCCGGCGAGCAGACGCAGAGGGTCGACTCACCGACGCCGTTCTCCCCGATCGGCCCGATGCGGTGGCCAGGGGAGGCGGTCAGGGAGACGCCGTCGAGCACCCGCCGGGTGCCGAGGACGCGGACGAGGTCGTGGGCGAGCAGGGCCGGCTGGGGCATGGAGGTCCACCCAACGTGATCGGTGTGCGGCCCGCGGGGCGGCTGCCCCGGACGCGGGCCAGGTCGACACGTCGGCGGCTCACACCTCGGGGGCCCCCGTCTCCTTCAGCTCGCCGCCGGCCAGCCGCAGCCACCGGTCGACGCCGATCTCGCGAAGGAACCGCTCGTCGTGGCTGACCACCACGAAAGCCCCATGGTAGGAGTTGAGGGCGATCTCCAGTTGGCCCGCGCTGACCAGGTCGAGGTTGTTCGTCGGCTCGTCCAGGAGCAGCAGGTGCGGTGCCGGCTCCGCGCACAGCACACAGGCCAGGGTGGCGCGCAGCCGCTCGCCGCCGGACAGCACCCCGACGGGCAGATGGGCGCGGGTGCCCCGGAAGAGGAAGCGGGCGAGCAGGTTCATGCGCTCGGCCTCCGGCCGGTCCGGGGCGAAGGCGGCGAAGTTCTCGGCGACCGTGCGGTCCCACTCCAGCAGGTCGAGGCGCTGCGAGAGGTAGGCGATGCGCCCGTCGGCCCGCTTGATCTCGCCGCCCTCCGGCGTCAGGTCGCCGCTGAGCAGGCGCAGCAGCGTGCTCTTTCCGGCACCGTTGGGACCGGTCAGCGCGATGCGCTCCGGGCCCCGGACCATGAGGTCGACGCCCTGGCCGGCGAAGACGTCCTTGCCACCGAGCCGGATCCGAAGCCGCTCGCCGAGGAACAGGTTGCGTCCGGCGGGCACGCTGGTGTCCGACAGGTCCAGCGTGATGCGCTGCTCCTCGCGCAGCGACCGCCCGGCTTCGTTCAGCCGGGACCTGGCCTCGCCGACCCGGTCGGCGTGCATCTGGCCCGCCCGGCCCGCGGACTCCTGCGCGCCCCGCTTCATGGTGCCGGCGAAGATACGGGGCAAGCCGGCGTTCTTCAGGTTGCGGGCGGCGTTGCTCGCGCGGCGCTCGGCGCGTTCGCGGGCCTGCTGCATCTCCCGCTTCTCCCGCTTCAGCTCGTGTTCGGCGTTGCGCACGTTCTTCTCGGCGACCTCCTGCCCGGCCCGCACGGCCTCCTCGTACTCGGCGAAGTTGCCGCCGTAGAAGCGCAGTTCACCGCGGTCGAGTTCGGCGATCCGGTCCATACGGTCGAGCAGAGCCCGGTCGTGGCTGACCAGGAGCAGGCAGCCGTTGAAGTCCTCCAGCACGTCGTAGAGCTTGTGCCGGGCGTCGAGGTCAAGGTTGTTCGTGGGCTCGTCGAGCAGCAGCACGTCAGGCCGCTTCAGCAGCTGCGCCGCGAGGCCGAGGGAGATGACCTGGCCGCCGCTGAGGGTGCTCAGACTCCGGTCCAGGGCGAGGCCGGTCAGGCCGAGGCGGTCCAACTGGGCGTGAGTGCGTTCCTCGACGTCCCAGTCATCGCCGATGGTCGTGAAGTGCTCCTCGCTCACATCGCCGGACTCCACGGCGTCCAGGGCGCGGATCACGGCGGCGACGCCCAGTACCTCGGCCACGGTGAGTTCGCCAGTCAGGGGGAGGCACTGCGGGAGGAAGCCGAGGGTGCCCGCCACGGACATCACCCCGGTGCCGGGCCGCAGTTCACCGGCGATCAGCTTGAGCAGGGTGCTCTTGCCGGAGCCGTTGGGCGCGACGAGGCCCGTACGGCCGGTGCCGACGGTGAAGGACAGGTCCTGGAAGACGGGCGTGTCGTCGGGCCAGGTGAAGGACAGGTTCGAGCAGACGATGGAAGCGTCGGACATGAAGGCGACCTCGTGGGGAGGGGACAGGGAAGAGACACCTCTGCCCCGGCAGACATACGAAATAGTGGGGACGACTGCGAGGCCACTGCGGCGGCGCTCCTGGGCACCGGCCGGCGGCCTGTCGGATCCGGGCATCACCCGGAGATGTCGTCGTCCACCACCATGTCTGGGCTCTCCTCAACAAACGGTCAACGCCCGCTGCAGTCTAGCAACCGGAGGGGTCGGACCGGGGCGCACAGCGGGTCAAACCGTCGGACCAGGCGGCCGTCCGGTCGTGATGATCTGTGGGGGTTCGCCGGTAGGGCTTCGGTGTGGTCGTGTCAGTGTTTCGGAGTGCGGATCATGCTGGTCGGACTGCGGGTGGGCCGGTGCGTGCCGCTGGTGGTGGTTGCCGGTTTTGCACCGGTGGAGGCGTACCGCCTTGGCGCAGGCGGTGAGTTCGATGCCGCCGCGGGTGGCGATGAGGGGGCAGCGGCCAATGGGCGGTGCGAGGCGGGGAAGGCCGCGGAGGCGGCGGCCGCTGCCGAAGCCGAACGCAAGACGAACCGGTTCCGGGAGGGTCGGGTCCGCTGACGGCGGCAGTACCAGAACGCGACGATCAGGCTGTGGGCCGACTGCGAAGCCGAGGGGCACAAGCCCTGGCGGCTCAGCTTCGGGGTCACTCAAGACGGCCGGTGGGCGCAGACCGGCCGCACCGTTGGCAGCTGAGCCTGCATGACGCGACGCTGACCCGCTGCACCGCGGACGGTGATGCTCTCCCCGCTTACCAGGGCCGGCTGCTGCCGTCCTGTCCGGCGGCGAGGCGAAGTGATGGTGAGCGGTCGTATGCGGGACACGCCCGGTGCGGCTGAAGAAATCAGAGGCCAGGCCCCCTGAGAGCGCGCCTGTGAACTTGTCAGCCCGACGTGGTCCGTGCAGGCTCGGCCGGGGGCGCCCCCTGCCGCGATGAGTTCCGGCCGGGTCGCGAGTCTGTTCTGGTGAGCGTCGTAGGACGTCGTACGACGCTGCCCGGCACGAGACACCACGGAGGACACCATGACGACCACGCCCGGCAACGCGAGCAGCAACCTCCCCGGCAAGCCGCCAGTCGTCGACCTGGCCACCTGGCAGGCGGCGCGCGAGGAACTGCTGGCCCGCGAGAAGGCGCACACCCGTGAGGGCGACGCGATCGCCGCGGCCCGGCGGCGGCTGCCGATGGTGGAGCTCGACGGGACGGTCGAGGTCACCGGCGTTGACGGGCCGGTCCCGTTCCTGGACCTGTTCCAGGGCCGCGAGGAGCTCGTGGTCTACCAGCACATGTGGTACGACGGCGCGCCGTACCAGGGGCAGTGCGAGGGCTGCACTACCACGGCCTGGCACGTGAAGGACGCCGTCTACCTCAACGCCCGGGGCGTCTCGTTCGCCGTCCTGACCTCGGGCCCGTGGGACGAGGTGGCCCCCTACGTCGAGTTCATGGGTTACACCCAGCCCTGGTACTCGGTACGGGGCGTGGAGGCACCGGTCGGTGGAGGAATGGGGCACATCGTCTGTTTCCTGCGCGACGGCGACCGCGTGTTCCTCACCTACTCCACGACGGGCCGTGGCAATGAGCCGGTCAACGGGTCCCTCGGCCTGCTCGACATGACGCCCTACGGCCGCGGCGAGGCGTGGGAGGACAACCCCGAGGGCTGGCCCGTGATCGGCGATGTCCGCGAGGGGCACCCGTCCGAGGGCCGCCAGGCCTGCTGGTACTGGCGCTCGGACGCCGACGGCGTCGCCACCTGGGGCCCGACCAGCCGGCCCGTGCCGCAGTGGACCCGCCCCGGCGCGACCCCCGTGGAGACCCTCGGCCGGCACGGCCACCACCACTGACGCCCCTTCGTCGACGGCGTCGGCAAAAGGTGTCAGGTGCCGGGCGGAACCTCCGGACGACGCGAACGGCCCCCGCGCGCTCGATCGGTGGGCGGTTCGCCGGGAAGGTGAAGGACTCCTGGTAGGAGAGGGGCATGTCCAGGCTTGCCAGTACTACCAGGAGTCCGGGTGCACGTATCGTCCGAGTACCGCATCATGCTCGAGTCCGGCTTGGCCGGCCTCCCGGTCGTGGACCGCTGACACCCCGGGCCCTGCACCTCTGTTGCGCCAAGTGCTGCGCCTGTCGGTTGCGCCAAGGGGTGCGGCACTGTTGCGCGAGCCGGAAACCCGCCGCTGAATCCGCGCAGGTCACCACACGAGATCGGCGTGGTCGGGCCGCCGACATCCCCGTCGCGGCTCATTGTTTTGCCGGGGACGAAGAGAGCGACGAGTGCGCCGAGAAAGCGGCCGAGTACCAAGGACGCGACCTGCACTGCCTCACTCCGGCTCCGGCGCGCAACCAGGGCGGGGGCCCGGCCGTCATTCCTGTGAGGGGTGAGGAGGAGCGGATGGGGGCTGTGCGGATCCTGCTGCCGCGTGCGCTGGCCCGGGTCAGCACACGGGCGGGTGGGCCGCTGCTCGGGGCCGCGCTGCTGCGGTGCCTCGCGCCCCGGTGGGTGCTGGTACGGCCGCAGCCGGCAGCGCGGCGGCTCGCATGGGGCGAGGAGGCCGTCGCGGTGTACCGCGCCCTTGTGACCCGCGGGCGCCCCCGCCGGCGTCACCGGGATGGCCTGGCCCGCGCCCTTGCCCTGTATGCCAACGCACTGCTTTTGAACGGCCGTTACGAGGAGGCGCTCGCCGTTGCGGACGAGTCCCTGGCCGTCCCTGGCGCCCGTCCGTCCCCGACGCAGACCGCCTACACCCTCCACGTCCGCGCGCTGGCCCTGGCGGAGACGGACTGGCTCGACGAGGCCCTGACCGTGGCCCGGGAATGCGTGGCGGCGTACCGGCACACCATGCCCCGGCGCAGGGACAGACCGCTGGAGAACCTCGTCGGTGCCCAGCGCACGTGCGCCTGGGTGCTGGGCCGCCTCGGCCGCGTGGCGGAGTCCGTGACCGCCTACCAGGAGTGCGCCGTGCCGATGCGGGACATGTCCCTGCGGCAGCTACTGCGCGTCCGGATGGTGCAGGTCCGCGTGCTGATCGAGCTGACCGGCGGACTGCGCGCCCTGGGCCGGTGCGACGAGGCCGTCGAGACCGGCGCGGACGCCCGGGAGTGGTGCGACAGCCCCGTCCTGCGTCTCTACCCCGAGATCCTGCCGCTGCGCGTCCGGCTCCTGACCGACCTGGCCTGGTGCCACGGCGCGACCGGCGACCTTTCCCGGGCACGGGAGACCGCCGAGCAGGCCGTGGCTGTGTGCCGCACTCTGGCCGAGCGAGATCCGGCCACCGGCGAGCCCTGGCTCGTCCTGGCACTGGAGTGCCTGGCCCACCACCTCGGCAGGCTGGACGCGCCCGCCGGAGAGCAGCTGGCTCTGCGGGAGCTGGCCGACCTGTGCGCCCGGCTGACCGGCACCCGGCCCGACGCCTACGAGCCGCGGCTCGCCCGGGCCCTGGACGACCTGGCCTTCCGCCACTGGCACGATGGCGCCCGCCGCCAGGCCGTCGAGGCCACCGAGCGGAGCGTTGCCGCCTACCGTCGTGCCGCCGGGCGACATCCCCAGGCTTATGAACCAGACCTGGCCCGGACGCTGGCCAACCTCAGCATCCGGCAGCGCGGCGCAGGCGGCGGGGACGACGCGGTGGCCAACGCGCGCGAGGCCCTGGCGATCACCCGCCGGCTGGCGGAGTCCGACTGGGACACCTACCAGTCCCTGACCGCCCAGCGCCTGAGAACCCTCGCCCGTGCCCTGCGCCGTACCGGGGACGAAGCGGGGGCGCTGGCCTGTTACGAGGAGGCCGAGACTGTCCTGCGGGAGCTCATGGAGGACGCCGACCCGGGGTCGTACGCATACGAAGCCGCGCTCGCCGCCATCCTCACGGACCTCGCCGACACCCTCCGCATGATGGCCGAGGCCCACCTCACCGCGGGCCGATCCGATGACGCCGTCCGCGCCCTGCGCCACCTGCTCGCCCTCACCCGGCGCGCCGAACAGACCGATGTCCACGCAGCCTGCCTCACTGCCTTCGCCCGGGCTCGCGCGCTGGCCCCGGACGAGGTCAGGCGGGCGTGGCAGCGGGCTACGGCGGACCCGTTCCCGTCGTTCGTCTACCGGGCGCCCTTTGTATAGGCGGGCCGCCGATACGGAGCAAGGGCGGACGCCGCTTT
>NZ_DATDBG010000277.1:0-3283 GCF_036524955.1 Streptomyces sp.
TACGGGCAGGCCGTGACGCGGCAGGCGCGGTGACGCGGCGGAGGCCCGGCGCCGTCCGCCCGTACCGCGCCGCAGCGAAATCCCCTCCACCCGCATATATTCGCATGAACGCAGATAGGCATGTATCGTGGTCGGGTGGACCCCGGGCATCCCATCCCCCGGTTCCACATCCCCACCGCGGCCGACGGCGCCCGCGCAGCGTCCATGGGAGGTCGACGCCCAGTCGGGCCGTGCCTCCCGCACCCGACGCACACCACCGCGCACCGCCGCGCACCACCACACCGCGAACACGCCACGACGCGCCGCACACCGCGCGACGCGCGCCCAGCGCACCGCACCACGACGCACCACGACGCAATGGAGTGATCACACATGGCGCCTGCACCTGGCCCCACGGCCACGGCCGAACCCCGGACCGCACCACCGACGGCCACCGCGCCCGGGTCCGCCGCGCGGCCGGCGGTGGCACGCGCGCGGCGGACCCGGCTGTGGGCGCTCGCCGAGGTGCGGTGGGCGGCGGCGTCGACCGTACTGTTCGGCCTCGGGATCGCCGCGCAGTTCGGCGGGGCGCCGGACTGGCTGTGGTGGACGCTGTACCTGGCCTGCTACGCGGCGGGCGGCTGGGAACCCGCCTGGGCGGGCGTCCAGGCGCTGCGGGAGAAGAGCCTGGACGTCGACCTGCTGATGGTGGTGGCGGCGATCGGCGCCGCCTCGATCGGGCAGGTGCTGGACGGCGGCCTGCTGATCGTCATCTTCGCCACCTCCGGGGCCCTGGAGGCGTTCGCCACCCAGCGGACCGCCGACTCGGTACGCGGGCTGCTGGACCTGGCGCCCGAACAGGCGGTACGACTGACCGCCGGCGGCGACGAGGAGCTCGTGGACACCGCGGTCCTCGCGGTCGGCGACGAGATCCTCGTACGGCCCGGCGAGCGGATCGGCGCGGACGGCGTGGTGGTCGACGGGGCGAGCGACGTCGACCAGGCCACGATCACCGGCGAGCCGCTGCCGGTGCCCAAGCTGCCCGGCGACGAGGTGTTCGCCGGAACCCTCAACGGCGCGGGCGCGCTGCGGGTACGGGTGGACCGGCCCGCCGCGGACTCGGTGGTGGCACGGATCGTGACGCTGGTGGAGCAGGCCAGCGAGACCAAGGCCCCCACACAGCTCTTCATCGAGAAGGTCGAACAGCGGTACTCGGTCGGCGTGGTCGTCGCCACGCTGCTCGTCTTCTTCCTGCCGCTCGCGTTCGGCGAGGCGGTGCAGGACGCGCTGCTGCGGGCGATGACCTTCATGATCGTGGCGTCGCCGTGCGCGGTGGTGCTGGCCACCATGCCGCCGCTGCTGTCGGCCATCGCGAACGCGGGGCGGCACGGCGTGCTGGTGAAGTCCGCGGTGGTGATGGAGCAGTTGGGGGAGAGCGACCGGGTGGCGTTCGACAAGACCGGAACGCTGACCGAGGGGACGCCGCGGGTCGCGGAGGTGCGGGTGCTGGCGAACTCGGGTTCCGGGGCCGGCTCCGGCTCGGGGCTCGACGAGGCGGGCGTGCTGCGGCTGGCGGCGGGCGCGGAGGAGCGCTCCGAGCACCCGCTGGCGCGCGCCGTCCTGGCGGCGGCCACCGAGCGCGGGGTGAAGCCGGGCCGGGTCGAGGAGTTCACCTCCACGCCGGGCCGGGGCGTCACCGCGACCGTGGACGGGCACCGGGTCCAGGTCGGCAGCCCCGCGCACCTCGTCCCCGTCGGCGAGGCGGCCAGGGCCGTGTCGGAGCTGGAGGCCGCCGGGCGTACGGCGGTGGTCGTGGCCGTGGACGACGTCCCGGTCGCCGTGCTGGGCATCACCGACCGGCTCCGGCCGGGCGCGGCCGAGGCGGTGGCGCGGGTCCGCGAACTGACCGGCGCCGCGCCCGTACTGCTCACCGGCGACAACGACCGCGCCGCCCGCCGGCTGGCGGCCGAGGTCGGTATCGAGGACGTACGGGCCGGCCTGCTCCCCCAGGACAAGGTCGCGGCGGTACGGGAACTCGCCGCCGCGGGACACCGCACGCTGGTGGTCGGCGACGGCGTCAACGACGCCCCCGCACTGGCCGCCGCGCACATGGGCGTGGCGATGGGCCAGGCGGGATCGGACCTGGCGCTGGAGACGGCGGACGCGGTCGTCGTACGCGACGAACTCGCCACCGTCCCGGCGGTGGTGGCCCTCTCCCGGCGGGCCCGCAGGCTGGTGGTCGCCAACCTGGTGATCGCCTCCGCCTTCATCACCGGCCTGATCGTGTGGGACCTGGTCGGCTACCTGCCGCTGCCGCTCGGCGTGGCGGGCCACGAGGGCTCCACGGTCATCGTCGGCCTCAACGGGCTGCGGCTGCTGCGGGCCTCGGCGTGGCGGCGCGGGTTGCCGAAGGCAGGCGTCTCCGGCGAGGTCGCCGGGAGCCCGGTCGGCGGCGTCTCCGGCGACGCGACCGCGAGCCCGGTCGGCGGCGGCCGGTGAGCCGCCGTACGCCCCGCGGGGGCGGCGGGGGCGCGAGCGGGGCCGACACGGGCAGAGGCAGCGCGGGCAGACGCGGCGCGGGCGGGAGCGGGGCCGAGCCGGCCTCGCCGCCCCGGGTGACCGTCTGCCGCGGGTGCTGCTGCGGCACCTCCCGGAAGGTCCCCGGCCTGGACCACGCCGCCCAACTCACCGATATTCGCGAGGCTCTGGACGGACTGGCCGGAGTACGGGTCTCCGACTGCCTGGACGCCTGCGAACGGGCGAACATCGTCGTCATCCAGCCCTCCGCCGCCGGCCGCGCGGCCGGCGGTCGCCCTGTCTGGCTCGGCCTCGTCAACGACCCGGACGCCACGGCCGACATCGCCGCCTGGATCCGCGCCGGCGGCCCCGGCCTCGCCGACCCGCCACCCGTCCTCGACCTCTACGCCTTCACCCCGTCCCGCCGCGTCCGCCAAGCAGCGGACGCCTGATCCCCCACTCCACCTCAGCCCCCCGCCGGACCCGTCGGGAGCATTCCGACAACCGGAAGACCCGGCTGCCGGACCGGACAGGGCATGTGAGCGGCCGGAAGACCCGGCCGCCGGACCGGACGACGGGCCCGGCAGCCACCCCCGGACGAGGTGCCGGCGCCACCAGAGGGCGTTGCGGACTTGGCGGCCGAGCACGCACCGTATCGCCGACACGGACCACGCCCGGGGTGATCCGGCCGCCGGACAGTGGTACTTCGCCCTCAGCTCCGTCCATGGCTCCAGCTTCTCGTGACACTGGACGCCGGGCCGGCTGCATGGCCAGGCATGTGGCGCCC
>NZ_DATDBG010000278.1:0-23842 GCF_036524955.1 Streptomyces sp.
GGCCCCGCGGCAGGTCGGCGGGCGGTGGCGGTCAGGGGGCCGAGGCGCCGGTCTTCTTCGCCTTCTCCGCCGCCTCCATCTCCGCGATCACATCGATCGGCGGCGGTGCCTTCACCAGGAAGATCCAGGTGAGGTAGACCGACAGCAGGAAGGGCGGAATGCCCAGGGCCACCTTGACCCAGCCGAGCTGCGTGGCGTTGCCCCACCAGTAGAGCGGGAAGAGGATCGCGGACTTCGCGAGCAGGATCAGGCCCCAGGCCCAGCTCGCCTTGGTGTACGCCTTGAGCCGTCCCGGGTTGCGCTTGCGCCAGGACAGGTTCTCCCTGAAGACCGGGCCGAGGATCAGGCCGAGCAGCGGGAAGCCCAGCGCGGCCGACACCAGGTAGGCGATGGCCAGGCCCAGGGTGTAGAGCATGCCGGGCAGGTAGAAGTTCTTCGCGTTCCCGGACATCATCGCGAAGACCGCGCCGAAGGCGACGCCGAAGACCCCGCTGAACGCGTGCTTGAGGGTGTCCCGGCGGGCGAGCCGGGCCGCGCCCATCACCACGGAGAGCACGAGCGCGGCGACCGCGGAGGTCTTGATGTCCCGGTTGACCGTGTAGATCGCCACGAACACCAGGCCGGGGACGGTGGTCTCCACCATGCCCCGCACCCCGCCGAACGCCGCGAACAGCGCGGCCTCGGTCACCGCCCGTGCCTCGGCCTGGGCTGCGACGTCTGCGGTGTCCGCGGGCGCGTCCGCGCCGGTGGACTTGTCCACGTGCACGCCCGCGGGCGTGTCGGTGTCCGGATTGTCGATTGACGCCACCTGTTACTCCTGTCCGACCGGACGCAGCTCGTACTTGGGGTTGAACAGCACCGGACGGCCCCGGTTCATGGAGACCCGGCCGGAGGCGATGATCCGGCGGCCGGGCTCTATGCCGGTGATACTGCGGCGACCGAGCCATACGACGTCCAGCGCGGCGGACCCGTCGAACAGTTCGGCTTCCAGCGCGGGCACGCCGGCCCGAGGACGGAGCGTGACCGTGCGCAGCGTACCGGTGACGGTCACTATCTGGCGGTCGGAGCAGTCGCTGATCCGGATGCAGCCGACAGCCTTCGCCTCCTGCCGCAGCTCCTCGGAGTGCAGCTCCTCCTGCGAGGAGGACAGGCGGTCGAGCATACGGCGGAAACGACCCGCGGGTCGGTCGGAACGGATGGCACCACTCATATGCGCAAGGGTACCGGCCACCGCTGACAGAACCAGGGTGCGAAGCGGCCACCCCGCGGGATTCCCCCCACGCGTGCCCGGCTCCTCCCGGACGGGGGGGGAGCCGGGCGCGAGCAGAGGAAGAAGGGAGTCAGGCGGGCGCCCGCTCAGTGGAGTTCCGTGATCTCCGGCCCCCGTCGCATCGGGTCGATGCCGTCGCCGAACCTGGAGGGCTCGCCCTGGTCGGGCACCGTGCCGTCCGGGACCATCTGCGCGTCGTTCGGGAGCTTGAGGACGACGGGGTCGCGGGGCGCCATCGGGGCCTCGCCGCGTACCACCACCGTGTCGCGGAAAACGGCCTCCAGTACGCCGGCGGCGGCCGGCTGCACCGCGCCCTGACCGGAGATCACGCCGCGCAGGAACCAGCGCGGACCGTCGCAGCCGACGAACCGCACGAGCTGGACGCCGTTGGTGCCGTCGGGCAACTGCACCGGCACCTGCGCCCGCAGCTCCCACCCGAGCGGACCCTCCACCTCGTCGACGATGCCACCCTGCTGGGTGATGCCGGAGGCGATCTCCTCGCGCACCTCGCCCCAGATGCCTTCGGACTTGGGGGCGGCGAACGCCTGGAGCTGGACGGCGCTGTCCCGCAGCACCACGGTCGCGGCGACGATGGACTCGCCGGCAACCTCCACCCGCAGCTCCATGCCGTCGACTCCGGGGACGAACAGGCCGCCCAGGTCGACCCGGCCGTCGCCGGGCTGCTTGACCTCGCTCACGTCCCAGGGGCCGTCGGGCCGCGGGGCGGGCGGAAGGTTGTACCGGGACACCTCGTCCGACCCCGGCACGCCGGCGGCCGACTCGTCCTGGCCCTTCGCCTCGTCGAACTCGTCGATGGCGTCTTCGCGCTCCTTGCGACGACGGAACACGGTCACTGTCCTTCCCGGTCGCTGACGACCGATGCGTATCCGTATGTGGACGTGCCCGCCGACGGCGTCTCCACCGCGGCGTGACCCCCCGTGGAGCCGAAGCCCCCCGCGGCCCTGGCAGAGCCGGGCAGCTCCGCCACTTCGTGGAAGCGAATCCGCTCGACCTGCTGGACGACCAGTTGGGCGATCCGGTCGCCGCGCTCGAACCTGACTGTCTCGCGCGGATCGAGATTGACCACGATCACCTTGATCTCTCCACGGTACCCGGCATCCACCGTTCCCGGGGCATTCACGAGGGCCACCCCGCAGCGCGCGGCAAGGCCGGACCGCGGATGCACGAAGGCGGCGTATCCGTCGGGCAGCGCGAGCGCGATTCCGGTGGGCAGCGCGGTCCGCTCGCCGGGTGCGAGTTCGGCGGCCTCGGTGGTGATCAGGTCCACGCCGGCGTCTCCGGGGTGGGCGTACGACGGTACGGACACGGAGTCGTCCAGCCGCCGCAGCAGTATGTCGACGGGGGGGCGTACGGCGCTCACGGGTTCACCTCGAAGGCGCGCGCGACCTTGAGCTGGTCGGGGTCGGCCATCGCGGCCTTGATCTCCTCGGGGCGGCCGTGCGCGGTGAAGTGGTCGAGTTTGACCTGGATGAACAGCGCGTCGGCGCGGACCGCGACCGGCCCGTCGGGGCCTCCTGTCCGGCCCTCGGCGGTGCTGTAGATCTTGCGGCCCGCGACCGCGGTGCAGCGCGCCGACAGGTGGAGGGTGGCGCCGACCGGCACCGGACGCAGGAAGTCGGTCTCCAGCCGGCCGGTGACGGCGATGGTGCGCAGCAGCCAGTTCAGCGAGCCCAGGGTCTCGTCGAGCGCGGAGACCAGCACGCCGCCGTGGGCCAGTCCGGGGGCGCCCTGGTGAGCGGGCCGCACGGTGAACTCGGCGGTGACGCTGACGCCCTCGCCCGCCCTGGCCGCCAGGTGCAGCCCGTGCGGCTGGCTCTGGCCGCAGCCGAAGCACTGGTCGTAGTGTGCGCCGAGGAGTTCTCCCGGCGCGGGTGCGTCGGGATGCCGCGCGGGCGCGACGGCGTCGGGGGGCGGAACGAGGCCCTGCGGTCCGGCGCCCGGGGGTGTCGTGGCTGCACTCACGCCGGAGACCCTACCCTCCTGCGGGATCCTTTCCCCTCCCGCGTCCGTTGCCCCTGGGGACCGTATGCCGCCGGCGGGCACCGGGCCGGCGGGTACCGGTTCGGTGCCGCGCACCGGACGGTCGGCGGCCCGGAAGAAGTCGTCCTTGCCCCGGTGGCACTCGTACGCGCCGCGGGTCACCCGGGCGGTGGCGCGGCCGCGCGGCAGACGACCGGGGGGCGCATGGCACTCTGGTGCCATGTCTTCTGGTGCCGTCTCCGCCATGCCGCAGCCCTACGACGAACGCCTCACCGTGCCGCGCTCCTGGTGGGCGCTGGCGGTCGGAGTGGGAGTGTCGGTGGCGCTGATCGTCTTCCCGCTCGGGCCGCTGCCGATGCTGGCGGGACTGGTGGGCGGGGCCGCCCTGGCGATGATGCTGGTCAGCTCGTACGGGTCCGCGCGGATCCGGGTGGTGGCCGGTTCGCTGGTGGCCGGCAAGGCGCGGATTCCGGTGACGGCACTGGGCGAGGCCGTGGTGCTGGACGCGGCGGAGGCAGCGGCCTGGCGGTCGCACAAGGCGGACCCGCGGGCGTTCATGCTGCTGCGCTCGTACGTGCCGACCGCGCTGAAGGTGGAGGTGACCGATCCGGCGGACCCGACACCGTATGTCTACCTGTCGACGCGGTCGCCGCAGCGGCTGGCGGAGGCGCTGGCCGCGGTCGGGGGTGCTCGGACGCAGTAGCCGCGCGGGTCAGCCGGGCTCGGGCGGCTTGGGAGTCCGCTTGTCCCACAGTGCCTCCGGGGTGTTCGCGTCGTCCCGGGCCAGCGGGGTCGCGCGGGTGGCAGGGTCGCTCGCGTCGTCCCAGGGGCGCTGGGCGGCCCGCAGATCCTGTCGTACCGCCTCGGCGAGCTTGCGGGTGTCGCGCCGGTTCATCATCGCGCCGACGGCCGCGCCGACCAGGAACGGGGTCAGGGCGGGGGTGTGCCGCAGGGTCCGGCGCAGCAGCCGCTGACGCGTCTGGTTGCGCACCCTGCTGCCGAGGGCCACACCGACGGTCGACAGTCGCAGCAGGTTGATGCCGCGCTGTTCGGTCCACGACCACAGATAGGCAGTGGCGCGCTCCCGGGCGGTGCCGGGTGCCCGTACTCCGTAGACCTCGTGGAGCTCGGCGATCAGTTTGTACTCGACGACGGCGACGCCGAGGGTCTCGGTGGCGAGTTCGGTGGGCATCGCGGGCGGGACGGGCAGCATCGCGGCGGCGCCCACGCCGGCGCCGACGGTCATCGTGGCCTTGACGGCGGCGGCCACCAGGCGGTCGGCCATGTCCTCCGGGCCGAGTCCCGGGAACTGCGCGCGCAGGGTCGCCAGGTCGCGCACCGGTATGCGCGGTGCCGTCTCGGCCAACCGCTCGGCGACCGTGCCCATACCGGCCCGGGCCAGCTGGCCGCCGGTGCGGGCACCGCTGGTCAGACCCCGGGTGAATGCGCGGGCGCGGATGGCCGCGAGCGAGGCCGCAGGGCCTCGCTCGGCGTCCTCATGGCCTTGCGGCGAGCCGGTCACGGCGCGCCGCGATCAGGCCGCGCAGTCGCGGCAGATCGGGTTGCCGTTCTTCTCCGAGGCCAGTTGGCTCCGGTGGTGCACCAGGAAGCAGCTCATGCAGGTGAACTCGTCCGCCTGGCGGGGCAGCACGCGGACCGACAGTTCCTCGTTGGAGAGGTCGGCGCCGGGCAGCTCGAGGGACTCGGCCTGGTCGAACTCGTCGACGTCGACGGCGGAGGTGGACTTCTCGTTCCGCCGGGCCTTCAGTTCCTCGATGCTGTCCTCGTTGACGTCGTCGTCGGTCTTGCGTGGGGTGTCGTAATCCGTAGCCATATTCGCTCTCCCCCTGTGGGTGTCTGAGGTGTCTCCAGCGCACGTAACGCGCGGGAGGCCGGACTTGTGCCCGACCCGAGGCGGAGATTTTGCCTCACATCAAGGCCTGTTACTCAATCGACACCCGACGAGGCCCCCGAAGAGGTGATCGTACGAGTGGCCGATCATGATCAGTGGCGGTCCGAAAGTTGTCCGCCACGGATGCCTGCACGTGTACTTCCCGTGATCATGACCTGGGGAAACATGGATTTTCCGGTCGTTTCCCATGCCTCGGCGCTCACCGAGCGTACACGCTGGCGAAGCCACGTGTGCGATCGGTCACAGCCCGTCCCGGCGGGGAGCAGACTCGTAAATTACTCGCAAAGCGAACACACCCCGGGCGCGGCCGACCGCGGACGCCATTGCGGCGTGACCGGCCTCACATCCCCCGAGGAGCATTCACCCGGAATTCACAGGGGGATCGCGACCCGCATGACCAGGCCGCCTCCCTCCCGCGGCTCCGCGGTGATCACCCCGCCGTGCGCGCGCGCCACCGAGCGGGCGATGGACAGCCCCAGACCGACCCCCCGGTCGCTGCCGGTGCGCTCGGTGCGCAGCCGCCGGAACGGTTCGAAGAGGTTGTCGATCTCGTACGCGGGGACCACCGGGCCGGTGTTGACCACGGCGAGCACCGCCTGCCCGCCCTCGACCGTCGTGCGCACCTGCACCCACCCGTCCTCGGGGACGTTGTAGCGCACGGCGTTCTGCACCAGGTTCAGGGCGATCCGCTCCAGCAGCACGCCGTTTCCCTGGACGACCGCCTCGGTCAGGTCGGCGCGCAGCTCCACGCCCTTGGACTGGGCCTCGGCCCGGGTCTGGTCGAGCGCCTGGGAGGCCGCCTCGGCCAGGTCCACGGCCTTGCGGTCCACGATCTCGTTGTCGCTGCGGGCGAGCAGCAGCAGGCCCTCCACCAACTGCTCGCTCCGTTCGTTGGTGGCCAGCAGGGTCCGCCCGAGCTGGTGCAGGTCCGGGGAGACGTCCGGGTCGGCGAGCTGCACCTCGAGCAGGGTGCGGTTGATCGCCAGCGGGGTGCGCAGCTCGTGCGAGGCGTTGGCGACGAACCGGCGCTGGGCGTCGAAGGAGCGTTCAAGACGGTCCAGCATCTCGTCGAAGGTGTCCGCCAGCTCCTTGAGCTCGTCGTCCGGGCCGTCCAGCTCGATCCGCCGCTTGAGGTCGGACCCGACCACACCACGGGCGGTCCTGGTGATCCGGCCGAGCGGCGCGAGCACCCGCCCGGCCATCACGTAGCCGAAGGCGAAGGCCACCACGGCGAGCCCTATCAGGGCCATCAGCGAGCGCTGGAGCAGGGTGTGCAGCGCCAGCTCGCGCTGGGTGTCCATGCAGCGGTCGAGCGTCTGGTTGAACTGCTCGGACGACAGGCTCTGGCCGATCAGGCCCGGGCAGTTGTCGCTGGTGATGGTCACCTGGCCGGAGGTGATCTTGAACAGTGGCGCGTTGCCCTGGTGCAGGGCCTGCGCGGCGAGCAGGTAGATGATCCACAGCAGCAGCACACCGGCGATCAGGAACATGCCGCCGTACAGCACGGTGAGCCGTATCCGGATGGTCGGCCGCAGCCAGGGCGGCGGGCTGTCGGTCGGCTGCGGGTCCCACGACGGCCTGGGCGGGGCCGGCGGCTTGGCGGGCGGCGGGGTCGCCGAGGGGTGCGGGGAGTTCGGGGACGGTGAGGCCACGGCGGATCAGATCCGGTAGCCGGAACCCGGCACGGTGACGATCACCGGGGGTTCGCCGAGCTTGCGGCGCAGTGTCATCACGGTGACGCGCACCACGTTGGTGAACGGGTCGGTGTTCTCGTCCCAGGCCTTCTCCAGCAACTGCTCGGCGGAGACCACCGAGCCCTCGCTGCGCATCAGGACCTCCAGTACGGCGAACTCCTTGGGCGCCAGGTGCACCTCCTGGTCCTCCCGGAACACCTCGCGGCGGTTGGGGTCCAGCCGGATGCCGGAGCGTTCGAGGACCGGGGGGAGAGCGGCGGTGGTACGGCGGCCGAGGGCCCGTACGCGGGCGGTCAGCTCGGTGAAAGCGAAGGGCTTGGGCAGGTAGTCGTCGGCGCCCAGTTCCAGGCCCTCCACCCGGTCGCTCACGTCGCCGGCGGCGGTGAGCATCAGCACCCGGGTGGGCAGGCCGAGCCCGATGATCTGCCGGCACACCTCGTCGCCGTGCACCACCGGAAGGTCGCGGTCGAGGACCACCACGTCGTAGTCGTTGACGCCGATCCGCTCCAGGGCGGCGCCGCCGTCGTACACCACGTCGACGGCCATGGCCTCGCGGCGCAGTCCGGTGGCGACCGCATCGGCGAGCAGTTGCTCGTCCTCGACGACCAGTACGCGCAAGGCGCTGTTCCTTCCGTGAGCTGTGGGAACCCTGGTCCATCCTGCACCGGGCGCCCGTAAACCGGCAGTAAGGGACCGGTAAGGGAGGGGTACGGGCGAAACCCGCGGAATTTCCCCGCTGCCGGGAAGGTTTCCTTTCGCGGCGCGGTGGGGAGGACGAATGCACACCCAAACCACCACGCCTTGCCGCGCCTTTGTGTGCGGCCGGGGTCTTGACACAACCCCGTGTCAACGGAGACGACGAGGGGCCGCAATGGACGCGTTCACCACGGGAATCCTCCAGCGCATACACGCGACGGAGTCCGACCTGCGCCGGGCCAGGGAGACCGGGGACGACTTCCTCGCCGAGGTCGAACAGGGTGAGCTGGACGACCTGCGCCGCCTCGCGGCGGAGCACGGCGTGGACGTACGGCCCAAGGCCGCCTGAGCCAACCGGGCCGACCCGAGCCGCACGCCCCGGCCACCGAAGGACGGTGCCGGGGCGTTCGCATGTCTACGCGCGGAGGTCAGGCGCCTGGTGATCGCGCCAGGGCCTGTCTGACACATGGCGCCGTCCGCCCTCGCAATGGGCGTAGTGGGCCTGCTCCGACGATCCCGACAACGCGGCGGGCGTGCATGCCAGGCACCGCGGGGCAGACGGGATGCGTCAGACAGGCCCTGGGCCGTGCTCAGTCGTGCCAGGCGCCGAGCCCGTCCAGCAGCTCCTGGAGCGGCTCGAAGAGCCCCGGCGGGGCCGCCACGACCAGTTCGCCGGAGGCCGGCTGACCGGGCCGTCCGCCGGTGAGCACGCCCGCCTCGCGGGCGAAGAGCGCCCCGGCGGCCAGGTCCCAGGGGTTGAGCCCGCGCTCGTAGTACGCGTCCAGCCGTCCGCAGCCGATGTCGGCCAGGTCGATCGCGGCCGAGCCGGCCCGCCGGATGTCGCGCACCTTCGGCAGGACCACCCGGACCACCTCGGCCTGCGCGGCCCGGCGCTCGGCGAGGTACCCGAAGCCGGTGGCGACCAGGGCGTGGGAGAAGTCCGGCGCGGGCCGGCAGTGGGCCGGCCGGCCGTTGACGAATGCGCCCCCGCCCAGTACCGCCTGGTAGGTCTCGCCGCGCATCGGCGCCTCCACGACGCCTGCCACCGTCACCCCGTCCCGCTCGGCGGCGATGCTGACCGCCCAGGACGGCAGCCCGTAGAGGTAGTTCACCGTGCCGTCCAGCGGGTCGATCACCCAGCGCACCCCACTGGTGCCCTCGCTGCTCGCGCCCTCCTCGCCGAGGAAGCCGTCGTCCGGCCGCAGCCGCCCGATGTAGGAGGTGATCAACTTCTCCGCGGCGATGTCCATCTCGGTGACGACGTCGATGGGGCTGGTCTTGGTGGCGGCGACGCCGAGGTCGGCCGGACGGCCGTCGCGCAGCAGCGCACCCGCCCGGCGGGCGGCCTCCAGGGCGATCTCCAGCAGTTCGGCGTCCTCCGCGGCCGGGCCGGCGCCTTCGCCGCGACCCGAACCGCCCGTGCTGTCGGTGCTTCCGGTCTGCGATGTGCTCATCTGATACGACTCCTCAGTCGGTTCCGGCGGCGGCGGGCAGCGGGGTCCGGGCCGGACAGCAGCCCGCGGGGCAGATGTCGTGGCTGGGGCCGAGGGCGCCCAGCGCGCAGCGCCGCGGGTCCAGGCCGCGTTCGGCCGCGGCCCGTTCCAGTACGAGGTCGCGCACGGCGGCGGCGAACCGCGGGTCGGCACCGACCGTGGCGGCGCGGCTGACCGGCAGGTCGAGTTCCACGGCCTTCGCGGCGGCCTCGGTGTCGAGGTCGTACTTGACCTCCATGTGGTCCGAGACGAAGCCGATCGGCACCATGACGACGGCGGGCGCACCGGCCGCGTGCACCGTTTCCAGGTGATCGCAGATGTCGGGTTCCAGCCACGGGATGTGCGGGGCACCGCTGCGGGACTGGTAGACGAGCTCCCAGGGGCGGTCCACACCGGTGGCCTCCCGTACCGCCTCGGCGATCACGCGGGCGGTGTCCAGGTGCTGGGCGACGTAGGCGCCACCGTCGCCGTGGCCCGGCACCGGGCCGGAGGTGTCGGCCGCGGCGGTGGGGATGGAGTGCGTGGTGAAGGCGAGCCGGGCGCCGTCGCGTACGTCCTCGGGCAGCGCGGCGAGCGCGGTCAGGGTGGCCTCGGTCATGGGTCCGACGAAGCCGGGGTGGTTGAAGTAGTGCCGGAGCTTGTCGACGCGCGGCACCGGGCGGCCCTCCTCGGCCAGCACGGCGAGCGAGGCGGCCAGGTCCTCCCGGTACTGGCGGCAGCCGGAGTACGAGGCGTAGGCGCTGGTGGCCAGCACCAGGACGCGGCGGTGCCCGGCGTCGCTCATCTCGCGCAGGGCATCGGTGAGGTACGGCGCCCAGTTGCGGTTGCCCCAGTACACCGGCAGGTCCAGGCCGTGGTCGGCGAAGTCCTTCCGGATCGTGTCGAGCAGTTCGCGGTTCTGCGCGTTGATCGGGCTGACGCCGCCGAACAGGAAATAGTGTCTGCCGACCTCCTTGAGCCGCTCGCGGGGGATGCCCCGGCCGCGGGTGACGTTCTCCAGGAACGGGACGACGTCGTCCGGACCCTCGGGGCCGCCGAAGGAGAGCAGCAGCAGGGAGTCGTAGGGTCCAGCGTCGGGAGGGACCGGCGCTTGGGTCGGTACGTGATCGGGCTGATCGGCCATGCCTCCGATCCTGCCACCCGCCGCCGGGCGGCCCGCCGTCCGCCTCCCGAAAACCGCTTGCCCCGCTTCGTAAGCTGTGGAGAGCCAGCAGTGTGCCTCACCCGTATGCCCGCCCGGGGAGCCGCCCGTGACCAGCCCCCTGACCGGTCCCTACCGTGCGATCTTCGTCGCCCCGGGCACCAGGGCGTTCTCCGCCGCCGGACTGATCGGCCGGATGCCGCTGTCGATGCTGAGCATCGGCATCGTGACGATGATCTCCGAGGGGACCGGGGAGTACGGGCTCGCGGGCGCGCTGTCGGCCGTCCTGGCGCTGTCCGGCGCCGTGTGCGGGCCGCAGGTCTCCCGGCTGGTGGACCGGTACGGGCAGCGGCGGGTGCTGCCTCCGGTGTGCGCGGTGACGGTGGCGGCGATCGCGTTTTTGGCGGTCGGGGTGCGGGCGGGGGCGCCGCGCTGGACGTACTTCGTGTGCGTGCTGTGCGCGGGGCTGACGCCGAGCCTGGGCGCGATGGTGCGGGCCAGGTGGGCGGAGATCCACCGCGGCGCCCCCGGGCTGCTGCACACCGCGTACTCCTTCGAGTCGGTGGTCGACGAGATCGTCTTCATCCTCGGGCCGATCCTGGCCATCGGGCTGTCCACCGGCTGGTTCCCCGAAGCGGGCCCGCTGCTGGCGGTGGCCTTCCTCGGCACCGGGGTGCTGCTGCTGGCCGGGCAGCGTTCCACCGAGCCGCCGCCGCACCCGCGTGACCGGCTCTCCGGCCGCTCGGCGCTGCGCGAGCCGGGAATGGGCGTGCTGGCCGGGGTGTTCGTCGGGACCGGCGCGGTGTTCGGGGCGGTGGAGGTCGTCACCGTCGCCTTCGCCGAGGAGCGCGGCCACAAGGCTCTGGCGAGCGTGGTGCTGGCCACGTACGCGCTCGGTTCGTGCCTGGCCGGCCTGGTCTTCGGGCTGCTCACCCCGAGGGGCACCGCGAACGGCCGGTTCCTGCTGGGCACCGCGCTGATGGCGGTGAGTATGATCCCGCCACTACTGGTCGGGAACCTGTGGCTCCTGGCCGTCGCGCTGTTCTTCTCCGGCATGACCATCGCCCCGACGATGGTCACCGCGATGGGCCTGGTCGAACGGCAGGTACCGCAGGCGAAACTGACCGAGGGCATGACGTGGACCTCCACGGGACTCACGGCCGGCATCGCCGCCGGGGCCGGGCTCGCCGGCCGGCTGATCGACGAGTTCGGCGCCCGCGCGGCGTTCGCGGTGCCCGCCGCCGCGGCGGTGATCGCCGTCGCGGTGGCGTTCCTCGGGAACCGCCGGCTGGGACCGGTGCCGCAGCGGGAGGAGGCACGCGACGATGGGCACCACCTCGGGGAGCCGTACGGCGGCCAGGCCGCGCGGAAGGACGTGGCGTAACGGACCTCGACGCCGCAACGGCATCGAGGTCGGCGGCAGCGGGACGGGCGGGCGTGGCGCCACTGGGCCGGCAGCGTCTCGGCCGTGCCGACGGGCGACGCCCGCGTCGGCCGCTGCCGCGCGAGGCCGCTGCGCGAACTGAAGTCCATCGTGAGCGGTCGTCGTTGCGGATCGGTTTCCCGGTGGAGGTACGCGCGCCGGCCGTCGACATCGCGCTGTCGACGGCGTCCGGACGGGACAGCGCGTACCTCGCGGTACACATGTACCGGGCCGTCGCTACCGGGAGTACTTCACCGCCGTGGAGCGGATCATGACGGAGCGTGGCGGCCGGCCGCACCTGAGCAAGCCGCACAGCCGGGACGCGGAGTACCTGCGGACGGTCCACCCGCGGTTCGACGCGTTCACGCGACGGCGCGACCGGTTGGATCCGGGGCGCCTGTTCGGCAACGGCTCCCTCCGTCGGATGCTGGGTTCGTAGGCGTACGTCCGTATTTGCCCGGCGCACACGCGGCACGCATGTGATACGCGTCACTCAACTCCCGCCCTACGAACGATATTCGACGGCGCGGCAGCCACCCTCGGGTGGCCCGAATGGAGTACCGTGACAAATCCTGGCTCCCGGTGCCCGTCCGGTCGCCCGGACGAAATGGGAAGGGAGCCCCACCGGCCCTGCTCCCGGGCGCTACGATTGGTCACGCTGGGTGGCCAATCGACCACCGTCCCATAACGGCGCGTCACCGACTAAGGCCGACACGCCGGGTAACTGAGCAAGGTTGTGGCACGCTGTACCCGGGCAGGCCACACTCGTCCAACGGGAGCAGCGACGCAACGGACGTCGGCAGGCACCACCCGGGAGGTAACCGTGCCCGAACTGCGCGTCGTGGCCGTCAGTAACGACGGCACACGACTGGTGCTCAAGGCTGCCGACAGCACGGAATACACGCTCCCCATCGACGAGCGGCTGCGCGCCGCCGTACGCAATGACCGTGCCCGTCTCGGCCAGATCGAGATCGAGGTCGAGAGCCATCTGCGCCCCCGTGACATCCAGGCCCGGATACGCGCGGGCGCCTCGGCCGAAGAGGTCGCACAGATGGCCGGTATCCCGGTGGAGCGGGTCCGCCGCTTCGAGGGTCCGGTGCTGGCCGAGCGTGCTTTCATGGCCGAGCGGGCCAGGAAGACCTCCGTACGGCGGCAGGGCGAGAGCACCGGGCCGCAACTGGGCGAAGCGGTGGCCGAGCGGCTGCTGCTGCGCGGCGCGGAGAAGGACACCGTGCTGTGGGACTCCTGGCGCCGGGACGACGGCACCTGGGAGGTGCTGCTGGTCTACCGGGTGGCCGGTGAGCCGCACTCGGCGAGCTGGACGTACGACCCGCCGCGCCGCCTGGTACAGGCGGTGGACGACGAGGCGCGTTCGCTGATCGGCGAGACGACCACACAGACGCAGGAGCCGAGCTTCCCGTTCGTGCCGCGGATCGCCCGGCTGCCCAGGGACCGCCCGCTGGACCGGGCCCTGGACCGCCAGACGGAACGGGCCGGGGCCGAGGGCCGTACGGAGGAGCGCGCCGAGCCGGAGGAGCGGGACTCGCTCACCAGCCTGCTCGAAGCGGTGCCGAGCTTCCGGGGCGACATGGTCGTCCCGGCGCCCCCGGACTCCCCCGACGCCGCGCCGGCCGCGGAGGCCCCGGACGAGGCCGTGGAGGAGGCCGCTCCGGCCGCCAGCGCGGGTTCCGCGTATGCGGACGTCCTGATGCCCAGGGCGGTGGCCGGCCACCGTGACCGTCTGGTCGGCACCACCGACCGCCAGGCCGAAGCGGATGGCGTCCGCCCCGGCCGCCGGGCCACCGTGCCGAGCTGGGACGAGATCGTCTTCGGCAGCCGCCGCAAGAAGCAGGAGTAACGCTTCGCACGAGTACGCAGACCGGGAGCCGACGGCCGTAAGGGGCAGCCACGCTTGGTGGCTGCCCCTTACGCGTGCGGGTCGCCGGCGCGGTCTCAAGGGGGCGGCGGCGTGCGCCGGCGGAGGTGCGTCCTGCCTGGTGCGCCCGCTGCGGGGGTCAGCCCGGTTGGCTGCCGAGCGCCACCGGGCGGGCGGGGTCGTGGGACCACTCGCTCCAGGAGCCGACGTAGAGGGCGGCGGGGATGCCCGCTGTCGCGAGGGCCAGCACTTCGTGGGCTCCGGAGACCCCGGAGCCGCAGTAGACGCCGACTTCGGCGCCGTCCGTCACACCGAGTGCGGCGAACCGGGCGGTCAGGTCGGCGACCGGGAGGAACTGGCCGTCCGGCGTGAGGTTGGCCGTGGTGGGGGCGTTGACGGCGCCGGGGATGTGGCCGGCGACCGGGTCCACGGGTTCGGTGTCCCCGCGGTAGCGCTCGGGTGCGCGTGCGTCCAGCAGCAGCCCGCGCCGGGCCAGGGCGGCTGCTTCGTCCGCGTCGAGCAGTGGCATGGCTCCGGGCCGCGGTACGAAGTCGCCGTCGGCCGGCGCGGGCTCGTCGGTGCTGAGCGGCTGTCCCGCCGCGGTCCACGCGGCGAGCCCGCCGTCGAGTGCCCGCACCCGCTCGTGGCCGGCCCAGCGCAGCAGCCACCAGGCGCGGGCCGCGCCCCAGCCGTTCCAGTCGTCGTACACGATGACGTCCCGTTCGGCGCTCACCCCCGCGGCGCGCATCGCCGCGCCGAACTCCTCGGGGTCGGGCAGCGGGTGCCGGCCGCGCCGACCGGGCGGCGCGGCCAGGTCGGCGTCCAGGTCGACGTAACGCGCGCCCGGGATGTGGCCCTTGCGGTACGCCTCGTGTCCCGGCGGGCCGCCGAGCTGCCAGCGGATGTCCAGGATGACGGCCTCTCGGAGGGTACCGGCGAGGTCGTCCGGGGTGATGAGGGGTTTTTCCATGGGGCCATTGTGAGCGCGGTCCGCTCGCCGCGGTGGCGGGCGGGGTCACCGGCCGACTCTGCCGCAGCGCGGAGACGCTCGCGCTCCACGGGGACCTGGTCACCGATCGCACCCGCACGGCCGGTTCCGCCGACGCGGAGACCCCGCGGGTTCGGCACGCGCCCGGCGTCGGCGTGGGCCGGCTCGGCCACTGGGACCGCGACGCGCTCGCCGCCCGGGCGGTGAGGCGGGGCGGTGAGGCGGTGAGGCGGTGAGGCGGGAACGGTTCCGCCCGCTTCCGTCCGACGTCGGCTGCCGCGCCGCCGTGGCTGGTCGCGCAGTTCCCCGCGCCCCTGCGGGGCACACCCCGCCGACCGCACACCGTGTGGACCCGCCCCACCCCGCCACCGCGACCTGCGGCGCCGCCGTCGGTGCTCGCACAGTCCGCCGCAGTCCTGCGGGGCACACCCCGCCGACCCCGGTTACGGCGCCGCCGTCGCCGCTCGCGCGGTCCCCCGCGCCCCTGCGGGGCACACCCCGCCGACCGCACACCGTGTGGACCCGCCCCACCCCGCCACCGCGACCTGCGGCGCCGCCGTCGGTGCTCGCACAGTCCGCCGCGGTCCTGCGGGGGCGCGGTCTATGCGGGTTCGGCGGCTGGGGTGGTGGGCGTGGAGAGGAGGAGGGGGGCGTCCGTGAGGATGAGGGCGGCGGCGCCGCGGGATTCGGCGGTGTGGCCGAGGGCGCCGGTGGTGATGTGGAGGTCGTGGGCCGCGGAGGGGAGCGTGTGGCGGAGGACGCCGGCGCGGATGGGGTCCAGGATGTCCTCGCCCGCGTCGGCCAGGTCGCCGCCGACGACGATGAGGCGGGGGTTGAGGAGGGTGACGAGGGTGGACAGGGCGCGGCCCACCGCGTCACCCGCGTCCCGTATGGCCCGGAGCGCACCGGTGTTGCGCTGGCGGATCAGCCCGGGGAGGTCGGCGGCCGCCACCCGGTGGCCCCAACTGTCCGAGAGCAGGCGGGCGATGGCGACCGGGCTGGCCACCGTCTCCAGGCAGCCGCGGTTTCCGCAGCGGCAGATGAGGCCGTCGGCGATCAGCGGGAGGTGGCCTATCTCGCCGGCCAGGCCGCACGCGCCGAGCAGCAGCCGGCCGCCGCTGAGGATGCCTGCGCCGATGCCCGCGGACAGCCCTACGTAGACCATGTCGTCGGCCCGCCGTCCCGCGCCGTACATCCGCTCCGCGAGCGCCCCGGCGTTGGCGTCGTTGGTGACGCGGACCGGCAGCGAGGTGCGGCGGCCCAGTTCGTCGGCGAGCCGCAGCCCGACCCAGCCGGGCATGACGCCCATGGCGCCGACCACGCCGCTGTCCTTCTCCACCGGGAAGGCGATGCCCGCACCGATGCCCAGCACCCGGGACCGTAAAACACCGGTTTCCGTCAGGGCACGGGCGACCAGCGCGGCCACCAGGTCGAGGGTCTGGTCGGGGGCCCGGTCCACCTCCTTGGCCACCCGGTGGTCCCACAGCACCGCGCCCAACAGGTCGCACAGGATCACCCGGACGTGCTGGTGGCCGAGGTCCGCGCCGATCGCGTAACCGGCGGTCGGCACCAGCGAGAGGAACTGCGCGGGCCGTCCGGTGCGCCGCCGCTCCCCCTCGTCGGTGCCCTCGTCCTCGGTGACCAGGCCGACCGAGATGAGGTCGGCGACGAGCGAGGAGACGGTGGCCCTGGACAGGCCGGTGACCCGGACGAGTTCGGGTCGGCTGCTGCGCGACGCGGTGTGCAGGGCCTCAAGGACCCGCAGCCTCCCCACCTCGCGCAGGTTCACTGGCGTGTCGATCGTGTCCCCCGATGTGTGTACGTACGGTCTCCCGCACCGTGCCTTCTTGCCGCTGCTCCGTCAAGGACATGTCCCCACCGGGGCGTTCGGGCAGAAAGCAGCGAACTGCCTGATCGGGGACGGTTGGCCCCCGGTACGCGCCCAAGGGACGCGGTGACGCCCGGGAGTCGTCAGGCCCGGACGCCGGGGACCGGCAGCACGTCAGGGGAGAGCACTCCCGCCCCGGCCGTCGCGCGGGTCATCCGGCGCCCGTGGTGGCGGCGGCACAGCACCTCGTAGCCGGTCTCGCCGGTCGCCCGGCCGACATCGCCGATCACCACCTGCGCGCCCTCGACCACCATCACCCCGCCGACCGTACGGGCGTTGTGCGTGGCCCGTGCGCCGCACCAGCACAACGCCTCGACCTGCAACGCCTCCACCCGGTCGGCGAGTTCGAGCAGGCGCTGCGAGCCCGGGAAGAGCCTGGTGCGGAAGTCGGTGGTGATGCCGAACGCGTAGACGTCCAGATCGAGATCGTCCACCACCCTGGCCAACTGGTCTATCTGGTCGGGAGCGAGGAACTGCGCCTCGTCCACGACGACGTAGTCCACCCGGCCGCCGCGGCTGATCAGAGCGACGACGTACGCGTACAGGTCCATCGCGTCCGCGACCTCGACGGCGTCGGTGACCAGGCCGAGCCGCGAGGAGAGCTTGCCCTCGCCGGCCCGGTCGTCCCGGGTGAAGATCACCGACTGGAGTCCGCGAGCGGTGCGGTTGTGGACGATCTGCAGGGCGAGGGTGCTCTTGCCGCAGTCCATCGTTCCGGAGAAGAAGACCAGCTCGGGCATGGGAAGGGCGACGGCCTTTCGGGGGGCGGGGTCCGGACGGTGCTCCCGTGCGGTACGGGGCGGGGCCGGACGATCAGGCGGACGAGCGATCGGGCAGGCAGGATCGGGCAGACAGAAGACCAGGCGGACGGACGATCAGGAGCGTACTTCCAGCAGCGGCACGAGCTGCTCGACGGGTGCCAGCGAGCCGTGCAGGCCGACCATCCTGGACTCGCTCTGCTCGGTGCGGTTGGCCACGATCGCGATGTCGTCGCGGGCGACGGCGACCACGTCGCCGATCCGGGCGAGCACCCGCTTCTCGGGGTGCGGCCCGAACCAGCCCGCCGCGACCGCCTCGTCGCGGCCGGCCACCCACATCCGCTCGCCCAGCACCTCGCTCCACACGGCGCGCACGTCGGCGGCGGCGCCCGGCACCGCGTAGAGGTGCCGGGCCCGGCCCTCGCCGCCGAGCACCGCGACGCCGGCCCGCAGCTCCCAGTCCTCGTCGAAGTCGATCCGCGACTCCTCGTCGAAGGGGATGTCGATCATGCCGTGGTCGGCGGTGACGTAGAGCGCGGTGCGCGGTGGCAGCTGTTCGGCCAGGCGCTGCACGAGCCGGTCGACCATGACCAGTTGGCCGCGCCAGGCGTCGGAGTCCACACCGTGCCGGTGGCCCATCGCGTCCAGCTCGCTGTAGTACGTGTAGACCAGCGCGCGGTCGGCGGCGGCGAGCCGGTCGGCGGCCAGGTCCATCCGCTCCTCGCCGGTGAGGCGGCCGTGGAAGGTGCCGCCGGACAGCGCGATCTTGGTCAGCGGGGTGTGCTGGAAATGCGGCGAGGAGACCTGGCAGGTGGCGATCCCGGCGGCGTCGGCGAGCCGGAAGACGGTGGGGTGCGGCTGCCAGACGGCCGGTGCGGTCCACGGCTGCCAGCGCAACTGGTTCATCAGCAGGCCGGTGTCCGGGTTGAGCGTGGTGTACCCGGCCAGGCCGTGCGCGCCCGGCGGCCGTCCGGTGCCGATCGAGGCCAACGAGGTCGCGGTGGTGGCGGGGAACCCGGCGGTCAGCGGCTGTCCGGTGCCGCCGCGCGAGGTGGCCAGCAGCGAGGTGAGGTACGGCGTCTGTTCCGGGTGCCGCAGCAGCAGCTCCCAGCCCAAACCGTCCACCAGGAAGACGCACACCCGGTCGGCGGGTTCGAGGACCAGGCCGGTGGCGGGCATGCCGGGGACCGCGAACCCGGCGACGGCGGCCGGGATGACGTCGCACAGCGCCCCGGTGCCGTACTCGGGGGCGGGCGCGGTCCGCGGGTCGAGGGGCGCAGGGTCGTACGCGTCGTGGAGCGGCTGGACCATCAGTCCGTGGCCGCTGTCGCCTCGGCGAGCGCCTGCGCGAAGGCGAGGGTCTGCCGCACGGTGTCCGGACCGTCGCCCGCCTCGCTGACCCGCAGCGACAGGTCGTCGGCGGTGGAGGAGCCGGTGTACCCGTGATCGGCCTCGCAGTTGGGGTCGCCGCACGCGGCGGGCTCCAGGTCGAGCCGGGACACGGCGCCCCAGCCGATGGTGAGCACCACCTCGCGTGGCAGCGTGCCCGGTGTGTACGACTCCGGGTTGGCGACCACCCGGCTGACCACGACCGACGAGATCCGGCCGATCTTCACCGATTCGGTCGAGGTGGTGGCGTACGGCGTCGGCGAGGTGTCGTCCGCGGCCTGCTCGTCGGTGTGGCTGACGATGAAACGGCTGTCGGTCAGCACCAGTACGGTGACGTGGCGGCGCACCTCGTTGGCGTCGAAGGTGGTCTCCTGGTGGACCAGGTACGAGGAGACCGGCTCGCGCCCGACCGCGGCCTCGACGGCCTCGGCCACCAGGGTGGGGTAGTAGCCGCTGCGCTCGATGGCTGTGCGCAGGCCCTGCGAACTCGTACCGGTCTTCGCCATGCCGACCATCCTAGGGCCTGTCCCACGGGTCGGGACGGGCTCGCACGTCCCTCGTGCCTCGGGACGGGGAGCGGGGACCCGGCCGACCCGCGGGCGCTCAGAACGACGACAGGGCGCGCGGCCCGAGATCGGTACGGGCCGGCGGGCGGGCCAGCCGTACCGCCGCACCGAGCACCGACAGGCCGCGCGGAGCGACCACGACCGGCTCCAGGTCCACGGCGACCACTTCCGGCAGGTCGTCGGCGAGCCTGGACACCCGCAGCAGCAGCTCCTCCAGCGCCGCGGTGTCCACCGGTTCGGCGCCGCGCCAGCCGAAGAGCAGCGGCGCTGCCTTGATGGAGCGCACCAGCTCCGCCACGTCCCGGTCGGTGGCCGGAACCAGCCGGTGCGCGGTGTCCCCCAGCAGCTCGGAGGGGGCGCCCGCCAGTCCGAAGGAGAGGACCGCCCCGGCGGCCGGGTCCACCCCGGCCCGTACCACCGTGTCCACACCGCGCGGCGCCATGGCCTGCACGACGAGAAGCAGTTCGGCGGGGTCGCCGAGCCCCGCGGTCAGTTCCTCGTACGCCCGCCGCAGGTCGCCCTCCCCCGCCAGGTCGAGGCGTACGCCGCCCAGGTCGGCGCGGTGCCGCAGGTGGGGGGCGGTGGTCTTGAGCGCGACGGGGTAGCCCAGCCCGGCCGCCGCGGCGACCGCCGCCTCGGAGTCGGGCGCGGGCAGCGAGCGCAGCACGTGAATGCCGTACCGGCCGAGCAGGGTCGCGGCGTCCGCCTCCGACAGCGTGACGCCGACCTGCGGGGGCGCGTCGGCGGGCAGCATACGGCGTACGTCCTCGGCGGCGGCGGCCTCCTGGAGGTCGTCGAACTGCGGGACGCGGCCCGGCTCGGCGGCGGTGGCGCGCCACGCGGCGTACGCGGCGGCCTCGGCGAGCGCCCGCACGGCCCGGTCGGCCGCGCGGTAGGCGGGGATACGGGCGCCCTCACCGGTCGGCGCACCGAGCCGGTCGGCCATGGCGTCCAGGGCGAGGTGCACCACGACCACGGGTTTGGCGGTTCCGGCCGCGGCCTGGCGGAGCGCCGCGGCGAGTGCGGGGTCGTCACCGGACTCGCGGTCGGAGACGGCCTCGTCGCGGGCGCTGTCGGTGCCGACCCGCGGGATCGCGGTGACCACCACCGCGTCGCTGCCGGGGTCGGCGAGGGCGGCGGTGAGCGCGGCGGCGAAGTCCTCCGGACGGGCCGCGGTGGTGAGGTCGAGCGGGGCCGCGGGGCGCAGGCCCGCGGTGAGCGCGGCGTCGTAGGTGAGCAGGCCGAGGGATTCGGAGTTGCCGAGGACGGCGATCCGGTCGCCACGCGGGAGCGGCTGGAGGGCGAGGAGGAGGCCGGCGTCGAGGAGTTCGGTGACGGTGTCCACCCGCATCACGCCGGCCTGCCGGAAGAGCGCGGAGACGGTGGAGTCGGGGATCCGGAGCACCGGCACGGCGTGTCCGGCCGGGACGGAGCCGGAGTGCAGGGCGCCCTTGACCACCACCACGGGCTTCTCGGCGGCGGTGCGGCGGGCGAGGCGGGTGAACTTGCGCGGGTTGCCGAAGGATTCCAGGTACATCAGGACGGCGTCGGTCTCCGGGTCGTCCTGCCAGAACTGGAGCAGGTCGTTGCCGGAGACGTCGGCGCGGTTGCCCGCGGAGACGAAGGAGGAGGGGCCGGTGCCGCGCCGGTGCAGGCCGGACAGGAGAGCGATGCCGATGGAACCGGACTGGGTGAACAGGCCGAGTCGGCCGCGGTGCGGCAACTCGGGGGAGAGCGAGGCGTTGAGGCTGATGTCGGCGGCGGTGTTGATCACGCCGAACGCGCCCGGACCGATCACCCGCATGCCGTGGCTGCGGGCCTGCCGGACGAGTTCGCGCTGCCGCTCCCGGCCTTCGGGACCGGTCTCGGAGTAGCCGGCCGCGACCACCAGCAGGCCGCGCACGCCGGCCGCGCCGCAGTCGGCGACGGCTTCGGGGACGCGGTCGGCGGGGACGGCGACGACGGCGAGGTCGATGCTCTCCCCGGTCTCGGTGATCTCGCGGACCGAGCGGTGGGCCGGCACCTCGTCGAGCTCGGTGGGGCCCGCGGGGAGGGCGCGGTTGACGGCGTACAGCCGCCCGGTGAAGCCGCCCGCCACGATGTTGCGCAGCACCGTACGGCCGATGCCGCCCGGCCGGCGGCCGGCGCCCACGACGGCGACGGACTGCGGGCGCAGCAGCCGCTGCACGGAACGGCCTTCGGCGCGGTGCTCACGGGCCCGCATGACCTGGACGGACTCGGTGGTGGGCTCCAGGTCGAGTTCGAGGTGGACCACGCCGTCGGTGAAGCTGCGCTGCTGGGTGTAGCCGGCGTCGGTGAAGACCTTGACCATCTTGCGGTTGGCGGGCAGGACTTCGGCGATGAAGTGCAGGATGCCGCGCTCGCGGGCGACCGCCGCGATGTGTTCGAGCAGCGCGGAGGCCACCCCGCGCCCCTGGTGGGCGTCCTGGACCAGGAAGGCGACCTCGGCACGGGTGCCGTCGCCGACGGCGGGCCGACCGTCCGGGCCGATGCGGTCGTAGCGCACGGTGGCGATGAACTCGCCCCCGACGGTGGCGGCCAGCCCGACGCGGTCGTCGTAGTCGTGGTGCGTGAAGCGGTGCACGTCGCGGTCGGACAGCCGGGGGTAGGGGGCGAAGAACCGGTTGTACTTCGACTCGTCGGAGACCTTTTCGTAGAAGTCGACCAGCCGCCCGGCGTCGTCCGGGCCGATCGGCCGGATGTGGGCGGTGCCGCCGTCGCGCAGGACGACGTCCGCCTCCCAGTGCACGGGGTAGGGGCGGGCCGACTGCTGCGTCATGACCCCAGCGTATGCGGGCGCGTCGGGCTCGCGCCGCCGACGCGTACCGGGCAGTCTGAGGGGCAGCGTGCCGCCGTCCCCGAGCAGCGCCGCGGACGTGCGAGGCTGGCTGGAGAAACGGTAGGACCTGCGACGACCCGGAGGGCAACACCATGGCTGAGCGCCACGTCAAAGTCGGCTGGGCGGAGGGTCTGCACGCCCGCCCCGCGTCCATCTTCGTCCGCGCGTCCACGGCCGCGGGCGTGCCGGTGACGATAGCGAAGGCCGGTGGTGCCCCGGTCAACGCCGCGTCCATGCTTGCCGTGCTGGGGCTGGGTGTGCGGGGCGGCGAGGAGATCGTGATCGCCTCGGACGCCGAGGGCGCGGACGCCGCGCTCGACCGGCTGGCGAAGCTGGTCACCGAGGGGCTGGAAGAGCTGCCCGAGACGGTCTGACGAGGCCGAGGACCGTCGGAGGCCCGCCGGCGAGGGTCCGGTGGGGACGGCGAAGTGGTCCCCACCGGCCATCCCCGGACCGTACGGCGATTAATTCCGCGCCGCAGGCAGCGAAATTCAGCGGGGCCGGGCAATCCCGCATGGATTGCCCGGCCTCGCCTTTTCAGATATACCGCAGCCGCAATTCTGCGTCCTTGTATACGGTGTGAATGTTAAGCGCGGCGGCGCGCCGCGTTTACGGGATGTTTCAGGGTCCTCACGGCCGTGGCCCGCTCGGCATGGACCGCCGCCAGCCGACGGGCCCGCTCGGCGTCACCGCGCGCCACCGCGTCCACGATCGCCGCGTGCTCGTCCCAGGACTCCACCGCCCGGTTCGGGGCGCTGTCGCCGTACACCCAGGTGATCTTGTACCGCAGTTGGGTGAGGAGTGCGGCCAGCGTGGGGCTGCCCGACGCCTGCGCGAGCGTCTCGTGGAACCAGCCGCTCAGCGACGGCAGGTCCGACAACTGACCCTGGACCGCGCGCTCCTGACCTAGGCGGACGAGCCCGCGCAGCACTTTCAGGTGCGCCTCGGTGCGGCGCTGGGCGGCTCGCGCGGTGCCCAGCGGTTCCAGCAGGCCGCGCAGTTCCAGCAGGTCGGCCGCCTCCTGCTCGGTCGGTTCGGCGACCGACGCCCCGGCGTGCCTGCGGGTGCGGACGAAGCCCTCGGACTCCAGGGTGCGCAGCGCCTCGCGCACCGGCACCCGCGAGACGCCGTACCGCTGCGCCAGAAGCTCCTCGGTGAGCCGGCTGCCCGGCGGGTAGAAACCGCCGACGATGTCGTCGCGGATGGCCGTACACACCACCTGGGCCGAGATGCGCCGCCCCGTGCCGTCCGACCCGTTCACATCCGGTTCCGCATCACCAGGACTCCATTCCTTCCCCGTATTGTGCCGGACTATATTCCAGCACACCGGGGAATGGGAAAGCAGCCCCCGAATTCATGGATTGTTTTTGGACAGGTGGGCGCGATTCGGACGCGTGAAGGCCCCGGCCGGGGGGCCGGGGCCTTCCCCGTCCGCCGGGGACGGGGTGGAACCGGAGGGGTCGTCAGACGGTGACGCCGTGCGAGCGGAGGTAGGCGACCGGGTCGATGTCCGAGCCGTAGTCCGGGGTGGTGCGCACCTCGAAGTGCAGGTGCGGCCCGGTGATGTTGCCGGTGGCGCCGGAGACGCCGATCTGCCGGCCCCCGGTGACGGTCTGCCCGGTGGAGACCAGGGTCCGGGCCAGATGGCCGTAGAGCGTGTACCTGCCGTCGGCGTGCCGGATGATCACGTCGTTGCCGTAACTGCCGTCGTAGCCCGCGAAGACCACGGTGCCTGCCGCCACGGAGCGCACCGGGGTGCCGCTGCCGGACAGGAAGTCCACCCCGGTGTGGTGGCCGCTGGACCAGTTGCCGCCGGCCGCGTGGTAATGGGTGCCGACGGGCGCCGTGCCGACCGGCCTGGTCCAGGCGGCGAGCGCCGCGCGCCGG
>NZ_DATDBG010000279.1:0-8189 GCF_036524955.1 Streptomyces sp.
GCCCGGCCGGGCGGGCCCGGTCGCCTCGGGGCCGGCTCCCCGAGGCGGTACAGCCGCGTCCGCCGCTCCACGGCCACCCCGTCGCCGGTCCCGCTCCCGCCACGCGTCGGCGAAGGCCCCGGCGGCGTCGCGGTCCCCCCGTACCCCCGGCAGCGGCTTCGCCGGCGCGGCGGCCGGCTCCCCTGCGGCCTGCCGTGGCCCGCGGGTCAGCAGCGGGGGAAAAGGCGGTGTCCGCAGGAAGGCGGCGGCCACCTCTGCCCCGCCGCCGGGCCGCCACCAGCCGAACAGGGGCGGCTGCTCCCCGTACGCGTCCGTCCCCCGCCGCCGCAGTGCTCCGCAGATCGTGACCGGCACCGAGTTCTCCACCGGCCGCTGCCGGAGGAAGGGCCCGGCTTCGGCTTCGAAGCGGTCGAGCGAGTGCGTGATCGTCCATCCCATCGGCCCATCGTGGCCCGCCCGTGGTGCGGGCGCACGCGGATATCCGGCGGCGGGGGCCCGGCTACCCCGCCAGCCCGCGGCGTCGCAGCAGGGGTTCGATGCGCGGTGGGCGGCCCCGGACCGCGGCGAAGGCGGTCATCGGATCGACGCTGCCACCTCGGGAGAGGAGTTCACGGCGGAAGGTGTCGCCGTTGGCGCGGTGCAGACCGCCGTGGGACTCGAACCAGTCGACGGTGTCCGCGTCGAGGACCTCGCTCCAGATGTAGGCGTAGTAGCCCGCGCTGTACCCGCTGGAGAAGATGTGCGTGAAGTAGGGGGTGCGGTAGCGCGGCGGGATCGCGGGGAGCGCGAGGCCCGACTCGTGCAGGACCTTGGCCTCGAAGGCGAGGGCGTCGCCGGGGTCGGTGCCGGCCGGCAGGGTGTGCCAGGCCCAGTCGAGGAGGGTGGCCGCCAGGTATTCGACGGTGAGGAAGCCCTGCCCGAAGCGGGCCGCCTCCTTCATCCGGTCGACGACTGGCGCGGGCATCGGCTCACCGGTTCGGTGGTGCGTGGCGTACCGGCCGAGGATGTCCGGCCACAGCGACCACATCTCGTTGACCTGCGAGGGGAACTCCACGAAGTCGCGCGGCACCGCGGTACCGGAGAAGAACGGGTAGCGCACCGCGGAGAACAGGCCGTGCAGGGCGTGCCCGAACTCGTGGAAGAGGGTGTCCACCTGGCTGAACGTCAGCAACGCCGGCTCGCCGGGGGCCGGTTTGGCGATGTTGTGGTTGTTGACGACCACCGGCCGCCGGCCGAGCAGTTCGGACTGATCCACCAGCGCGTTCATCCACGCGCCGCCCTTCTTGGTGGGGCGGGCGAAGAAGTCGGCGAGGAAGAGGCCCAGGCCGCTCCCGTCGGCGTCGAACACTTCGAAGACGCGGACGTCGGGGTGGTAGCCGGGCAGGTCCGGCCGTTCGGTGAGGGTGAGGCCGTAGAGGTCGTGGGCGGCGCGGAAGACGCCGTCGTGCAGCACCTTCTCCAGTTCGAAGTACGGCCGCAGGGCCGTCTGGTCGATGGTGTAGCGCTCCTTGCGCAGCCGCTCCGAGTAGTACGCCCAGTCCCACGCCTCGACCGGGCCGCCGGCGATCTCGGCGAGGGCGTCGGCCTCGCGTTGGGCATTGGCGACGGCGGGCGGGACGAGGCGGGCCAGCAGGTCGGTGACGGCTTCGGTACTCCCGGCGGTGCTGTCGTCCGCGACGTACGCGGCGTGGCTGGCGTAGCCGAGCAGCGCGGCGCGTTCGGCGCGCAGCGTGGCCAGGGTGACGGCGAGCGGGCCGTTGGTGTCCTGGGCGCGGTCGAGGGAGGCGGTGAGCAGCCGCCTGCGGACATCGCGGTCGTCCAGGGAGGCCAGTTCGAGCTGGTTGCTGAAGTTCCGCAACGAGAGCACCCAGCGGCCCTCGTGGCCCAGCTCGCGGGCGTTGGCCGCGGCGGCGGCGACGGCGTCGGGTGACAAGCCGGAGAGCTGCTCGGGGTCGTCCAGGACGAGCGCGCCGTCCCGGGCGGCGGCCAGCGCGTTCTGGCCGAAGGCGGTGGAGGCGGCGGCGATCTCGGCGTTCAGCTCGCGCAGCCGCCGCTGTCCGGTGACGGACAGTTCGGCGCCGGCCCGCCGGAAGCGGGTGCGGTAGCGCTCCAGCAGCCGCCGGGACTCCGGGTCCGGGCCGAGCGTGTCGCGCGCCTCGTACAGCGCCTTGATCCGCGCGTACAGCGCCGCGTTGAGGTGGATGGCGTCGCTGTGGGCGGCGAGCATCGGGCTGACCCGGGACTCGGTCTCACGGATGGCGGGGGTGGCGTGCGCGGCGGTCAGGTTGAAGAAGACGGCGCGGACCCGATTCAGCAGGGCTCCGGAGCGTTCCAGGGCGACGAGTGTGTTCTCGAAGGTGGCCGGCGCCGGGTCGGCGGCGATGGCCTCCACCTCGGCGAGGTGCTCGGCCAGCCCGCGTTCGAAGGCGGGCAGGTAGTGCTCCTCGCGGATGTCGGGATACGGCGGGAGCTCGTACGGCAGCGGGCTCGGGGTGAGGAGCGGATTCGTCGTCACCGTCCGACCCTACGCCGCCGGGCGGCTGCGGGGAACGGACCGAGGGTCCGCACGGTGGTGGACGCGTGGGCGCCCGCCCGGGTCGCTGACCTGGGCGGGCGCGGGGATGCGTACGGGGGCGGCACGTCGGACCGCGCCGGGATTCGTCAGGCGGATTGGTACGGGTCCGGGTCAGCCGCCGCTCTTGCGGCGGAATTCGCGGGGTCCGCCGGCGCGGCCGTGGGCGCCGTGGATCTTGGACTGGTCGGGGCCGCCGCCACCGTTGCGGGAGCCGCCGCGGGCGCCCTGCTTTCGGGCCAGGGCCTCGCGGAACTTCCGCTTCACCTCGTCCTCGGCCGGCTCCGGTGCCTCGGGCGCCGTCTCGGGGTCGTCGGCCGCGGCGTCGTCGTGCGTCATTGCGTCGGTGGCCGCGGTGGCCTCCTGCTCTGGGTGAGTCATGGCACCAGAGTGGCATGCCGGGCGCGGACGGCCCACCCGGTATCGCGCCCGCGGACCCCGCGTGTACGGTTCCGGTCACACCGCCGAGGAGGACCGCATCGATGACCTGGCTGTTGTACGGCGCCACCGGCTACACCGGCCGCCTGATCGCCCGCCGCGCCGCCGCCCGCGGGCTGCGTCCGGTGCTGGCCGGGCGCACCGCCGCCACACTGGTGCCGCTGGCCGCCGAACTCGGTCTGGAACACCGGGTGTTCGGCCTCGACGACCCGGTCGCGATACGCCGCGGGCTGGACGGCGTGGACGCCGTGGCGCACTGCGCGGGCCCGTTCGGCGGTACCGCGCTGCCGATGGCGGCGGCCTGCGTGGACACCGCGACCCACTACCTGGACATCACCGGTGAGATCGACGTCTTCGAGTCACTGCGGGAGTTCGACGCGCGGGCGGTGAAGGCCGGCGTCACCCTGTTGCCGGGCGCGGGCTTCGACGTGGTGCCGACCGACTGTGTGGCCGCGCTGCTGGCCGGACGGCTGCCGGACGCCACCCAGTTGGACCTCGCGTTCCTGTTGGGCGGCGGGCCGAGCCCGGGGACGGCGCGCACGGTGGTGGCGGGCGCGGCCGACGGCGGCCGGATCCGGGCGGGCGGCGAGATCCGCGCGGTGCCGATGGGGTCGCGCCGGGTGCGGGCCGCGTTCCCCTCGGGGGCGCGTACCGTCGTGTCGGTGCCGTGGGGCGACGTCAGCACCGCCTACCACTCGACGGGCATCCCCGACATCACCACGTACACCGCGGTCCCGGCACCGGCCCTGGCGGCCAGCCGCGCGCTGCGGTTCGGTCCGCTGCGTGGCGCCCTGGCCGGCGCGGCGGGCCGGCTGCGCGGCCCCGGCGAGCGGACCCTGAACGCCTCCCGCAGCGAGGTGTGGGCCCGCGCCCGCGACGCGGCGGGCAACACCGCCACCGCCACCCTCGTCGGCCCCAACCCCTACAGCCTCACCGCCGACTCCGTGCTGCGTATCCTCGACCGCCTCCCCGGCCTGCCGCCGGGCTTCCAGACCCCCTCCCGCGCGCTCGGCCCCGACTTCGCGGGCACCCTGGACGGCGTGACGGTGACGCTGGCGGCCCCGCGATGAGGGAGGTCCCGCGGTCCGGTCCCTCGGCGTTCTCAGTGTGCGGTCCGCGCCCCAGGAGAACCCGATCCCGTCGAAGAGAGCCGGCCCGTCGCCGCGGGAGCGCGGGTACGGCACACGGACAGCGGGAAGATCACCTGCGCCCCGCACGGCATCGGTAGCGCGGTACGGCTGGAGGTCACCGGCCAGGGCGGCGGCACGGGGGTTCGCGTGCGGTGTGCCGCCGAGGCAGGCGAGGAGGGCGGGCCGGGGCTGCTGCTGGTGAGCGTGCTCACGTCGGCCTGGGGCTCCGATCCGGCCGGGACCGGTGGGGGCGCGTGGGCCGGGCCGAACCCGCCCTGCGCCGCGCACCCCGCTGACGTCTCGGGGACGCGTCGGCGCCGTGCCGCGGTCAGTGCAGCGGCAGCAGGTCCGGTCGCTTGGGCTCGATGTGGTCGCCCGAGGACTCCCCGCGCAGCCGCCGTCCGATCCACGGCACCAGGTACTCGCGCGCCCAGTGGATGTTGTCCCTGCGCACCTCGGACGGCGGCCGCTGCGACTGCGGCGGCCAGAGCTGGTCGGGGTCGGCCGGCACGTCGAGGCCGAGCACCTGCGCGGCGCGCAGTGCGACGCGGGTGTGCCCTTCGGCGGACAGGTGCAGCCGGTCCTCGCTCCAGGCGCGGCGGTCCTGCACCGAGCGCAGCGACCACAGGTCGAGCACCGGGCAGTCGTAGCGGTCGGCGATGGCCCGTACGTGTGCGGTGTACGTGGCGATCTTGCCGCGCAGATGACGCAGTACGGGCACCCCGCGGGTGTCGAAGCCGGTGCAGACCAGCACCGTGCCGACCGCCGAGGTGAGGTCGGCGACCGCGGCCTCGAAGCGTTCCGCGATGGCGTCGGGGTCGCCGCCGGGACGCAGTATGTCGTTGCCGCCGGCGCAGAAGGTCACCAGTTCGGGCGCGAGTTGCTTGGCCCGCGGCACCTGCTCGGCCACGATCTGGTCGAGCAGTCGGCCACGCACCGCGAGATTGGCGTAGCGGAAGGCGCCGGACGGCCCGGCGTCCGCGTGCCGGTCGGAGAGGAGCACGGCCAGCCGGTCGGCCCAGCCCACGAATCTGCCGTCGGGACCGGGGTCGCCGACGCCTTCGGTGAGGCTGTCCCCCACCGCGGTGTACGACCCGATCGCGCCCGTGGTGTCTCTCTGCGAATCGTCAGCCACGTCGGATCATTTTTCTCCTCACCCTGTGACCTGCGCGACCGTAAGCGGGTGTTGACGCGACGTGATTCATCCCACCAGGTCGAACCGGGCGCGGACGGAATACGCCGGACCGGGGTCTGGAACTCGCGCACCCGCGCGTGCGCGCTCCCCGGACCGCTGCCCGGCCCGGGGAAGCCACCACGGCCGTCCGGGTGGTCCAACGGGCACATACCACTCGGTACGTGCCGACCCGGGCTGCCGTATCGTCGCCGGTGCCCCAGCATGAGCCGTAAGCGAGGATCGAGGAGCGCCGGTGACGCAGGAACTGCGGCAGTCCACCCCGACCGGGTCGGAACCCGAGCTGACAGGTGTGCGTAATTTCCGTGACGTCGGAGGACTGCCCACGGTCGACGGCCGCCGGGTGCGGTACGGGGTGCTCTTCCGCAGCGGCCACCTCGCGCACGCCACGCCGCAGGACGCCTCCTTCCTCGAAGGGCTCGCCCTGCACACGGTCTTCGACTTCCGCAACGCCGACGACATGGCGCTGGAGGGCCCGGACACGGTCCTGGCGGGCACCCGCAACCTCAACATGCCGCTCACCGACCCGTCCGTGGAGAACACGGAGTTCTGGCAGACCGTCCGCGACGGCGACGTGGCCGCCGTGCGCGAGTTACTCGTCGACGGCAGGGCCGAGGCGCGGATGACGGCCGTCTACCGGGAGCTGATCGTGGAACGCACCGCGGAGCACGGCCGGATGCTCGCCCTGCTCTCCGACCCGCAGGACCCGGCCGTGCCCGCCCTGCTGCACTGCGCGGCGGGCAAGGACCGGGCGGGCACCTCGATCGCCGTCATCCTGCTGGCGCTGGGCGTGGAGCGGTCCGCGATCGAGGCGGACTACCTCATGAGCAACGCCCGGCACCGCCGCTACAAGGTGGTGCGCGGCGACGGCAGCACCGGTACGGCCATCGACCCGGTGATCCGTGAACTGCTCAACCCGCTGTTCGAGGCCAAGGTGGAGTACCTCCGGGCGGCCTTCGCCACGATCGAGGAGCGGTGGGGCACGACCGACCGCTATCTGGAGGAGGGCCTGGGCCTGACGAAGGAGCGCCGCGAGCGGCTGAAGGACCGGCTGCTCACCGATTGACGACGGGGTGGTGGGCGGCCGCCCGGCTGCCCACCACCTGTGGTCACCGGCCGGCGACCGCCTGCTTGACCAGGGTGCGGCCGAACTCCCACATCAGTCCCCCGCCGTTGTGCGCCTCGTCCATGACGGCGGTGAACGCCGTCACGAAGCGGTCCACGTCCGCCTCGTCGATGATCAGCGGCGGGATGAGCTTGATGACCTCCAGGTGGTCCCCGGAGACCTGGGTGAGGATGCGGTGCCGCTGGAGCAGTGGCGCGACGACCATCTGCGCGAACAGTCCCTTGCGCGCGGCCTGGAGCATCGTCCACCGGCTGCGCAGGGCCAGCGAGTTGGGGCGCCCGAACTCGATGCCGACCATCAGGCCCCGGCCGCGCACCTCCTTGAGCAGTTCGTAGCGGTCGGTGAGGGCGGCGAGCCGGGTACGCAGCAGGTCGCCGGTGCGGCGGGAGTTCGCCACCACCTGCTCGTCGTCCATCACCGACAAGGTGGCCAGGCCCGCCGCCATCGCCTGCGCGTTGGAGCCGAAGCTCGCGGAGTGCACCAGGACCCGGTCCATCGACGAGTAGACCTTCTTGAAGATCCAGTCCTTGCCCAGCGTCGCGCCGACCGGGACGTAGCCGCCGGACAGCGCCTTGGCGACGCAGACCAGATCCGGTTCCACGCCCTCCTCGTGCTGGTACGCGTAGAAGTCGCCGGTGCGGCCGATGCCGGTCTGCACCTCGTCGGCGATGAGCAGCGCCTTGTGCTTGCGCAGCAGCTCCTGGGCGGCGCGCAGATATCCGGGCGGGGCCGCGTACACGCCCTTGCCCTGGATCGGCTCCACGATCAGCGCCGCGACGTCGCCGCGCTTCAACTCCCCGGCGAGCGTGTCCAGATCGCCGAGTTCGACGGCGGTGTCGGGCAGCAGCGGTGCGAAGCCGTCGCGGAAGCCGCTCTCGCCGTTGACCGAGAGGGAGCCGGTGGTCAGGCCGTGGAAGGCGTGCGCGCAGTACAGGACGCGGGGTTTGCCGGTGGCGTAGCGGGCGAACTTGAGCGCGGTCTCGACGGCTTCGGTGCCGCTGTTGCCGAAGAACACCCGGTCCAGGTGGGGTGAGTACGTGAGCAGCTTCTCGGCGAGCAGACCGGGCAGCGGCTGGCAGTCGAACCGGGTCAGGTCGGGCAGCCCCGCGTCGAGCACGTCGTGCAGCGCCTTGCGCACCACGGGGTGGTGGCGGCCGAGTCCCATCACACCGAAACCGGCCAGCATGTCGAGGTAGTCGTTGCCGTCCGCGTCCCAGAAGTGGGCTCCCTCGGCCCGCTCGTAGTACTTGTCGAAGCCGATGGTGTGCAGCATGCGCGGCAGTTGGTGGTTGAGGTGCCTGGTGTGCAGGTCGTAGCGCTCGCCGCCGCGTGCGGCGAGGAGTGTCGCCAGGTCGAAGCCTTTCGGCCGGCTGCCGGGCTCCGTGACAGGCCCGGCCCCGGGCTCAGCGTCGGACGATGTCATCGCTCACCTGCTCCTTGCGTGGGTGGATCGGTACGGAAGTGCGCGCGGGGCGCGTCGGGCTGCGGTTCGGCCGGGGGCGCGGGGAGCTGCGCGCCCGGGCCCGCCGCGGGGGCGTCCGGCGGCGTGCCGGGACCCACCGAGCCGGTTTCCGTCGTCCCCGGGCGCTGCGGGACGGCGGGGGCCGGTAGCGCGGTTCCCCGCGTCCCTGACGGGGCGTATCCCGTCGCGTCCGGAGCCGTCGGCGCGGGCACACCCGCGCCGCCCGCGGCGCGGGCCTCGATACGGGCCAGCGCCGCGCTGATCCGGCC
>NZ_DATDBG010000280.1:0-28573 GCF_036524955.1 Streptomyces sp.
GTGTTCGCGCCGTCCAGCGTCGTCGTCACACCGGCCTCAATTACATCAGTTCGGAGGCGTTACGCTCTAGGTCTTCTAGGCCACCGCACATGAAGAACGCCTGCTCCGGGAAGTGGTCGAACTCACCGTCGGCGATCGCGTTGAACGCCGAGATGGACTCGTCCAGCGACACGTCCGAGCCGTCGACACCGGTGAACTGCTTCGCCGCGTGGGTGTTCTGCGACAGGAAGCGCTCGATACGGCGGGCCCGGAAGACGGTGAGCTTGTCCTCCTCGCCCAGCTCGTCGATGCCGAGGATGGAGATGATGTCCTGGAGGTCCTTGTACTTCTGCAGGATTCCCTTGACGCGCGAGGCGCAGTCGTAGTGCTCCTGCGTGATGTAGCGCGGGTCCAGGATGCGGGACGTGGAGTCCAGCGGGTCCACCGCGGGGTAGATGCCCTTCTCCGAGATCGGCCGCGAAAGCACGGTCGTCGCGTCGAGGTGGGCGAAGGTGGTCGCCGGGGCCGGGTCGGTCAGGTCGTCCGCGGGGACGTAGATCGCCTGCATCGAGGTGATCGAGTGACCGCGGGTGGAGGTGATGCGCTCCTGGAGCTGACCCATCTCGTCCGCCAGGTTCGGCTGGTAGCCCACCGCGGAGGGCATCCGGCCGAGCAGCGTGGAGACCTCGGAACCGGCCTGGGTGAAGCGGAAGATGTTGTCGATGAAGAACAGCACGTCCTGCTTCTGCACATCGCGGAAGTACTCCGCCATGGTCAGGCCCGCCAGCGCGACCCGCAGCCGGGTGCCCGGCGGCTCGTCCATCTGGCCGAAGACCAGCGCGGTCTGCGGGAGCACGCCGGACTCGGACATCTCCGCGATGAGGTCGTTGCCCTCACGGGTGCGCTCGCCGACCCCGGCGAACACGGAAACGCCCTCGTGCAGCTTGGCCACACGCATGATCATTTCCTGGATGAGCACGGTCTTGCCCACGCCCGCGCCGCCGAACAGGCCGATCTTGCCGCCCTTGACGTACGGGGTGAGCAGGTCGACGACCTTCAGGCCGGTCTCGAACATCTCGGTCTTGGACTCGAGCTGGTCGAAGTCGGGGGCCTTGCGGTGGATCGGCCAGCGCTCGGTGACCTCGGACTCGGCGGCCGGCTCGTTCAGGATCTGGCCGAGGGTGTTGAACACCCGGCCCTTGGTCACGTCACCGACCGGCACGGTGATGCCGTTGCCGGTGTCGGTCACCGGCGACTGGCGGACCAGGCCGTCGGTGGGCTGCATGGAGATGGCGCGGACCAGACCGTCGCCGAGGTGCTGCGCGACCTCCAGGGTCAGCTTCTTGGTCTTGCCGTCCTCAGCCGGGTCGGCGACCTCGACGTGCAGCGCGTTGTAGATCTCCGGCATGGCGTCGACGGGGAACTCCACGTCGACGACCGGGCCGATGACCCGCGCCACGCGCCCGGTGGCCGTGCCACTCTGGGGGGCGGATTCTACAGTGGTGGTCATAGTGGTCAGTCACTCCCCGCGCTCGCGTCGGCCAGAGCGCTCGCGCCACCGACGATCTCGCTGATTTCCTGGGTGATGTCGGCCTGTCGGGCCGCGTTGGCAAGCCGCGTGAGCGACTTGATGAGCTCTTCCGCGTTGTCCGTCGCGGACTTCATCGCCCGGCGGCGGGCCGCGTGCTCGGAGGCGGCGGCCTGGAGCAGGGCGTTGTAGATCCGGCTCTCGACGTACCGCGGCAGCAGCGCGTCCAGCACTTCCTCGGCCGACGGCTCGAACTCGTACAGCGGCAGCAGGGCCGGCTGGCCACTGGGCTCCGCCGCCTCGCCGGACGGCTCGGTCAGCGACAGCGGCAGCAGTCGCCGGTCGACCGGCGACTGGGTCATCATCGACACGAACTCCGTGAAGACGATGTGCAGTTCGTCCACGCCACCCTCGGACGCGTCCTTCCACACCGCCTCGATCAGCGGTGCGGCGACGGCCTTGGCGTCACCGTACTGAGGGCTGTCGGAGAAGCCGGTCCACGACTCCTTGACCTCGCGCTCCCGGAAGCCGTAGTACGCGACGCCCTTGCGGCCGACGATGTACGAGTCGACCTCCTTGCCCGACGCGCGCAGCCGCTCGGTGAGCCGGTCGGCGGCCTTGATCGCGTTGGACGAGTAGCCGCCCGCCAGACCGCGGTCGCTCGTGACGAGCAGCACCGCGGCGCGGCGCGGCCGCTCGGCCTCCGTGGTCAGCGGGTGCTGGGTGGTGGAGCCGGTCGCCACCGCCGTCACCGCACGCGTCAGTTCCTCGGCGTACGGGGACGAGGCCGCCACCTGGCGCTGCGCCTTGACGATGCGCGAGGCGGCGATCATCTCCATCGCCTTGGTGATCTTCTTCGTGGCGGTGACAGACTTGATCCTGCGCTTGTAGACGCGAATCTGTGCGCCCATGATCAGCCCTCGACCAGCAGCGCGCCGGCAGACGTCTCGAACTGCTTCTTGAAGGTGGCCACCGCCTCGGTGAGCACCTCGAGGGTCTCGTCCGAGAGCTTGCCGGTCTCGGCGATCGCGGTGAGCAGGCCCTTGTGCTCGCGGCGCAGGTAGTCGAGGAGCTCGCGCTCGAAGCGGCGTACGTCCTCGACCGGTACGTCGTCCAGCTGGCCGGTGGTGCCGGCCCAGATGGAGACGACCTGGTCCTCGATCGGGTACGGCGAGTACTGGCCCTGCTTGAGCAGCTCGACCATGCGCTGGCCGCGCTCCAGCTGCGCCTTGGAGGCCGCGTCCAGGTCGGAGCCGAAGGCGGCGAACGCCTCCAGCTCACGGAACTGGGCGAGGTCCACGCGCAGCCGTCCGGCGACGCTCTTCATCGCCTTGATCTGCGCCGAGCCGCCGACCCGGGAGACCGAGATACCGACGTTCAGCGCCGGGCGCTGGCCCGCGTTGAACAGGTCGGACTCCAGGAAGCACTGGCCGTCGGTGATGGAGATGACGTTGGTCGGGATGAACGCCGACACGTCGTTGGCCTTGGTCTCCACGATCGGCAGACCGGTCATGGAGCCGGCGCCCAGTTCGTCGGAGAGCTTGGCGCAGCGCTCCAGCAGCCGGGAGTGCAGGTAGAAGACGTCACCCGGGTAGGCCTCGCGGCCCGGCGGGCGGCGCAGCAGCAGGGAGACCGCGCGGTAGGCGTCGGCCTGCTTGCTGAGGTCGTCGAAGACGATCAGTACGTGCTTGCCCTGGTACATCCAGTGCTGGCCGATGGCCGAGCCGGTGTACGGGGCGAGGTACTTGAAGCCGGCCGGGTCGGACGCCGGGGCGGCGACGATCGTGGTGTACTCCAGCGCGCCGGACTCCTCCAGCGCGGCGCGCACACCCGCGATGGTGGAGCCCTTCTGGCCGATGGCGACGTAGATGCAGCGGACCTGCTTGTTCGGGTCGCCGCTGCGCCAGTTGTCACGCTGGTTGATGATCGTGTCGATCGCCAGGGCGGTCTTGCCGGTCTGCCGGTCGCCGATGATGAGCTGGCGCTGGCCGCGGCCGATCGGGGTCATCGAGTCGACGGCCTTGAGGCCGGTCTGCATCGGCTCGTGCACCGACTTGCGCTGCATGACCGTGGGTGCCTGCAGTTCGAGGGCGCGGCGCCCCTCGGTCTCGATCTCGCCGAGACCGTCGATCGGGTTGCCCAGCGGGTCCACGACCCGGCCCAGGTATCCCTCACCGACCGCGACGGAGAGCACCTCACCGGTGCGCTGCACCGGCTGGCCCTCCTCGATTCCCTTGAACTCGCCGAGGACGATCGCACCGATCTCGCGCTCTTCGAGGTTGAGGGCGAGGCCGAGGGTGCCGTCCTCGAACTTCAGCAGTTCGTTCGCCATGGCCGAGGGCAGCCCCTCGACCTTCGCGATGCCGTCTCCGGCAACGCTGACCGTACCGACCTCCTCGCGCGAGGCGGCGTCCGGCTGGTACGACTGGACGAAGGTCTCCAGCGCGTCCCGGATCTCCTCCGGCCGGATCGTGAGCTCCGCCATCTGGGTTCCCTGCTCTCCTTGTTGGCCCGAAATATCTGGGGGTCTGGGGGGCTCCCCCAGAGGACTGTCGGCCCAACTCGGGCCGCCGTCATGCTTCTTGAGTTGGTGGCTGTCAGCCGGCCAGCCGCCGGGCCGCCTCTTCGAGACGGTCGGCGATGGAGCCGTTGATGATCTCGTCGCCGATCCGCACCCGCGCTCCGCCGAGGACCGAGGGGTCCACGTCCAGGTTGAGGTGCACCCGCCGCCCGTAGATCCTGGCCAGGGCCGCGCCGAGGCGTTCCTTCTGCTGATCACTCAGCGGAACGGCCGAGACCACTTCCGCGATCATGCGGTTGCGGCGGGCCGCGGCGAGCTTGGACAGGGATTCGATTCCGCTCTCCAGGCTACGTCCTCGCGGCGCGGTGACCAGCCGGGTCACCAGCCGTTCGGTGACCGGACGGGCACGGCCGCCCAGCAGCCTGTGCACCAGGCCGGCCTTGGCCTCGGCGTCGGCGATCCGGCCGGTCAGCGCGGCCCGCAGCTCGGCGCTGCCGGCCACGATACGGCCGAACCGGAACAGCTCGTCCTCCACGTCGTCCAGCGCACCCGCGCGCTGGGCGGCGATCAGGTCGGCGGTGTCGGCCAGCTCCTCGATCGCGTCGACCAGGTCGCGCGAGCGCGACCAGCGGGACCGGACCATGCCGGTGACCAGGTCGAGACCCGCGTCGCCGATCCGTTCACCGAGCAGCCGCCGCGCCAGGTCGGCCTTGGCCTGGCCGGGCTGCGCCGGGTCGGTCAGGGCCCGGCGCAGCGCTCCCTCACGGTCGAGCAGTGCCGTCACGGCAGCCAGTTCATCGGCGAGCCGGCCCGCGTCGACCGACGTAGGGACCTCGGGGGAGGCGTCGGTCAGCGCGTCGAGCCGCTCGCGGACGGCAGCCAGTGCCTCTCGGCTCGCTCCGTTCATCGGTCACACTCCCCGGCTCGCTCCAGCCCGACCACCCGGCGAGAGACACCACCGGCGACCGCTCGCCGACTCGTCATTCCGGTGTTCATCGCGCCGCCTCAGCCTGACCGGCCGGGACGGTCTCGTCGAGGCCGTCGAGGAAGCGGTCGACGGTACGGCTCTGCCGGGCGGCGTCCTCAAGGGCCTCGCCGACGAGCTTGCCGGCCAGCTCGGTGGCGAGCCGGCCGATGTCCTGGCGCAGTGCGGCGGCGGCGGCCTTGCGGTCGGCCTCGATCTGGGCGTGGCCGGCGGCGACGATCTCCTCGCGCTGACGCTGGCCCTCGGCCCGCATCTCCGCGATGAGCGCGGCGCCCTGCTCCTGTGCCTCCTGGCGCAGCCGCGCGGCCTCGTGCCGGGCCTCGGCGAGCTGAGCTCGGTACTGCTCAAGAGCCGTTTGCGCCTCGGCCTGGGCGACCTCGGCCTTCTCCATGCCGCCTTCGATGGCCTCCCGGCGCTCGTCCAGAACCTTGTTGATGCTCGGGAGGAGCTTCCTGGCGAGGAAGTAGAAGACGACGGCGAAGGCGATGAGGCCGATGATGAGCTCGGGGACGGGTGGGACGAGCGGGTTCTCCGACTCCTCGGCCGCCATCTGTACCAGGGCGATCACATCAGTGCCTTCCGTCTGTGGGTTCCGGCCGTCAGCCGCGATCAGGAGGTCGGGTAGACGAACGGCATGACCAGACCGATCAGGGCGAGCGCCTCACAGAAGGCGAAGCCGAGGATCTGGTTGGCGCGGATCAGGCCGGCCGCCTCGGGCTGGCGGGCGAGGGCCTGGGTGCCGTTGCCGAAGATGATGCCGATGCCGACGCCGGGGCCGATGGCCGCCAGACCGTAGCCGATGGAGCCGAGGTTGCCCTTGATTTCGGTGGCGGCGAGGGTGGCCTGCGCGAGAGCGGACATGCCGGGTTCTTCCTTCTCTTTCACGGACCGGTGGGGGTTGGCCACCGGACTTGCGTAGGTAGGGGGTCGTGGGGGCGGGTGCTCAGTGGTGCTCGGCGAGCGCGCCCTGGACGTAGCTGGAGGCCAGGAGCACGAACACGTACGCCTGAACAGCCTGGATGAACAGCTCGAAGGCCGTCATCACGATGGTCATGATGAAGGACACGCCGGCGTAGGCGATGCCGATGCCGTTGAGCATGTACCAGGTCGCGATGGTGAACAGCAGCAGCAGGGTGTGGCCGGCGAACATGTTGGCGAAGAGCCGGACCGCGTGGGTGAACGGCCGGACCAGCACGTTCGAGAAGAACTCGATCGGCACGGCGAGGAACAGCACCCAGCCCAGCGACTTGTCGTAGCCGGTGATGTTCTTCCAGCCGCCGGTCCAGCCGTGCTTCTTGAACGTCAGGTACATCCACGTCACGTAGACGATGAGGGCCAGCCCCGCCGGGAAGGAGATGATCGAGGTCACGGGGAACTGGGCGACCGGGATGATCGACCAGAGGTTCATGATCCAGACCATGAAGAAGAGCGCCACCATCAGCGGGACGTACTTCTCGCCGTCCTTCTTGCCGAGCGTCTCGTAGACGATGCCGCGGCGGACGAAGTCGTAGCCCGCCTCACCGACCATCTGGAGCTTTCCGGGGACGATCTTCGCCTTGCTGAAGGCGGCCCAGAAGAAGCCGACGATCAGGACGGTGCTGAGCAGCGCCAGCAGCATCGGCTTGGTGAAGTCGAAACTGCCGATCGAGAAGATCGGCTGAAAGACGAACGAGTGCAGTCCGGGGGCGGGGAAGCCGCACCCGTCGAAGAGGTGGCAGTTCGTCTCGAAGGCGAGAACCTGGTCAGCACTCACCGCGAACTCCTTCAGCGTGGCGCATGGGTACGACAACCTTGATGTGTCGGCGCGGACGGGAGCCGCGGAACGGCACTGGACTGGTGGTGCGGGTGTGGGGGCGGCGGGTCGGCGCTGAACCGAGCGGCGTGGCAAGGCAGAATGCCGCTCGCGGCAGCTCCGCCGCAGTTGAGTCCGGACGATAGCAAATGAGCGAAGGGCCCTTTACACCGGCCCTACCCCGACCGTCGCGGTCGACGGGTTTCACGAGGGTGACCCCGCTGCCGCCTCGGGGTCCACGTAGAGGATCTTGGTCTTCATGTACGACCGGGCCTGCGCGGCGATCCACACGATCGCGGCGGCCAGCAGCGAGAAGGCGAAGGCCCGGGTGTTGAAGAGCGAGGTGTGCTTGAAAACGGCGAGCACGATCGCGAGCAGCAGGACCTGCACCGCGTAGAGCACCAGGCCCATCATCTGGAAGAGCGAGGGGTACTTCTTCGCGGTGCGCTGCAGCACCACCATGCCCGTCGCCATGAAGGCGATCACGACCAACGTGCCGACGGCGGCGCCGATCGCTCCCTTGCCGCCGGCCACCGCACCGCTGATCGCGGTGGCGATGGCACCGACCGCGGCAGTGGGGACGGTGCAGTTGAGGAGAGTTCGGACGTCGTGGGACTGCATTGGGGGCAGCTCCTCCGGCGGGGAGTTGGGAAGGCTGGTGTCGTCGGAGACGAGCGTAGTCGGGGCTGAGGACGCGCCTCACGCCGGAAGACCGTCGCACTATGGTCTTTCGGCTGATTCCCGGGTTTCGTGAACGGTATCACAAAGTATTTGATCGGGTCTTTACCATGGAAGTGTGCTGCCCGTCACACGAGAGGGTTATCGACACGCCGCTGATTCACCAGTATGCCCGGGGCCGGAAAGGCTGCCGGAGGGGTGCCGGCACCCACTCCGGCACGGCATCCGGCTAGCTGTGGCTGTCCACCGGGCGCCGCTCCGGACGCCGCTCCGGCAGCCGCGAGCGGTCGCCGACCGCGGTCGAACCGTGCAGGGCCGGCCGGTCCGCGGAGCGCATCTCCCGCTCGGCGGCGGCAGCGGCGGCGGCCAGCCGGCGACGGCGCCGCCGGTAGCGCGGCGGCACGAACGACTCGGCCCACCGCGGTGCCCGCGGCCGTACCCGCGGCAGCAGCAGTACGACCAGGCCGACCGCGCTGAGCGCCACGATCACCAGCACGATCAGCAGGCTGGAGGAGTTGACCGAGAACGCCACCGCGGCGAACGCGAACAGCGCCGACCAGAAGTACATGATCAGCACCGCCCGGCTGTGCGAGTGCCCGATCTCCAGCAGCCGGTGGTGCAGATGGCCGCGGTCGGCGGCGAACGGCGACTGCCCCTTCCAGGTCCGGCGCACCACCGCCAGCACCAGGTCCGCCGCCGGGATCGCGATCAGCGTCAGCGGCATCAGCAGCGGCATGTAGACCGGCACCATGAAGTGCACGGTCTCCCGGGTCGATCCGGTGAAGTCGGTGACCGAGTCCGGGTCGACCTGTCCGGTGATCGAGATCGCACCCGAGGCGAGCACCAGACCGATCAGCATCGAACCGGAATCGCCCATGAAGATCCGTGCCGGATGGATGTTGTGCGGCAGGAAGCCCAGGCACATCCCGACCAGGATCGCGCTGAACAGTGTTGCGGGTGCGGCGGCTTCGAGGCCGTAGCCGTACCAGAGGCGGTAGGCGTACATGAAGAACGCGACGGACGCGATGCAGACCATGCCGGCCGCCAGACCGTCCAGCCCGTCAACGAAGTTGACGGCGTTGATGGTGATGACGACCAGGGCCACGGTCAGCAGCGTGGACTGGATCGGGGTGAGGGCGACGGTGCCGACGCCGGGCACCGGCAGCCACAGGATGGTGAGGCCCTGGAGCACCATGACGCCGGCCGCGATCATCTGCACGCCGAGCTTGACCAGCGCGTCCACGCCCCACTTGTCGTCCAGGACGCCCAGCAGCCAGATCAGTCCGGCACCGGACAGCAGCGCGCGCGGTTCGTTGGAGAGCGCGAAGACGTCCCCGAGGTTGCTCAGGTGCGCGGCGACCAGCAGGCCGGCGCACAGGCCGCCGAACATGGCGATCCCGCCGAGCCGCGGCGTCGGTTCGCGGTGCACGTCGCGCGCGCGGATCTCGGGCATGGCGCCGGCCGCGATGGCGAACTTCCGCACCGGGCCGGTCAGCAGATAGGTGACGGCCGCGGCGACGCACAGGGTCAGCAGGTACTCGCGCACGAGCAGCCTCCGACGGTCTCGGGGGCGCAAACCTCGTGCGCACACGTCCGGGGGTTCCTCACAGCGTCACACCCTAGTGGTGGCCGGGCCGGGACGGCGAACACCTGTCGAGACTCACAGGGAGCGCCCGCGGTTGCACCGCGCCGGTACCGGGTATGCCCGCCGGCCGTCACGCGGGCGGCGGGGCCCGGTCGTGGACCGGCAGCGTACGGTCACCGCGCCGGATACGGCGGAAAGCGCCGTACGAGGTCGGCGACGGCGGCAGCGGTGCCGCGCTCCTCCCGCAGCGCCCGCGCGATCAACCCCGCGACCTGCGGCATCTCGGTCTCCCCCATGCCCTGCGTGGTGATCGCGGCGGTGCCCAGCCGGATACCGGAGCACTCCTGCGGGCCCCGGGCGGCGTACGGCGGCGCGTACTTGTCGAGGACGATGCCGGCCGCCGCGCACCGGCCGCGGGCCTGTACGCCGGTCATGCCCAGCGGTGAGACCTCGGCGGTGACCAGATGGGTGTCGGTGCCGCCGGTGAGGAGGGCGAGGCCGCCGGCGGCGAGCGCTTCTGCGAGCAGGCCCGCGTTGGCGACCACCTGGCGGGCGTACGCGGCGAAGGCCGGGGTGGCGGCCTCGCCGAAGGCTGCGGCCTTGGCGGCGACGGCGTGCATGTGCGGGCCGCCCTGCGAGAACGGGAAGACCGCCCGGTCCACCCGCTGGGCCAGGTGCTCCCCGCACAGGATCAGCCCGCCGCGCGGCCCGCGCAGCGTCTTGTGGGTGGTGGCGCACACCACGTCCGCGTACGGCACCGGGCTCGGGGCGGCGCCGCCCGCGACCAGGCCGAGGGTGTGCGCGGCGTCCGCGATGAGGTACGCGTCCACCTCGTCGGCGATCTCCCGGAAGGCGGCGTAGTCCGGGTGCCGCGGATACGCGATGGAGCCGCAGACGATGGCCTTGGGGCGGTGCTCGCGGGCCAGGTCGCGGACCTGGTCGTAGTCGATCAGACCGTTGTCCGGGCGCACCCCGTACCCGATGAACCGGAACCACCGGCCGGAGAAGTTCGACCGCGAGCCGTGCGTGAGATGGCCGCCGTGGGTGAGCGCGGTGGCCAGTACGGTGTCGCCGGGCACGAGCAGCGCGGCGTACGCGGCCAGTACGGCGGACGAGCCGGAGTACGGCTGCACGTTGGCGTGTTCGGCGCCGAACAGGGCGGTGGCCCGCTCCACCGCCAGCCGCTCGGCGAGGTCCACCAGTTCGCAGCCGGCGTGGTGGCGGTGGCCCGGGTAGCCCTCGGCGTACTTGTTGGCCAGTGGTGAGCCGAGCGCGGCCAGTACGGCGGGCGAGGTGAAGTTCTCCCCGGCGATGAGCTGCAGGCAACCGCTCTGCCGGTCCAGTTCGGCGAGGAGCACACCGGCCAGTTCCGGGTCCTGGCGGCGCAGCGCGTCGAAGTCCGCGGGCGGGGTCGGGATCTCACGGGCGGTGGGGGGGACGGCGTGCGCCGCCGCGGTGGGTGCGGGTGCTGCGGTTCTTCCGGCGACCGGCATGGCTGTGCTCCGGCGGAGAGGTGGGGTCTCGCGCCTTCCACTGTAGGTGCGGGCGGGCCGAACCGCCCGGCGGCGGCTCAGGGGCTGACGCCCGAGCTCCCGGAGTGGGCGGCCGAGGAACGAGGCCGCCCGCGCAGGGGACGAGCAGGAAGACCGACTCGGGAACCGGGCCGGGCGGGGGTCACACGGCGGCCGGGATTCCGGTCAGCGCGGTGACCACCGGGTCGAGCGCGGTGTGGATCTCCGCGCCGACGCTCCGGAAGTACGAGATGGGCGCCCCGTACGGATCGTGCACCTCGTCCGCGTCCGGGCTGGGCGCGAGCAGCCAGCCGCGCAGTGCCGACGCGGCCCGGACCAGGGCGCGGGCGCGTTCGATGACGCCGCAGTCGGGGAGCGTGGCCGGGTCGATCGCCCGTACCAGCCGGTTGAACTCCTTGAGCGTGAAGGTGCGCAGGCCGGCCGCGTGGCCCATCGAGATGACCTGCGCGCGGTGGTCGCGGGTCGCGGTGAGCACCAGGTCCGCGTCGATGACGTGGTCGTCGAGCAGTTCGCGGCCGATGAAGCCGGCCGGGTCGGCGCCGTACTCGGCGAGCACCGACGCGGCGTGCGCCTCCATCGGCGCGCCCTCGTGACCCCAGGTGCCCGCGGACTCCACGAGCATGCCCGCGGCGGCGTCGCCGAGCCGCCCCGCCAGCCCGTGCTGCATCAGCCGCTCGGCCATCGGGGAGCGGCACACATTGCCGGTGCAGACGTGGAGCACCCGGAAGACGTCACCGCCCGCCCCCGGTACGCCCGGCAGGCTGACGAACCCCCGTATGCCACGCCCGTCGGGCGGCGTCAACTGCGTTCCCGCAAGTCGGGTACGACCTCGCGCAGCTCCTCCGCGCTGATCGCCCCGGCCCGCAGCAGCACCGGCACCCCGCCCGTGACGTCCACGATCGACGACGGCACGGCGGCGGGCGTCGGCCCGCCGTCCAGGTAGACCGCGACCGAGTCGCCGAGCATCCCCTGCGCCGCGTCGCAGTCCTGCGGCGAGGGGTGCCCGGTCAGGTTGGCGCTGGAGACGGCCATCGGGCCGGTGGCGGTCAGCAGCTCGATGGCGACCGGGTGCAGCGGCATGCGGACCGCGACGGTGCCGCGGGTGTCGCCGAGGTCCCAGTTGAGCGACGGCTGGTGCTTGGTGACCAGGGTGAGGGCACCCGGCCAGAACGCGTCGACCAGCTCCCAGGCCTGCTCGGAGAAGTCGGTGACGATGCCGTGCAGGGTGTTCGGGGACCCGACCAGCACCGGCGAGGGCATGTTCCGGCCGCGCCCCTTGGCCTGCAGCAGGTCGCCGACGGCCTCCGCGTCGAACGCGTCCGCGCCGATCCCGTAGACCGTGTCGGTGGGCAGCACCACGAGTTCGCCGCGCTTGACCGCCGAGGTGGCCTCACGCAGACCGGTGGCCCGGTCGGTGGCGTCGGAGCAGTCGTATCGCCGTGCCATTAGCTGACCTCCATGAGCTGCTGTGCTGCCGTACGAGACGGTGTGGGGGCCGGTGTACGGCCAGACGTACGGCCTGATGCGGTACCCACGGCATCGCCCTGCGCGCCGTGGTACTCCACCCTCCCGGGAGACAACCCCCGGACCCCCGGCATCCACTCCGGCACAAGGCGCGCCGTCACGGCATCGCCTTGCGCGCCGTGGTGAACCGGGGCCGGTTGTTCAGGTCCGGATGGTCGGCCGCGTCCGCCCAGCCCGCGTCCTCCTTGAAGATCCACGGGACCTGGCCGCCCTGGGAGTCGGCGTGCTCGATGACGACGACGCCGCCGGGCCGCAGCAGCCGGTGCGCGGTGCGCTCGATGCCACGGATGGTGTCGAGGCCGTCCTCGCCGGAGAACAGGGCCAGCTCGGGGTCGTGGTCGCGGGCCTCGGGCGCCACGTACTCCCACTCGCCGAGCGGGATGTACGGCGGATTGGAGATCACCAGGTCGACCTGGCCGTTGAGGTCGGGGAAGGCACTGAGCGCGTCGCCCTGCCGCAGATCGACCTTGCTGCCCTCGACGTTTCTGCGCGCCCACTCCAGGGCGTCCTCCGACAGCTCCACCGCGTGCACCCGGGAGCGCGGCACCTCCTGTGCCAGTGCCAGCGCGATCGCGCCGGAGCCGGTGCACAGATCGACGACCAGCGGTTCGGCGACGTCCATCGCACGCACCGCGTCTATCGCCCAGCCGACCACCGACTCGGTCTCCGGACGCGGTACGAAGACGCCGGGGCCGACCTGGAGTTCCAGGTAGCGGAAGAAGGCCCGCCCGGTGATGTGCTGAAGCGGCTCGCGGGCCTCCCGGCGGGCGACTGCCTCCCAGTACCGCGCGTCGAACTCGGTGTCGGCCACGCTGTGCAGTTCGCCGCGCTTGACGCCGTGCACGTACGCGGCCAGCTCCTCGGCGTCGAAGCGCGGCGACGGGACGCCGGCCTCCGCGAGCCGCTGGGCGGCCTGGGCCACCTCGGCGAGCAGCAGGTTCACTCTCTCTTCCCCTTATGCGCCGTCATGGCTGCCGTCACCGGCCGCCGCCAGCTTGGCGGCCGAGTCGGCGTCCACACAGGCCTGGATCATCGCGTCGAGGTCCCCGTCGAGTACCTGGTCCAAGTTGTACGCCTTGAAGCCGACCCGGTGGTCCGAGATGCGGTTCTCCGGGTAGTTGTAGGTGCGGATCCGCTCCGAGCGGTCCACGGTACGCACCTGGCTGCGGCGGGCGTCGGACGCCTCCCGCTCGGCCTCCTCCTGCGCGGCGGCCAGCAGCCGGGAGCGCAGGATGCGCATCGCCGACTCCTTGTTCTGGAGCTGGCTCTTCTCGTTCTGGCAGGAGACCACCAGGCCGGAGGGCAGGTGGGTGATGCGGACCGCGGAGTCGGTGGTGTTGACCGACTGGCCGCCGGGGCCGGACGAGCGGTAGACGTCGATCCGCAGGTCGTTGGGGTTGATCTCGACCTCGACCTCCTCGGCCTCCGGGGTGACCAGCACACCGGCCGCGGAGGTGTGGATACGGCCCTGCGACTCGGTGGCGGGCACCCGCTGCACGCGGTGCACACCGCCCTCGTACTTCAGCCGCGCCCACACGCCCTGGCCGGGAGTCGCGGCGTTTCCCGCAGGGGAACGAGGTGCCTTCACCGCGACCTGGACGTCCTTGTAGCCGCCGAGGTCGGACGCGTTGGCGTCGAGGATCTCGGTCTTCCAGCCGGCGCGCTCGGCATACCGCAGGTACATCCGCAGCAGGTCGCCGGCGAACAGCGCGGACTCCTCGCCGCCCTCGCCGGCCTTGACCTCCAGGATGACGTCCTTGTCGTCGCTCGGGTCGCGCGGCACCAGCAACAGGCGCAGCCGCTCGGTCAACTCCTCGCGATGACGCTCCAGGTCCTTCGCCTCGGCGGCGAACTCGGGGTCGTCGGCGGCGAGTTCGCGGGCGGTGCCGATGTCGTCGCCGGTCTGCCGCCAGGAGCGGTAGGTGGCCACGATGGGGGTCAGCTCCGCGTAGCGCTTGTTGAGCCTGCGCGCCTCCGCCTGGTCCGCGTGGACCGCCGGGTCGGCAAGCCGTGTTTCGAGGTCGGCGTGCTCGCCGATCAGTTCCTCGACCGCCTCGAACATCATGCATCCCTGAGTGGAAGACGTGGTGGCCGCGCGGACCGGCCAGGAGGCCGGTCCGGGCCCGGGACAACGGCCTTTCGGGCCCGGGACGACAAAGCGCCGGTCCGGTCACCCTGGGCGGGGCGACCGGATACCGGCGCTTGCAGGTCGCTACTTCTTGGTGGACCCGGCGGGCTTGCCCTTGCCGAAGCGGGCCTCGAAGCGGGCCACACGGCCGCCGGTGTCGAGGATCTTCTGCTTGCCCGTGTAGAACGGGTGGCACTCGGAGCACACGTCCGCGCGGATCTGGCCGCTGGTCTCGGTGCTGCGGGTGGTGAACGAGGCGCCACAGGTACAGGTGACCTGGGTCTCGACGTACTCGGGGTGGATGTCGCTCTTCAAGGATGCTCCTAGGTTCGGGAGGGCGCCGGGTCGCTCCGCGGGTTTGCGTCACGTGAACCGGAGCCGACGGTCAAGTCTGCCAGGACTCGGCCCCATCTCCCAAAACCAGGGGGCGGGCCGGATCATTCCCGGGCGCCGCACCTCCGCCTTGCTGATACGTTTCCGCAGGTCAGTCGCCCTTCGAGGGGGTCGGGGCCGGGCTCGGGGAGTCGACCAGCGGCGTCCCGCCGGTCTTTTCGGCGATCGATCCCTCGGTGGCCGCGGCCGGGATGGGCCTGTCGGCCTTGAGCGCGGCCCACACCATGGCCGCCCGCGCCTCGATGGGCTGCACCCGGTTGGGGTCACTGGCCGCGTACCGCACCGGCAGTGTCACCATGCGGACGTGGGCCGAGTCGAGGCCGCGCACGCTGTCGGCCAGCCCCATCAGCTTGCGCACCGAGCCGAGCCCGGTGTCGGTGGTGACCGCCTTGGTGGCGGTGTCGGCGACCGAGAACAGCTTGGCGGGGCTGTCCAGCAGCCCGACGCCGCTGACCCGGTCGAGCAGCGCCCCCATGAACGCCTGCTGGAGCTCTATGCGGCCCAGGTCGCTGCCGTCCGCGACGCCGTGCCGGGTGCGGACCAGACCGAGCGCCTGCTCGCCGTCGAGTTGGTGGGTGCCGGCCGGGAGGCTCAGGTGGCTCTTCACGTCGTGGATCGGCGCGGTGGTGGTGACCGGCACACCGCCCAGCGCGTCGACCAGGCGCTTGAAGCCGGTGAAGTCCACTTCGACGTAGTGGTCCATCCGGATCCCGGTGAGCTTCTCCACCGTCTTCACCGCGCAGACCGGGCCGCCGATCTCGTAGGCCGTGTTGAACATGGCCTGCGGGGTGGCGGGCTCGGTGCCGCCACCCCGGATCCGCCGGCAGGAGGGGCGTGGGACCAGGGTGTCGCGCGGGATGCTGACGACGCCGGCGGCGGTGTGGCCCTTGTCGAGGTGGACGATCATCGCGGTGTCGGAGCGGGCGGTGCCGCTGTCGTGACCGTACGCGCGGTTGGCGCCGGAGCGGGAGTCGGAGCCGAGCACGAGGACGTCCATGGAGCCGTTGCCGAGGTCGGCGGGGCGGTCGCGGCCGAGCGCGCCGTCGATGTCGACTCTCCTGAGGTTGCCGTCCAGCCGGTAGTACAGGTAGCCCGCCCCCCCGGCACCCAGCAGCACCAGGCTCGCGGCCGCCCACGCCACGACCGCCAGCCCGCGCCGGCGGCGCCTGCGGGCCGCACCGGCCCCGAGCGGGCTCGCCCCGGCGGCCCGGGACCGGGTGGACCCGGTGGACCCCGTGAACCGGCTGGACCCCGTGGACCGGGTGGACCCGGTGAGCCCGGCCGGCCCGTCTGCGGCCCCGGAGAACGCGCGCGGCGGCTGCTCCTCCGGCATGGCGGTACCTCGGCTTCCTCTGCGTGCTCCCAGCTCTCCGGCTACCCCCAGTGGGTCTGCTCAGGCGTATCGTGGTCCTGTTTCATCCGGTATGCCGGATGTTCCATCGTCTCCCGCGGTTCCGCGTTCCGCCATCCGGGCGACGCACGACAGCGCCCGCGCACCCCCTGATCAGGGGATACGCGGGCGTCTGTGCGCCGACTCCGCCGGGTGACCGGAATCTCAGCGGTGGTGGCTCCGGGTGCCGGTGCCGGGCATCAGCCGAGCAGGCTGTACGCGCCCCAGCCGGTGCCGGTGTTCACCGCGGCGGCGAACGTGCTGGAGGTGGTGGCGCCGGTGCCCTTGTGGAGGAACAGCGCGCCGGACGGGGTGCGGGCCAGCAGGTCCGCACGGCCGTCACCGGAGACGTCGCCGACGGCGATCACCGCGTTGTAGCCGTTCCACCCGGTGCGCACCAGCACGGGCGCGGCGAACGGCGCGGACGCGTTCCCGGTGCCCTGGAGCAGGTACAGGTTGCCGGTGCTCGCCTCGCGCGCGAACACGTCCGCCTTGCCGTCGTTGCTGAAGTCGCCGTGGCCGACGACCAGGTTGTACTTCGTCCAGCCGGAGCCGGCCGCCACCGGCTGGTTGAACAGCCCGTTGCCCTTGCCGGAGTAGATCCACACCCGGCCGTCGGAGGTCTCCGACAGCAGGTCCGGCTTGCCGTCGCCGGTCAGGTCGCCGGGCACCAGGATCGCCCGCCGGGTCTTCCAGTTGGAGCCGATCTGGATGTACGAGTACGAACTGCGGGTCGGCGTGCGGTGCCCCATGAAGACGTTGCCCGAACTGGTGGCCCGCAGCACGTAGTCCTGGTATCCGTCGCGCTCCAGGTCCGCCTGGACCACCGAGTTGTAGTTCGCGAACGAGATCGGCGCGGCGACGCGGGCCTTGAAGCTGTTGCCCATCGAGGTGAACTGGTACGACGCCCCGGTCGACAGCTTGCCGAGCACGTCCCCCTTGCCGTCGCGCGACATGTCGGTGTCGTTGATCCGCGGCTGCGAGTAACCGCCGTACGCCGAGACCTTGGTGAACACGTCGTACGTACCCGAGACGTTGCACGACTGGCTGGCCGTGCCGACACCCCACGAGACGATGCCGACGATCCGGCCGCCGACCACCAGCGGGCCGCCGGAGTCACCGGAGCAGGTGGTCTTGCCGGTGGTGTCGTCGTCGGTGCCGCCGATGCCCGCGCAGATCATGTGGCCGACGACGAACGAGCCGGCCCCGACCGCAGCGTCCAGGTTGTCCTTGCAGGCGGTGTCGGAGTTGAGCGGCATGTCGAGGTGCTGGAGCTGGTCCGGGAAGCTCTGGCTGTCCGGTGCCGAGTCGGTGACACCCCAGCCGTAGACCGTGCCCGTGCCACCGGCCTGGTAGAGCGCGGTGTCGGTGTCGGTGGCCAGCGGCAGCGTGCCGTAGGTCATCGGCGTGGACAGGGTGAGCACCGCGATGTCGTTGTCGACGGTCTGGTCGTTGTACGCCCAGTGCACCGCCTGGCGCCGCACGTAGGAGTAGGTGTCGGTGTCGGTGCCGCCGAAGGTGGCGCTGCCGCCCACGACGGTGCCGTTGGCGATCCAGTCCATGCCCGCGACGCAGTGTCCGGCGGTGAGCACCTTGTTGGGCGCCACCAGGGTGCCGCCGCAGAAGCTGGACGTGTCGTCGGCCGCGTTGTAGTACCAGAGCTGGACCATCCACGGCGCGGCACTGAAGGTCGTCGTGGAGCCGCCGATGATGCGCGGCGTGACGGTGCCGGTGGTGGCCTCGCCCTCGGTGGTGGGCGTGCCCTTGGTCGCCGCTCGCGGGGCGGACGTGGCCTTCTTCTTGAAGTGGTCCTTCGCGGTCTGCACGCGCGCCCGGAGCTGCGCCTGCGTAGCGCCGTCGGACGTCGTGGACCCGGTGCCCGCGTGCGCGGGCATCATCAGAAATACGCTCGCGGCACCGGCCGCGACTGCGGTGAGCGCCACCGCTATACGGCCACGGCGACGCCGCCGGTGGCCTTGGTGAACTGAGAACACGCAGAACTCCAGTCGGATGGAAGTGCCCGGATGACCGCGAACTCGCGGCGGCGGCACGGGAATCGCACACAGGAGCGTCCCCCCACCTGCGGCTGCCTGATCATATGACATACAAAGGAACCCGCCCGCCGGGGATCCGGCGGGCGGGTTCCATCTCGTAGCAATGATGTAAGCGCGTCCAGGCAGCGGCTATTGCAACCTACGGCAGGTTGCGTCGATTCTCAGTCACGGTGCCCGGTGTTCTCAGTCACTGTTGCCGGGCGTCGTCTTCGCGATCTGCATCAGGAACTCGCCGTTGGACTTGGTCTGCTTCATCTTGTCCAGCAGCAGTTCGATCGCCTGCTGCTGGTCGAGCGCGTGCAGCACCCGGCGCAGCTTCCAGACGATGCCCAACTCCTCGCCGCCCAGCAGGATTTCCTCCTTGCGGGTACCGGACGCGTCGACGTCCACCGCCGGGAAGATCCGCTTGTCCGCGAGCTTGCGGTCCAGCTTGAGCTCCATGTTGCCGGTGCCCTTGAACTCCTCGAAGATCACCTCGTCCATCCGCGAGCCGGTCTCGACCAGCGCGGTGGCCAGGATGGTCAGCGAGCCGCCGTCCTCGATGTTGCGCGCGGCGCCGAAGAACCGTTTGGGCGGGTAGAGCGCGGTCGAGTCGACACCACCGGACAGGATGCGGCCGGAGGCCGGCGCCGCCAGGTTGTACGCCCGGCCCAGGCGGGTGATGGAGTCCAGCAGCACCACCACGTCGTGGCCCAGCTCCACCAGCCGCTTGGCGCGCTCGATGGCCAGCTCGGCAACGGTGGTGTGGTCCTCGGCGGGCCGGTCGAAGGTCGAGGAGATGACCTCGCCCTTCACCGACCGCTGCATGTCGGTGACCTCCTCCGGACGCTCGTCGACCAGCACGACCATCAGGTGGCACTCGGGGTTGTTGGTGGTGATCGCGTTGGCGATCGCCTGCATGATCATGGTCTTGCCGGTCTTCGGCGGGGCCACGATCAGACCGCGCTGGCCCTTGCCGATCGGCGACACCAGATCGATGATCCGGGTGGTCAGCACGCCGGGGTCGGTCTCCAGCCGGAGCCGGTCCTGCGGGTAGAGCGGGGTGAGCTTGTTGAACTCCGGACGGCCGCGGCCGGAGTCGGCCCCCATGCCGTTGGCGGAATCCAGCCGGACCAGCGCGTTGAACTTCTCGCGCCGCTCGCCGTCCTTGGGCTGCCGTACCGCGCCGGTGACGTGGTCGCCCTTGCGCAGACCGTTCTTGCGGACCTGGGCGAGCGAGACGTAGACGTCGTTCGGCCCGGGCAGGTAGCCGGAAGTCCGGATGAACGCGTAGTTGTCCAGGATGTCCAGGATGCCGGCGACCGGGATCAGTACGTCGTCCTCGGCGACCTGCGGCTCGCCGCCGCCGAAGTCGTCACGGCGGTTGCCGCGGCCCCGGCGGTCGCGGTACCGGCCACGACGCCGGCCCCGGCCCTCGCCGAACTCGTCGTCGTCCTGCGGCTGACTCTGGCCGCCGCCGCCCTGGCCGCCCTGCTGCTGGCCCTGGCCACCGCCCTGACCGCCGCCCTGCTGCTGGCGGTCGCGGCCGGGCCGGTCGCCGCCGTCCTCACCGCGGCCCCGGCGGTCGCGCTGCCGCTCGCGGCGGTCACCGCGCTGGCCGCGCTGCCGGTCCTGCCGGTCGTCGCCGGCCTGCTGCTTGTCGCTCTTGTCGGCCTTCTCCGCGGTGCGGCCCTCGGCCGTGTCGGCGGCGGCTTCACCCGAACGGTCGGCCCGCTCGGTCTTCGCCGCGGTCGCGGCTGCCTTGGCCTGCTCACCGGCCGGCTGGCCGGGGATCTCGATCTGCTTGGGCTCGGGCGGCGCGGTGGCTGTCGCGGTCGCGGCCGCGCCGTCGGACTCGGCAGCCGCGGACTCGGCACCGGCGGCCTGCTCAAGGCGGGCCCGCGACGTGGCACGGCGCTTCGGCTTCTCGGCCACGGCGGTGTCCGCGGCGGTGGCCTGCGGGGCACTGGCCCCACCACTCGCCTGCCGTTCCTTGATGGTCTCGATGAGCTGGCTCTTGCGCATGCGCGCGGTGCCCTTGATGCCGAGGCTGGAGGCGAGCTGCTGGAGCTCGGCCAGGACCATCCCGTCCAGACCGGTTCCAGTCCGGCGCCGCCGTGAGGCACTGGCCGTGGCAGCACCGGTGGCAGGCGCGGCGGCATCGGACGGGGCGACAGTGTTGTCTGCGCGCACGCCCATCAGATCGGTGGTGTCGCTCACGAAGGGTCCTTCCCTGGAGCGGGCGTCGGCCTGTCTGGCTCGGCGACCGGTCGTGCTGTCCGGATCTGGGCGTTTCCGCTGCTCAGAGCCGGGGCGGTGGTCCGCCTGATGGCGGCAGAAATACATACGTGTACTCGGTACGGGAGAGAACTCGTACCGACTCCGGAGCGTGCTCGACACTGCGTGGGCAGGCTGTCCGACTGCTCGGACAAGCCGCCTATGCGGTGTGGGAGGCTCCCGGAAGAAAAGCGGTCCCACGGAAGGGACACAGTGCATCGCGCCCATCGGGCGGCGAATGCTGGCTTGAGATTAACACTACCGGATCCAACAAACATTCCCCCTCTCGTCGACCGGCAATCGTGTCACTGCCCACCCGCGAGCGGCAGGACACTCGCCCCGGCCGAATCCAGCGCCAGGCGGTTGGCCGCCCAGCCCTCGCCCGCGAAGCGGGTCACCTTGTCGGCGGCGCCCTCGTCGCTGAGGGCGAGTACGGTCGGCCCGGCGCCCGACACGACAGCGGGGACGCCGTCCGCGCGCAACCGGTTCACCAACGCCAGCGTCTCCGGCATGGCGGGTGCCCGGTAGTCCTGGTGCAGCCGGTCCTCGGTGGCCGGCAGCAGCAGCTCGGGACGCCTGGTGAGCGCCTCCACGAGCAGCGCGGCCCGGCCGGCGTTGGCCGCGGCGTCCACATGCGGGACGGTACGCGGCAGCAGCCCGCGGGCGGTCTCGGTGAGCAGCGGGGTGGCGGGGACGAAAACCACCGGAACCAGCGACCGCGCGGGGTCCATTCGGACCGCCCGGGCGACGCCGCCCTCGGTCCAGGCGACGGTGAAACCACCGAGCAGACACGCCGCCACGTTGTCCGGGTGGCCCTCGATCTCGGTGGCCAACTCCAGCAGCGCGGCGTCGTCGAGCACGGTGGGCCCGCCTATGGTCACCGCGCGGGCGGCGAGGATGCCCGCGCAGATGGCGGCGGAGGAGGAGCCGAGGCCGCGGCCGTGCGGGATGCGGTTGGCGCACACCACCTCCAGCCCGCGCGGCTGACCGCCGAGCAGGTCGAAGGCGGTCCGCAGCGACCGTACGACCAGGTGCTTCTCGTCGCGTGGCAGCGAGTCGGCGCCCTCGCCGGCGATGTCGACGTGCAGACCGGAGTCGGCGACGCGGACCACCACGTCGTCGTACAGCCCCAGGGCCAGGCCGAAGGCGTCGAATCCGGGGCCCAGATTGGCGCTGGTCGCGGGGACGCGCACGCGTGTCGCTGCGGCGCGGAATGCGGGACCGGCCATCGTTCGACGAATCTCCTCGGTACGAGAGTGCGGCTCTTCTGCCTTGCGGCGCCCGTGCGGCTCCATTGCCGGGCGGCGGGGCTGAGAAGGTGGCGATGCGATGGGCATCCGCCGGCTCGGGCACATTGACGTGCCTGTGGGTCCAGCCTATCGAAGGTGGGTTCTCCTGCGACATAGGGCGCACGCACAGCGCGTGATGCGTGTCGCATCGCGGGCGTGCGCCCCTCGCACGGGTGGGCCCTACGCCAGGCCGAGGTGGCTCGCCGCGGCGTCGGCGTCGACCGGGACGGTGGTCGGCTGCGGGGCACCGGCGACCGCCCAGTCCGGGTCCTTGAGGCCGTTGCCGGTGACCGTGCAGACGACACGCTGGCCCGGGTCGAGCAGGCCCTCCTCCGCCGCCTTCAGCAGCCCGGCGACGGACGCCGCCGAGGCGGGCTCCACGAAGACGCCCTCCTTCGCCGCCAGCAGGCGGTACGCCGAGAGGATCTGACGGTCCGTCACCGCGTCGATGAGGCCGCCCGACTCGTCCCGTGCCTCCTCCGCGAACCGCCAGGACGCCGGGTTGCCGATCCGGATCGCCGTCGCGATGGTCTGCGGCTGGCGGACCGGCGCGCCGTTGACGATCGGCGCCGAGCCGGACGCCTGGAAGCCCCACATCCGCGGCCGACGGGTGGCGAGGCCGTCCGCGGCGTACTCCTGGTAGCCGCGCCAGTACGCGGTGATGTTCCCCGCGTTGCCGACCGGCAGCAGGTGGATGTCCGGCGCGTCGCCGAGCGCGTCCACGATCTCGAACGCGGCCGTCTTCTGGCCCTCGATCCGTACCGGGTTGACCGAGTTGACCAGCGCCACCGGGTACTTCTCGCTGAGCCCGCGCGCCAGCTCCAGGCAGTCGTCGAAGTTGCCGTCCACCTGGAGGATGCGGCTGCCGTGCACCAGCGCCTGCCCCATCTTGCCGAGCGCGATCTTGCCCTGCGGCACGAGCACCGCGCAGACCATGCCGGCCCGCACCGCGTAGGCCGCGGCGGAGGCCGAGGTGTTGCCGGTGGAGGCGCAGATCACCGCCTGCGCGCCCGCCTCCTTGGCCTTGGAGATGGCCATGGTCATCCCGCGGTCCTTGAAGGACCCGGTCGGGTTCGCGCCCTCGACCTTCAGATAGACGTCACAGCCGGTCCGCTCGGACAGCAGCCCGGCCGGGACCAGCGGAGTGCCACCCTCCAGCAGGGTGACCACCGGGGTGTCCGCGGCGACCGGCAGCCGGTCCCGGTACTCCTCGATGATCCCGCGCCACTGGTGGGTGCCGGACATTCGGGGCTGATCGATGGTTGCGTTCATTGCGGGTCTACTCCCCTTCCACGCGCATGATGCTGGTGACGCCGCGTACGGTGTCGAGTTTCCGCAGGCTGGACACGGTCGCCGAGAGGGCGGCGTCCCGCGCGCGGTGGGTGACGACGACGAGGGAGGCCTCGCCGTCCTTGCCGTGCTGCCGGACCGTGTCGATCGACACGTGGTGCTCGGCGAAGACCGTGGCCACCTGAGCCAGGACACCCGGTTTGTCGGCCACGTCCAGGCTGATGTGGTAGCGGGTGACCACATCGCCCATCGGACTCACCGGCAGTCGCGTGTACGCGGACTCGCCGGGGCCCGTGGTCGCCGCCAGCTTGTTGCGGCAGGCGGCCACGAGGTCGCCGAGTACGGCGGACGCGGTGGGTGCGCCGCCGGCGCCGGGACCGTAGAACATCAGCCGCCCGGCCGCCTCCGCCTCGATGAAGACGGCGTTGTACGCCTCCCGTACCGAGGCCAGGGGGTGGCTGAGCGGGATCATCGCGGGGTGTACGCGGGCGGTGACCGAGCGCCCGTCGGCGCTGCGCTCGCAGATGGCGAGCATCTTGACCGTACAGCCCATCTGGCGCGCCGAGGCGATGTCGGCCGCGGTGACCTCGGTCAGGCCCTCGCGGTGCACGTCGTCGATGGTCACCCGGGTGTGGAAGGCGATCCCGGCCAGGATCGCGGCCTTCGCGGCGGCGTCGAAGCCCTCCACGTCGGCGGTCGGGTCGGCCTCGGCGTAACCGAGCGCGGTGGCCTCGTCCAGCGCCTCGCTGTACCCGGCGCCGGTGGAGTCCATCTTGTCGAGGATGAAGTTGGTGGTGCCGTTGACGATGCCCAGCACCCGGTTCACCTTGTCGCCGGCCAGCGACTCGCGCAGCGGCCGGATCAGCGGGATCGCGCCGGCGACCGCGGCCTCGTAGTACAGGTCCACGCCGTGCTCCACGGCCTTGGCGTGCAGGTTCGCGCCGTCCGCGGCGAGCAGCGCCTTGTTCGCCGACACGACGGAGGCGCCGTGCTCGAAGGCGGTGGTGATCAGGGTGCGGACCGGTTCGATGCCGCCGACGACCTCCACGACGACGTCGATGTCCCCGCGTTTGACCAGGGCGGTGGCATCCGTGGTGAGCAGTTCGGCGGGGACGCCCGCACGGACCCGGTTGGGGCGGCGTACCGCGATCCCGGCCAGTTCGACCGGCGCGCCGACCCGGGCGGCGAGGTCGTCCGTCTGCGTCGTGATGATGCGCGTGACCTCGGAGCCGACCACACCGCAGCCCAGCAGCGCCACCTTCAGCGGACGCGTACGCATCATCCGACCTCGTCTCTCGGTTTCCCGTGCAGCTCAGCACGTGCGGCCCTGCTGCTCGCACGCCGCACCTCGTCGCGGATCCAGTCTCACTCACCGGACGGGAGAAACCACGCCTTGTCCGGATCGCGAGACCACGCGGGCGGACTGTGAGATTTCGCGTCCGATTCCGCGTCCGCCCGGCGATCTTGCGCCGAATCGGGTCGGGCGACGGCTCCGGCGCGGCCCGTTCTCCTTCTCAGCCGGTCCGGGCGCGGGGGATCCTCCTGCGCCCGGCCGGTGTCCGTACCGGTCTGCCGGGCAGGGCCGTGCGCGCCTCGCCCAGGCGCCGGTGATCCTCCGGCGTCTCAGCCGATGTCCAGGCGCAGCAGGTCCTCCTCCGTCTCGCGTCGGACGATCACCCGGGCCTGCCCGTCGGCGACCGCGACCACCGGGGGCCGCAGCGCGTGGTTGTAGTTGCTGGCCATGGAGCGGCAGTACGCGCCGGTGGCCGGCACCGCGAGCAGGTCACCGGGCGCCAGGTCGCCCGGGAGGTACGCGTCCCGCACCACGATGTCGCCGCTCTCACAGTGCTTGCCGACCACCCGGCTGAGCATCGGCGCGGCGTCACTCGTACGGGAGACCAGCGCCACGCTGTACTCGGCGTCGTAGAGCGCGGTGCGGATGTTGTCCGACATGCCGCCGTCGACGCTGACGTACGTCCGCAGGCCCTCCAGCGGCTTGACGGTGCCGACCTCGTACAGCGTGAACGCCGTCGGCCCGACGATCGCGCGGCCCGGCTCCACCGACAGCCGCGGCACCCGCAGCCCGGCCGCCTCGCACTCCCGGGTGACGATGTCGCCGAGCGCCTTGGCGATCTCCTGCGGCTCGCGCGGGTCGTCCTCGGGGGTGTACGCGATACCGAGGCCGCCGCCGAGGTCGATCTCGGGCAGTTCCACGCCGTGCTCGTCCCGTACCTCCGCGAGCAGCGACACGACCCGGCGGGCGGCCACCTCGAAGCCCGCCATGTCGAAGATCTGCGAGCCGATGTGGCTGTGGATGCCGACCAGTTCGAGGCTGTCGAGCATCAGCACCCTCCGGACCGCCTCCGCCGCCTGTCCGTCCGCGAGCGCGATGCCGAACTTCTGGTCCTCGTGCGCGGTGGCGATGAACTCGTGGGTGTGCGCCTCCACGCCGACCGTCACCCGGATCTGCACCCGCTGCCGCGTGCCGTGCCGCCGCGCGACGTCCGCGACCCGCACGATCTCCTGGTACGAGTCGAGCACGATCCGCCCTACGCCCGCCGTCACGGCCCGCTCGATCTCGGCGGTGCTCTTGTTGTTGCCGTGCATCGCGATCCGCTCGGCCGGCATCCCCGCGTCGAGGGCCACCGCCAGCTCCGTACCGGAGCAGACGTCGAGATTGACGCCCTCCTCGCACAGCCAGCGCACCACCGCGCGGGACAGGAAGGCCTTCCCCGCGTAGAACACGTCCGCCTCGTCCCCGAACGCCGCCCGCCATGCCCGGCACCGGGCCCGGAAGTCCTCCTCGTCGAGGAAGTACGCGGGAGTGCCGAACTCCTCGGCGAGGGTGCGTACGTCAAGGCCCGCGACTTCGGCCGCGCCGTCCTCGTTACGCGTGACGGTGCGCGACCAGATCCGCGGGTCGAGGCGGTTGAGGTCGGCGGGCGGGGCGGCGTGGTGCCCTTCGGGCAGGACGTCGGCGTGGCGGGGGCCTGCGGGGTGTGCGGAGCGGCTCACGGCTGGTCTCTCACTCATGGTGTCGGTACGGGGGGTGTCTCTGGGCCGGCGGTGGGCTGTGTTCGGGCGGTGCTGCGGCCGGGTTCGGGCGGTGTTCGGTCTGTCTTCGGGCCGTCCGCGGACCGTTTTCGAGCCGTTTCGGGCCTTCTTCGGACCGTACTCGGTCTGCCCTCGGTCTGCCCTCGGTCTGCCCTCGACCGTCCGTGGGCCTGTCCGCGGGCCGTTTTCGAACCGCCTGTGGGCCGTCCGCGGGCCGCTTTGGGGTCATATTCGGACCGTATCGGGCCGTCTTCGGTCAGAGGTGGTCGGGGGCGGTGATGCCGAGCAGATGGAGGCCGCCGGCGAGCACGACGCCCGTCGCGTCGGCGAGGCGGAGGCGGGCGGCGTGGACGGCCGAGGGTTTCTCCTCCCCTTTCGGCAGCGGCGGGCACTCGTCGTGGAACCGGAAGAAGGCGTCGGCCAACCGCTCCAGGTGCCGTGCCAGCCGGTCCGGCGCGCGGCGGCGGGCGGCGGTCTCGATGACGCGGGGGAAGTCGGCGATGAGGCCGAGGAGTTCGGTCTCGGCGGGGTGGTGGTAGCAGGGGTCCGCGTTCTCGGAGGGTGCGGGGTTCTTGCGGGGACCCGGGTTCGCCGGGGCCGAGGAGTTGTTCCGGGCGTCCGGGACGGCCCGGTGCGCCGGGTTCCGCGGGGCTTCCCTGCTCGCCGGGGCTTCGGGGTCCACGCCCAGGTCGTGGGCGTTGCGGAGGAGGGCGCGGGTGCGGGCATGCGCGTACCGGACACGGAAGAGGGGGTTGGACTCGCGCTGGGCGAGCAGGTCGGCGGTGAGCCGGGGGGTGTCCTCTGCGGGGGGGCGCAGCAGGGCCCAGCGGGTCTCGTCCGGGCCGAGCGTGGTCTCCGGGGCCGGAGCGGGGGCGACCGTCAGTCGTTCGGGCGGCCCAGCCGGGGCTCCGGCGGCACGGGCGAGGCGGTTCACCGCCTCGGCGACGACCCGTTCCCGTACGTCGTCGCGGTCCGCCGCCACGGTCACCGGCTCGTCGGCGAGCCCGTCACCGTACCCGTACTGCCCGCCCTGTGCCCGCACCTGGCGTACGACGTCACCGTAGGCCCGCGCGTCGAGCGTGATGTTCAGGAAGCCGGGCCCGGCGATCTCCACCTGCGCGATCCCCGGCTCCTTCGCCAGCCGCCGGCTCAGGATCGCCGCCACTTCCAGCGGCGTCCGCCCGGCCGGCCCCGCGAGCTGCAACGCCACGGTTGTCGCGTAATCGCCGCACCCGGGCCTCGGCGGCCGCTGCACGACGATCTTCTCCGGCACCACCACGTCCAGCTCCTGCGCCGCGACAGCACGACGTACCGTCGTCAGCACGGCGCGGGACAGTTCGGCGGGGGTCACGGAGAAAAGCGTAGGCGAGCCCCCGGGTAACCCGGCCAGCGGGTTTCGCCCCGCGACGCCTTCCGGGGCCCGGGGACGCCGACCGGCTCCCGTACCCGGCCGGGCCCGGCCCGGGCTCGGCCCGGGCCGGAAGCGCCGGCCAGCCCAGATACCGCCGGGCGCGGGGACGTCTTCTCTTTCGGGCTCCAGTCCCCTTTCGGGCTCCAGGCTCGGCCGCGGCGAGGCCGCGGAACCACCGACGGGCCTCCGCCGCACGCCTCCCTGAGTGGAGCTGACACAAAGGTTGTGTCAGCTGCTTCAAGCACCGCCGGACGCGGCGGCGGCCTGCCCCTTGGGTTCCGGTTCCGGGCCCGGAAGGGGGTCGGAGTCGGAGCGGGACGCGGAGTGAGAGCGAGGCTCGGAACCGGGAAAGAGGTGAGGGCAGGGGTCAGAACCCGGAGCGAGGTGAGGGCGAGACCCGGAACCGGGAGCGAGGTCGGGGCGAGACCCGGAACCCGGAGCGAGGTCGGGGGTGGGGCCGGCGAGCAGGAGCCGCCGCCCGGCAACGGTGCGCACCGTATCGACCAGATTCCCGGGCTCGAACGGCTTCGAGACATAGGCGTCGACGCCCCCGGGCCCGCCGGCACCCTCCGGCAGCGACCCCGCGCTCACCATCACGATCCCGACCTGCCGGGTCCGCGGGTCCGCTCGCAGCCGCGCGGCGGTCCGCACCCCGTCCAGCCTGGGCATCACCACGTCCAGCGTCACCACGTCCGGCCGCACACTGTGCACGATCTCCAGGCACTCGGCACCGTCGGCCGCGGTCACGACCTCGAAGCCCTCCAGCTCGAGATTGACCCTGATCAGTTGCCGGATCACCTTGTTGTCATCCACAACAAGCACCCGGCCCGACGCGCCCGCCACACCGGAAAGCCTAGGCGCGCCCCTCGCGATGCGTCCGCGTTTTGCCCATTTCTTCCCCGTGAGGAGTGACACCCGCTCGTCCCCCTCCCCCAAGCCCCTCACGGAGAACCGCACCGCCCCTCCCGAACCCCCGCGGGCCGCCCCCTCCCGAAGCAAGCCCTTCCGATCCAAGCCCTCCCAACCCCGCGCCGACCTCCAAAAACCCCGTACACGCCCACCCCCCGCGAGCTGGTAGTGTTCTTCCCGTCGCCCCCACCAGGGCACACCAGCCCCCGTAGCTCAGGGGATAGAGCAACGGCCTCCGGAGCCGTGTGCGCAGGTTCGAATCCTGCCGGGGGCAC
>NZ_DATDBG010000281.1:0-15324 GCF_036524955.1 Streptomyces sp.
GCTGAGGGTGTGGCCGGGCTCTCGTGGTGCGGGGCGGCCGGGTGGGCGTTCGCGGACGGCGGGGGCTCCGGGGCGGCCGGGAGGGCGGTCGCGGACGGCGGGGTCTCCGGGGTGACCGGGAGCGCGGGGAGAGGCCAGGTCGCGTCGGCGCGGAGGAGAACCGTTTCGCCATCGAGCAGCGCACGCGTCACCGCCGGGACCGCGCCTTCCGCGGGGTAGGGCAGCGTGTCGAGCGGGGTGACCCCGGAGGCGTCCGTGGCGGTGCTGATGACCGGGTGTGCGCCGAGGACGGGGGCGACGGCGGAGGCCAACGCGTTCGCGCCGCCCGCGTGGCCGCCCAGCAGGGCGATCGCGTAGGCGTGGGACTCGTCGACGGTGACGACACCGGGGTCGGTGTGCTTGCCGGTCAGGAGCGGGGCGAGCAGCCGGACGGCCGCGCCGGTCGCCAGGAAGAGGACGAGCTGGTCGCAGGCGGCGAAGGCGGCCGGCAGGACGTCGCGGACCGGGCCCTCGTAGAGGCGGGTCCGGTCCGGCCACGCGGCGGCGATCCGCTCGCAGCCGCGGCGGCCGGCCGTTGTCGCCGAGATGAGGCCGATCACGTGAGTGCTCCTTCGGAAGGTCGGGGGCGGGTGCCCCAGAGGACGAAAACGGGGTTGGCCGCGGCGAGGCGGGTGACGTCGCCGGGGAGAGGGGACAGCCGGGAGGACTGGAGGAGGACGCCGTCCGGTACCAGGCCGGCCGCCCGCAGGGCATGCCGTACGGCGGGTACCCGGTCCACCGCCGCCAGGGTCACGACCACCGACCGCCGGACGCGTGCCGCGCACCGCGCCACGATCGCCGCCAGCTCCGCGCCGCCCCCGCCGACGAACACCGCGTCGGGGTCGGGCAGCCGCGCGAGGACCGCGGGCGCGGCGCCCTGGACGACCTCGACGTCCACGCCGTGCGCCGCCGCGTTGGCCCGCACCCGGGCCGCGCCCTCCGGGTCCCGTTCGACCGCGACGACCGCCGCGCCGAACCGAGCGCACTCCACCGCCACGGACCCGGACCCCGCTCCGACGTCCCAGACCAGCTCGCCGGTCCGCGGCCCGAGCCGGGCCAGCACCAGGGCCCGTACCTCGTACTTCGTGACCATCGAGTCGCGGTGCGCGAACGCCTCCTCGGGCAGCGCCCACCCGGCGGGAGCGGGCGCCGGACCCGCGACCGTACGGGCCCGGCCACCCACCCACGACCCCTCTTCCGCGAGGCAGAGCACCACGCTCACCCCGGCACCCCACGCGCGGCGCGCCGCCTCGCCGGCGCGGACCCGTACCACCGACTCCTCGTCCGTGCCGAGCCCGGCGGCCACCACCAGGGTGCGTTCGACGCCGGTACGGGCCAGCGCCGCGCCCAGTTCCGCGGGACCGGCGCCCGGTCCGGTCAGCACGGCCGTCTTCCGGTGTGCGCGGCAGACGTTGACCGCGGTCCGCAGGTCCCGCCCGTGCGCGCTCACCACCACCGCGTCGTCCCAGGTCAGGCCGAGCCGCGCGAAGGCCACCGCGACGGACGGCGACGACGGCCGGACGTCCAGCGCCGCCGCGCCGAACCGCGCGCCCAGCACGCGTACGATCCCGAAGAACCCCGGGTCTCCGGAGGCCAGCACCGCCACCGGCCGGTCCGCGGCCAGGTACTCCGCGATCACCTCCAGTGCCGGCGCCACCGGCCCGAGCGCCAACCGCCGTACGCCCGAGGGGAGTGCCGCCGCTTCCAGGTGCCGGGCCGCGCCCACCACCAGGTCCGCGCCGCCCACGTCCGGCGCCGGTCCGCCGACCGTCCCGGTACCGATGACCCGGATCACGCCCTCACCCACGGGACGGACGCAGCTCGCGCCGGGCGACCGGGTCGGCGCGCCGGAAACCGTGGAAGTGCCCGGGGTGGTAGAGGTGCGAGCGCGTACCGGAGGCGGCCAGCGCGGGCCCCACCAGGAACAGCGTGTGCTTCCACAGCTTGTGCGCCTTGACGGTCTCTTCGAGCGTGCCGACCGTGCAGCGCAGCAGCAGCTCCTCCGGCCAGGTCACCTGGTGGGCGATCACCACCGGCGTGTCCGTGGGGTACCCGCCCTCCAGCAGCTCCGCGGCGAGCTGCCCGGAGCGGGCCGCGGACAGGAACACCGCCAGCGTCGTACCGTGCCGCGCGAACTCCCGCACCTCCTCACCCGGCGGCATCGGCGTCTTCCCGCCGCCCAGCCGGGTCAGGACCACCGACTGCGCGACCTCCGGGATCGTCAGCTCCCGCCCGGCGAGCGCCGCGACCGCCGAGAACGACGACACCCCCGGCACGATCTCCACCTCGATGCCGAGCGCCGCGCACCGGTCGACCTGCTCCTGTGTGCCGCCCCACAGCGCCGGGTCCCCGGAGTGGATCCGGGCCACCCGCAGCTTCTCGTCCCGCGCCCGCTCGTAGACCGCGGTCACCTGCTCGAGCGACATCGCCGCCGAGTCCATGATCTCGGCACCCTCGCGGGCGTGCCGCAGCACCTCCGCCTGGACCAGGCTCGCCGCCCAGACGACGATGTCCGCCTCCGCGATCGCCCTCGCGGCGCGGAACGTGAGCAGGTCGGCGGCGCCGGGGCCCGCGCCCACGATCGTCACCTTGCCGCCGGTCTGGTTCTCGGTCACAGCTTTCCTCCCCGGCCGTCCCGCCGCGCGGGCGCGATCAGCGTCGACAGATACGGCAGCGGGCCGTCCAACAGCTCCGCCGCGGGCCGGATCTCCTGCTCCGGCAGCCCCAGCGACGCGCCCCACACCGCGCCCTCGACACGCCCGGTCTCGCGCAGCGCCGCGGCGACCTCCGCCGCCAGCCGGCCGAACTTGTACGCCACCACTGTCCCAGGCCCCGCCAGCGCCTCCTTCAGCACCGCGACCCCCGCGGTCACCGGCACCAGCGTCAACGGCTCGGTCCCCTCGGTGAGTACGGCGCCGCTGCGCGCCGCCAGGTCCTGCATCGCGGTGATGCCCGGCACCGTCTCGGCCGTGACGTCCCCGACCAGTCGGGTGACCGTCTCCACGAGGTACGTGAAGGTCGAGTACACGTTCGGGTCACCGATCGTCGCGAACGCCACCGAGCCGTGCTCCGCGAGGAGTTCGGCGACGCGCACGCCCGCCGCGTCCCAGGCGGCCTCACGCCGGGCCCGGTCGCCGCGCTCGTTCAGCGCGAACACCACGCGGACGATGCGCCGGTCGTCCACGTAGTGCCGTACGGTCGCCTCGGCGCGACCGCGCTCACCGGTGTCCAGCACGGGGACCACGACGACGCGTGCGGCGCGCAGCGCGTTCACTCCCTTCACCGTCACCAGTTCGGGATCGCCGGGGCCGACCCCGACTCCGGTCAGTCGCAGGGTCATACGGCACACCTCTCGACGAAGCGCCGCGCCATCGACGGCTCGGCGGCCCAGTGCACGTGCAGGTAGGAGGCGTGCACGTGGTCGCGTACGAAGCCTTCGGCACGCCGCTCGGGGTGGGTGAAGCCCCAGGCGGGGGCCGGGCCCGCGCCCGGGTCCACCCGGGTGCGGTGGAACTCGTGGCCGCGCAGGCGGGTTCCGGCCCTGGTCAGGACCGTGTCGCTGAGCGCGACGGCTTCGCGGTAGCCCAGGGTGAGGCGGTCGGTCATGGCCGCCTTGGCGTCCAGCACCCCGCACATGGGGGCGCCGTCCAGTTCGCTCGCCAGGTACAGCAGGCCGGCGCACTCCGCGGCGATCGGGCCCCGGAAGGCGGCGACCTCCTTGCGGAGGGGTTCGTTCGCGGACAGCTGCGCGGCGTACATCTCGGGGAAGCCGCCGCCGATCACGATCCCGGCGGTGCCGGGTGGGAGGGCTTCGTCGGCGAGCGGGTCGAACGGAACGACGTGCCCGCCGGCGGCCTGGAGGAGTTCCACGGTTTCGGGGTACCCGAACGTGAAGGCGGCTCCGCCGGCCACGGCGATGACGGGGTTGCGACCACCCTCCCCCTGACGTCGTCGGGGAGACCCCCAGCCCTGCGGGACGCCCGCCCGCAACTCCTGGGACTCCCGCCCTCCGCCTCCCGGGACGCCTGCCCACGACCGTTCGGACTCCCGCCCGCCGCCCCGCGGAACGTCCGCCCGCAACGGGTCGGCGCTCTCCCACACCCGGTCCGGGTCCCACGGGTCCGCGTCCAGCGGCGGAGCCGTGCGCGCCAGGGCCAGCAGGCTCTCCAGATCGCACCCCGCGCGGACCCGGGCCGCCGCGGTGCGGACCCAGCTGAGGGCGTCCGCGCGCCGTTCCGCGACGGGGACCAGGCCGAGATGGCGGGAGGGGACGCGGAGGTCGTCGGCGCGGGGGAGGGCGCCGAGGACCGGGACGCCCGTCTCGTCGAGGGCGGAGCGGAGGATCTCCTCGTGACGGGGGGAGGCGACGCGGTTGAGGACGACGCCGCCGAGCCGCACCCGCGGGTCCCAGGAGGCGAAGCCGTGGACGAGGGCGGCGACCGAGCGGGCCTGGGAGGACGCGTCCACGACCAGGACCACCGGTGCGCGCAGCAGCGTGGCGACCTGGGCGGTGGAGCCCAGTTCGCCGTGGCCCGAGGCGCCGTCGAACAGGCCCATCACGCCTTCCACGACGGCGAGTCCGCAGCCCTTCGCGCCGTGCAGGAAGAGGGGGGCGATCCGGTCGGGGCCGCAGAGGAAGGGGTCGAGGTTGCGGCCCGGGCGGTCGGTGGCCAGGGCGTGGTAGCCGGGGTCGATGTAGTCCGGGCCGGCCTTGTGCGGGGAGACGGTGAGGCCGCGCTCGGCGAAGGCGGCCATCAGCCCGGTGGCGACGGTGGTCTTGCCGCTGCCGGACGAGGGCGCGGCGACGACGAGGCGGGGGATGGACGTGGTCACCACTCGATGCCCCGCTGCCCCTTCTGGCCGACGTCCATGGGGTGCTTGACCTTGGACATGTCGGTGACGAGATCGGCGGCGTCGATCAGGTCGGGCGGAGCGTTGCGGCCGGTGACGACGACGTGCTGGGTGCCGGGGCGGTCCCGGAGCACGGCGACCACCTCCGCCGTGTCGACCCATCCCCAGTGCATGGGGTACGCGAACTCGTCCAGGACGTACAGCCGGTACGTCTCGGCGGCCAGGTCCCGCTTGACCTGCTCCCACCCTTCGCGGGCGGCCTCCTCACTGGTCGCCGACTGCATGGCGGTTCGCTGCACCCACGACCAGCCCTCGCCCATCTTGTGCCAGGCCACCGTGCCGCCCTCGCCGGAGGCGCCCAGGACGCGCAGCGCCCGCTCCTCGCCGACCTTCCACTTCGCGGACTTGACGAACTGGAACACCCCCACCGGCCAGCCCTGGTTCCAGGCGCGCAGCGCGAGACCGAAGGCCGCCGTCGACTTGCCCTTGCCGACACCCGTGTGAACGATCGTCAGCGGGCGGTTGCGTCGCTGACGTGTCGTCAGGCCGTCGTCCGGTACCACATTCGGCTGTCCCTGCGGCATTACGCGGCCCTCCGTACGTCCTTGACCAGCGCGGACACCGTGTCCGCGCGCAGTTCCCCCAGCGTGACCGCGATCGCGCCCAGCTCCCGGGCCAGCGCCCCCGCGAGCCCGAGCCGTACCGGCCCCGACTCGCAGTCCACGACCACCGAGGCGACTCCGGCGGCGCTCAGCAGCCGTGCCGCGCGCGCCGCCAGCGCCACCGGCTCCGGGCCGCCGGTCGCCCGGCCGTCCGTCACCACCACCAGCAGCGGCCGTCGCGAGGCGTCCCGCAGCCGCTCCACCCGCAGCACCTCGTGGGCCTTGAGCAGGCCCGCGGCGAGCGGCGTACGGCCTCCCGTCGGCAGCCGCTCCAGCCGGGCGGCCCCCGCGTCGACCGAGGAGGTCGGGGGCAGGGCGAGCTCCGCGTCCCGGCCGCGGAAGGTGATCAGCCCGACCTTGTCGCGCCGCTGGTAGGCGTCGAGCAGCAGCGACAGGACGGCGCCCTTGACCGCGCCCATCCGCTGCCGCGCCGCCATCGAACCCGACGCGTCCACCACGAACAGTACGAGGTTGCCCTCCCGGCCCTCCCGTACCGCCTGCCGCAGGTCGTCCCGCCGTACCACCAGCCCGGCACCCGTACGGCCGCGCGCCCGCTGGTACGGCGCCGCCGCCCGCACGGTCGCGGCCAGATGCAGCGTGGTCAGCGTGCTCTCGGGCCGCCGCGCGCCGGTCGTCCTGCCGTACGCGGTCCGCGCCCGCGAACGGCGGCCCGCCGCGCCCTCCCCGGTGCCGGGCACGGTGAGCGGGCGGGTCCTGTACGGTTCCCCGGCCGCGGACGGGGGCCGGCCGTCGGGGGCGCGGCCTTCCGTCGCCGGCGTGCCCGCACCGTTTTCCGGGGCCGCGTCCGTACCGGGTCCGTCGGCCGGGCCGATGTCCGGCCCGTTGTCCGAGGCACCGTCCGGGCCGCTGTCCGTGTGCCCGGTGTCCGGGCCGCCCCGCGGGGGCTGCCCGCCGCCGTCCGGGCCGTCCGGGTCAGGGTCGTCGTCCTCGCCGCGCTCCCGTTCCAGCGTCTCGTCCAGCTTGCCCTCGTCCAGGCCCGGCGCGTCGAACGGGTTGCGGCGCCGCCGGTGGGGGAGCGCGAGCAGGGCCGCCCGGCGTACGTCCTCGGCCAGGACGACGGTACGGCCCGCCCACGCGGCGAGCGCCGTCGCCGTACGCGCCATCACGATGTCGGCGCGCATACCGTCCACCTCGAACGCGGCGCAGGTCGCGGCGATCTGCCGCAGCGCCGCGTCGCCCAGCCGGACCTGCGGCAGCAACTCCCGTGCCGCCGCTGTCCGTTCCCGCAGGGCCTCCTCCTCCGGGGCCCACCGCGCGGCGAAGGCGTCCGGATCGGCGTCGTACGCGAGGCGGCGGCGCACGACCTCGACCCGCTCGTCCGTCTCACGGGACGCCGCGACCTCGACGGTCAGCCCGAAACGGTCCAGAAGCTGCGGGCGCAGCTCGCCCTCCTCCGGGTTCATCGTCCCGACCAGGAGGAAACGGGCGGCGTGGCGCACGGAGACGCCCTCCCGCTCGACGTGGCTGGCCCCCATCGCGGCGGCGTCCAGCAGGAGGTCGATCAAGTGGTCGTGGAGCAAATTGACTTCATCGACATACAGGATGCCTCGGTTCGCGGCAGCGAGCAGGCCGGGCTCGAACGCCTTGACGCCGTCCGCCAGAGCACGCTCGATGTCGAGCGCACCGACGAGGCGGTCCTCGGAGGCGCCGACCGGGAGTTCGACCATGCGAGCGGGGCGGGCCGTGCCCCCCGTCCCGGCGTCATGCGGGCCGTCCGGGCACGCCGTGTCCGGCGCCCCGGGGTCACAGCTGAAACGGCACCCCGGAATGACCGGCACGTCCGGCAGAAGGGCGCTCAGGGCGCGCACGGCCGTGGATTTGGCCGTGCCCTTCTCCCCACGGACGAGGACGCCGCCCACGGCGGGGCTCACCGCGTTGAGGAGCAGGGCAAGCCGTAGGTCCTCCTGCCCGACCAACGCGGAAAAGGGGTATGCCGCACTCACGAAAGCTCCTCGCCTTGACGTTTTCCGGGTACGCACTTCCGCGATGTACGGCACTCCCGCTTTCGGGTGCGGGTCCCAACCGGCCCGCACCACGGCAACGGGAAGGCCGGGTCGAATCGGTCATGCCTCGCCCTCCAGTTCCCCTTCGAGGTCGAGATACGTGGCGCGCAGCCGGTGAAGCGTTTCCGGGTCCGGGCTCTCCCACAGCTTCCGCTCGGCCGCTTCCAGGAGGCGCTCCGAAATCCCGCGCAGAGCCCACGGATTGGACTTCCGCATGAACTCCTGGTTCTCCGGGTCGAAGACGTACGCGGCGGCCAGCTTCTCGTACATCCAGTCGTCCACGACACCCGCCGTCGCGTCGTACCCGAAGAGGTAATCGACCGTCGCGGCCATTTCGAAAGCACCCTTGTACCCGTGCCGCCGCATCGCCGCCATCCAGCGCGGGTTGACCACCCGCGCCCGGAAGACGCGGTGCGTCTCCTCGCCGAGCGTCCGCGTCCTGACCTGGTCCGTCAGCGCGCTGTCGCCGACGTACGCCTCCGGCGAGGTGCCCGTGAGGTGCCGCACCATGGCCACCATTCCGCCGTGGTACTGGAAGTAGTCGTCGGCGTCGGCGATGTCGTGCTCGCGGGTGTCCACGTTCTTCGCCGCCACCTGGATACGCCGGAAGGCCGCCTCCATGTCGCCGCGGGCGGGCCGTCCGTCCAGCCCGCGCCCGTACGCGTAGCCGCCCCACACCGCGTACACCTCGGCGAGATCCGCGTCGGACCGCCAGTTGCGGGCGTCGATCAGGGGCAGCAGTCCCGCCCCGTAAGCGCCCGGCTTGGAGCCGAAGATGCGGGCGGTGGCGCGGCGCCGGTCACCGTGGACGGCGAGGTCCTCGTCGGTGTGGGCCCGTACGAAGTTCAGGTCCGCCGGTTCGTCCAGCGCGGCGACCGCGCGGACCGCGTCGTCCAGGAGGGCCACGACGTGCGGGAAGGCGTCGCGGAAGAAGCCGGAGATGCGGACGGTGACGTCGATCCGGGGCCGGCCGAGCTCCGGATGCGGAACGACGGTGAAGCCGGTGACGCGGCGGGACGCGTCGTCCCACACCGGCCGGCACCCCAGCAGGGCCAGGATCTCGGCGATGTCGTCGCCCTGGGTGCGCATGCAGGACGTGCCCCACACGGTCAGGCCGACCGACGACGGGTAGGAGCCGGTGTCCGCGAGGTGGCGGGCGAGCAGGGAGTCGGCGAGGGCCGTGCCGACGTCCCAGGCGAGGCGGGAGGGGATGGCCTTGGGGTCGACGGAGTAGAAGTTGCGGCCGGTGGGGAGGACGTTCACCAGGCCACGGGTGGGGGAGCCGGACGGCCCGGCGGGCACGTAACCGCCGCGCAGCGCCCGCACGATGTGGCCGATCTCGTCGGTGGTACGGGCCAGGCGCGGCACGACCTCGGTGGCGGCGAACTCCAGCACCCGTACGGCGTCCGGCACCGGGCGCCCGCCGAGCACGTCCCGTACGATCCCGGCCGCCGAGGAGCCGTCCCAGTCCCGTGCCTCCATCGCCTCGGCGAGCCGCCGGGCCACCGCTTCCAGCAGGTCGACCGCGTCGGAGGCGGTACGGGACGGGCCGCCGCCGGCGACGGCGGTGAGTGCGTCGGGGACGGCCGCCCGTGCGCCCGGCTCGGCGAGCAGGGTCTTCTCGTCCAGGCCGAACGACTCGGCCAGCGCGGCCCGAAGGCCCGGCAGCGCGGCGCCCACCCCGCCCCAGATCTGGGCCGAACGCAGCACCGCCAGCACCAGGTTGACCCGTGCCCCGCCGACCGGGCCGCCGCCCAGGATGTGCAGACCGTCCCTGATCTGCACATCCTTGATCTCGCAGAGCCAGCCGTCCACGTGCAGCACGAACTCGTCGAAGCCGTCCTCGCCGGGCTCCTCGTCCACGTGCAGGTCGTGGTGGAGTTCGGCGGCGCGGATCAGGGTCCAGATCTGGCTGCGGACCGCCGGGGCCTTGGCCGGGTCGAGGTCGTTGATCAGGGCGTACTCGTCGAGAAGCTGCTCCAGCCTGGCGAGGTCGCCGTAGGAGTCGGCGCGGGCCATCGGCGGCACCAGGTGGTCCACGACGGTGGCGTGGCCGCGGCGCTTGGCCTGGGTGCCCTCGCCGGGGTCGTTGACGATGAACGGATAGACCAGGGGGAGTTCGCCCAGAACCGCGTCGGGCGCGCAGCCGGCGGACAGGCCGAGGCCCTTGCCGGGCAGCCACTCCATCGTGCCGTGCTTGCCGAGATGGACGATCGCGTCCGCGCCGAACGTGCCTTCCAGCCAGCGGTACGCGGCCAGGTAGTGGTGCGACGGCGGCATGTCGGGGTCGTGGTAGATCGCGATCGGGTTCTCGCCGAAGCCGCGCGGCGGCTGGATCATGACGACGACGTTGCCGAACCGCAGCGACGCCAGCACGATGTCCTCGCCGTCCACGTAGAGCGCCCCCGGCGGCTCGCCCCAGTGCTCCAGCATCCGGGCCCGCAACTCCTCGTCCAGCGTGCCGAACCACCGCCGGTAGTCGGCGAGCGGGACCCGGGCGGGCGCGGCAGCGAGCTGCTCCTCGGTCAGCCACTCCACGTCGTGGCCGCCCGCCGCGATCAGACGGTGGATCAACTCGTCGCCGTCGGACGGGAAGTCGCCGGTCCGGTAACCGGCGTCGCGCAGGGCGTGCAGCAGCCGGACGGCCGAGGCGGGCGTGTCCAGGCCGACCGCGTTGCCGACCCGGGAGTGCTTGGTGGGGTAGGCGGTGAAGACCAGCGCGAGCTTCTTGTCGGCGTTCGGCTTGTGCTTCAGGGCGGCGTGCCGGACCGCGATCCCGGCGACGCGGGCGGCGCGCTCCGGGTCGGCGACGTAGACCGGTACGTCGGCGGCGCCGCCCCCGCCGGACTCCTTGAAGGAGAACGGCACGGTGATCAGCCGCCCGTCGAACTCCGGGATCGCCACCTGCATCGCCGCGTCCATCGGTGTCAGCGCCGCGTCCGACTCCTGCCACGCGGCGCGGGAGGAGGTCAGGCACAGGCCCTGGAGGATCGGCACGTCCAGCTCGGCGAGGGCGCCGATGTCCCACGCCTCGTCGTCGCCGCCCGCGCTCGCCTCGGAGGCCACCGTGCCGCCGGCCGCCAGTACGGTCGTCACGATCGCGTCGGCCCGGCCCAGCAGGTCGTACAGCCCCTGCTCCGCGCCCCGGAGCGAACCGCAGTACACCGGCAGCGCGCGGCCGCCCTTCGCCTCGATCGCCTCGCACAGGGTGTCCACGAAGGCGGTGTTCCCGGCGAGTTCGTGGGCGCGGTAGAAGAGGACCGCCACCGTGGGGCGGCCGTCGCCGGACGCGTCCGCGTCCGCGGAGGAGCCGTGGACGCCGAACTCCGGCATGCGGCGCGGCGCGTCGAAGCCCTCGCCGCTCATCAGGACGGTGTCGGACAGGAAGCGGGCCAGCTCGGTGAGGTTGCCGGGGCCGCCCTCGACCAGGTACCGCAGCGCCTGCGCGACGACGCCCGCCGGCACCGACGACATCGCCATCAGCTCGGCGTCGGGCACCGACTCGCCGCCCAGCAGCACCGTGGGAACGCCGGACGCGGCGAGCTTTTCGAGCCCCGCCTCCCAGGTGCGGCGCCCGCCCAGCAGGCGTACGACGGCCAGGTCCGCGCCCGCCAGCAGCGCCGGCAGATCGTTCTCCGGGTCCACCCGGGACGGGTTGCCGATGCGGTACGCGACCGCGTCCGTCGTGGCCGCGCGGGCCGCCAGCAGATCGGTGTCGGCGGTGGACAGCAGCAGAACGGTGGTCATGGTGCCCCCGGTGCGATGAAGGGGAGGCCGGCGGGCGCGCCGTCCTCGATGAGCCGCAGCAGGGCGGCGGTGTCCATGTGCTCCTCGACCAGGTCGCCGAGGCGGTCGAGCTGCGCCTCGCGCAGCGCGGCGAACTCCGTGCCGGGCACCGGTACGAAGCGCCGGCCCGCGGCTTTCGCCACCTCGCGCAGGAAGGCGCGGCGGAACGCGTCGTTCTCCAGCGAGCCGTGCCAGTGGGTACCCCAGACCGCGCCGACCCGGCAGCCGTCGAGGAACGGTTCGCCGCCGCGCACGTCGGCCACCCCGTGGTGGATCTCGTAGCCGTCGACCGGTTCGCCGTAGGCGGTGCCGCTCGGCCGGGCGAGGGTCTTGCCGGCCGCGAACCGTATCCGTACCGGCAGCAGGCCGAGGCCCGGGACCGTACCGGCCCTGGACTCCACGTCGTCCTCGACGTGTTCGGCGAGCATCTGGAAGCCGCCGCAGACGCCGAGCACCGGGCGGCCGTCGGCCGCGCGCTTCCTGACCGCGTCCGCCAGGCCGCGCTCCCGCAGCCACTCCAGCGCGCGGACGGTGCCGCGGGTGCCCGGCAGCACGACCAGGTCCGCGTCGGCGAGCTCTTCGGGACGGTCCACGAACCGTACGACGACGCCGGGTTCGGCGGCCAGCGCGTCCACGTCGGTGAAGTTGGACATCAGCGGGACGGCGGCGACGGCGACGCGCAGCAGGTCCGGGCCGTGCGGCGGCGCGACGGCCGACTCCCGTACGGTGCCGCGCGCCGACACGCTCCCCCGGACTCCGCCCGGGGGTACCCCCATGCCGTCCTCCTCGTCGATGCCGAGGCCGTGCGTGTACGGCAGCACGCCGAGCGTCGGGCGGCCGGTGAGCCGGTGGAGCATGTCCAGACCGGGCTGGAGCAGGCTGCGGTCGCCGCGGAACTTGTTCACCACGTACCCCGCGACGAGCCGCTGGTCCTCCCGGCTCAGCAGCGCCGTCGTCCCGAAGAACGAGGCGAAGACGCCGCCGCGGTCGATGTCACCGACCACGAGGGTCGGCAGGCCGGCCCGCCGGGCCAGCGCCATGTTCACGATGTCGGTCCGGCGCAGGTTGATCTCGGCGGGGCTGCCGGCGCCCTCGCAGATCACGGCGTCGTGGCTCTTTCCGAGCTCCCTCAGGCACTCCACGACGGTCTCCAGCAGCTCCGCCTGCCGGCCCCCGTGGTAATCCCGTGCGGTCATCTCGCCGACAGGCCTGCCGAGCAGCACCACCTGGCTGCTCCGGTCGCTGCCGGGCTTCAGCAGCACGGGGTTCATCAGCGCGCTCGGCTCCACGCGGGCGGCCTGCGCCTGCATCGCCTGCGCCCGCCCGATCTCCGCGCCCTCCCGGGTCACGAAGCTGTTCAGCGACATGTTCTGCCCCTTGAACGGAGCGACCCGCACGCCCCGGCGTGCCAGGAACCGGCAGATCCCGGCGGTGAGGACGCTCTTGCCCGCGTCGCTCGTGGTGCCGGCGACGAGTAGCCCTTTCACGGCGTGCGCCTTTCGTCCGCGGGCCTGTTACGCACCGCCGGGCTGCGCAGTCCGGCGAGAGCATGGCGGCCGATCCGCGGGGGCAGCCCTGGGCCCTGGCCTGCGTCCGGCGTGGCTCGGTGTGTGCTCGGCACCTCGGGGTCGCGCCGCCCGGCGTCTCGCCGTTGCGGCGGCTTGCGGGGCGCCGTCCGCTCGTCGCCGCCCGGCCCCGGGGCGGAGCCCGGTTCTGCGGCCTTCGGCGTCGGGTGCGGCCTGTTCGGGACCGCCGGGTTGCGCCGCCCGGTGCCTCGGCGTCGTGGCGGATCGGAGGGTGGCGTCCGCTCGTCGCCCCCCGGCCCCTGGGCCGCGTCCCGCTGGGTGGGCCGGCAACCGTCGCCGGCCGTGCGGCCCGGACGGGGAGGACGGCGGCTGCCTTCCCCCGCGGCGGCGACCAGCGCCGGCCGGCGGGTTCCGATCGCCACCGGAGCGAGGACCGAGGCGGCCAGGGCGAGCGCGTTGACGCGGCGGGAGAGACGGACGGCGCGGGCGATGTCCGCGACCCCCGGAGGGGGGAACTCCGCGCCGAGGAGGGGGCGGTGCTCCGTGCGGCTGCCGTAGGCGAGCGTGCCGCCGAGCCGCAGCCGGAGGGCGCCGGCGAAGGCCGCTTCGACGGGGCCGGCGTTGGGGCTGGGGTGACGGGCGCCGTCGCGGCGCCAGACGCGCAGGGCGTCGCGGGGGTGAGGGGCGGCGAGGGCGGCGAGCGCGGCGGTGAGGCGTGCGCCCGGGTAGCCGACCACGTCGTCCAGGCGAGCCGCCGCCCAGCCGAACCGGAGGTGGCGTGGCGACCGGTGCCCCACCATCGCGTCGAGCGTGTTGGCAGCCCGGAAGCCGGCCAGGCCGGGCACTCCGCCGAGGGCGCCCCAGACCAGCGCGCCCACGACCGCGTCTGAGGTGTTCTCGGCGACCGATTCGACGACGGCGCGGGCGATCCCGTCCGCGTCGAGCCACTGCGGGTCGCGCCCGCACAGGTGGGGGAGCAGGGCCCGCGCGGCGGCGAGATCCCCCGCCTCCAGCGCCGCCGCGACGGCCCGCGCCTCCCGGGCCAGCGACGTCCCGCCCAGCACCGACCACGTCGCCGCCGCGGTCAGCGCGACGGACAGGACGGCGGAGGACCGTACCGAACGCCGTGCCAGTGCCGCGACGCCCACCGTGCCCCCGGCGCACAGCGCCGCGTACACCGCCCCCGTGGCCCGGTCGTCCCGCCACATCCGGCGTTCCAGTGCGCCCGCGAGCCGCCCGAACCCGGCGACCGGGTGGCCGCGGCGCGGGTCGCCCGCGGCGAGATCGGTGAGAAAGCCGAGCGTGGCACCGTACGCGTACAGGCGACGGCCAACGCGATCCGTACGCATCGGCTCAGCCCGTCGCCGTCAGACTCCGGTGGACGGGGGCCGTGGGGCAGGGGCAGGGCTCGCGCAGGCCGGGCATGGCAGAAGTCCTCACTCAGGGTCCGCGCCCTGGTTCGACGTGACCGGCGGTGAGAGTCTCCTGGCTCCCGGATCCACGCACTCCCCGTCTTCCAGCCGGCAAGCCGGCCGTGACATACGGGTGGGAGTGCACTCCCCGGTGACAGTGGCGGGACCGCGCCGGATTCACACCGGACTTCCTCTCCTGCCGCCGTATTGGCTCCCGCAGTTCACCACGTGCGGCAAACCCCGTCAACCAGCCGTTGACCTGCGGGGACGGAGTGTGGCGAGGTCCACACGCCGGTTGCGCCCTTCCCGGGCGCGCCGCCCTCCACGCCCTCGCCCCCGCCGCGGCCCGCCGCCGGGCCCGCGGTACGGCCCCCGGGGCTGGGGTTCGGGACGGCGCCGGCCTGTTTCCCGGGCCGCCGCCCCTGTGCGCGCCGCTGTCGGCCCGCTGGGTGTCCGCGGTACGGCCTCGGGGTCGGGGTTCGGGACGGCGCCGGACCGCTTCCTGGGGGCCGACGGGTCGGCCCGCTGGGCCTCAGCGGTACGGCCCCGGCCGCGGTTCGGCACCGCTCCGGCCGTCACTCGGCCACGACCGGGGCGGAACGGCCGGTTACTTGGCGACGATCAGATAGATGCCGTACGCCACCGCCGCCGCGCACGCGGCGAAGCAGAGGTACGCGCCGGCGCGGGTGAACACGTCGCGCGCCGCGCCGCCGCCCGTACGGGAACCGGTCGCCGAACGGCCGGCGAGGCCGACGACGCCGAGGGTGAAGAGGACGACCAGGCCGACGGTGGACAGCAGGGTGACCGCGAAGACCGAGCCGAGGGCGTGCCAGTCGATGCTCATGGGGGCCTTTCAGGCTGTGGCGGCGGACGCGGCGGTGGGAGTTGCGGGGACGGCCGGGACGGCGGTTGCCTGCGGCGGGGAGGAGCCCGCGGCGGGGGGCGCCGGCACGACGGCCGCGACGGTCCCGGACTCGGCGGCGGGCGGCGGCGCGGTGCCCGCCGCGGTGGGGGGCGCGGGGCG
>NZ_DATDBG010000282.1:0-2020 GCF_036524955.1 Streptomyces sp.
GCTGGCGCAGTGACGTGGTGGGGTGACGCTTCGCGAGCGGGGTGGAACGGCCCTTTCTCCACCTGGAGAGTTCAACGATCTCAGTTGATAGGTTGATATTTAGTCAGTTCTGCGAGAGATTTCAAGTACTTGTCCGAGATAAGTTTTCGGACTGGACGGAGGGATGGATGGGGACGCCGCACGACGGAACGCCCGCCGACGACCACGCCGTCTACGGCATGGCCGTGGCCGCCGAGCTCACCGGTGTGAGCCCGGCGATGCTGCGCGCGTACGAGGCGAAGAAGCTCATCTCGCCGCACCGCACGCCGGGGGGCACCCGGCGCTACAGCGCTGACGACATCACCGAGATCCGACGCATCACCGCGCTGTTGGCCGACGGCCTGAACCTGGCCGGCGTCGAGGCCGTGCTGGCGCTCGAGGGTCGCAACGACGAGCTGCGCGACGAGGTGGGCCGGCTCCAGGGGCTGGTCGACGATCAGGGGCAGGCGGACCCGCGCGGCACCTTGTAGGGCGCCCCGATCCGGTAGGTGCCCTTCTCGCTGGCGTGCAGGACCAGCCAGTTGTCGCGCGGGTTCTCCACCTCGAGGTCACTGGCGAGGCCGGACAGGCACGCGGCCTCGGCCGGCAGGGCCTTGCCCGTCGCGTCGACGAGACCGAGCCACCGGGAGTAGGCCACGCGCACCACGATCGGGCCGGGCTCGGGGGTGTACAGGGTGATCTGCGCTGCGTCGAAGTCGAGGACGCGCGCCGGAGCGGAGGCCAGCGGCGCCGGGTTGCGGACCTCGTAGAGCATCCAGTCCTCGTCGGACCAGACCCGTTCGAGGTAGGGCAACCCGGCCGAGACCAGTGCGGCCTCCTCGACGGCGGCGGCGTCGGGCGTCGCCGTCGAGAGCACGACGAAACGAACAGCCCAGCGCCGCAGCCATCGTTGGTAGGCGTCGGCGGTCAGCGGCTGGTCCCGGTAGAAGAGCCGGTTGCGGGCGGCGTCGGCCTGCCGGTTCCAGCCGCGGGCGAGGTTGGCGTACGCCGCGAGCGCGGTCGCCTCACGGTGGCTGGCCGTCGGCACGACCTCGACCCGCCCCAGGCCGGCGCCCCGGTCCTGGAGCTGGTCGACGAGCGGCTGGAGGTCGAGGCTCAGCGACTCCGGAGGTGCGGTGTTGATGGCGTCGCGGGCGGCCAGCCCGACCTGCCACGAGACCGACGTGATCAGGGCGGCGCCCAGCATCCCCGCGGCCACCGTGCGCCCCAGTCGGACGCCCGCCAGCGACCGGACCCAGTCGCGGCCGGGGAGGGTCGCCGCCAGGCCGACGCCCGCGAAGATCAGGCCGAGGCGGTTGATGTTCGTGCCGACAGGGGAGGGCATCAGCCACGCCATCTGGACGGCCACCAGGTAGACCACCCCGAGCATCCGCAGCAGCCGCCAGTCGCGCGGGAACAGCAGCACCGCGGACAGCCCGGCCGCGGTCGGCAGCAGGGCGGAGTACCAGGACATCGGCTGCACGCCGGACAGCGGGAACAGCCACGCGGACACCGCGACCACGACCAGCGGCGGCAGCCCGATGGCGTAGGCCAGCCGCCGTTCGCCGGTGAGCCACAGCGCGGCGGCGACCAGCCCGAGCAGGAGGCCGGCGACGGCGCTGGCCGCCGTCGTCAGGGCCGCCAGCGCGACGATCACCGGTACGCGCAGCCGCAGGCGAGCGGGCCAGGCGAACGCCGCGACGAGCGCCGCCAGCCCGAACAGCAGGCCCAGCCCGAACGTCACCCGGCCCGACACCGCGTTGCCGGTGAGCGCCAGGGCGCCGAACACCGCGGGCAGCATCGGGTGGCGGACGTGGGGGCTGCGCTCGAGGAGGAGCGCGAGCAACCCTGCCGACAGCGTGCCGACGACGACCATGGTGGGTCGCACGCCGAGGACGGCCATCAGGTACGGCGAGATGGCGCTGTAGGAGACCGGGTGCATGCCGCCGTACCAGGCCAGGTCGTAGGCGCTGCCGGGGTGGGCCCGCGCGAACGCCGCCCA
>NZ_DATDBG010000283.1:0-2180 GCF_036524955.1 Streptomyces sp.
GAAGCGGGCCCACTCCCCGAAGAGCCCGGTGGGCAGGATGGAGGAGCTGAGCAGGCTGGCGCCGGTGGAGTCGGTCACGTCCAGGTGGAGCAGCGAGGCGCCGACGCCTACGCGCCAGGTGACCCCGCCGGTGGTCGTGAACGACAAGAACGTCTGGTTGGCGTCGCCCGCGGGGGCCGTGCCGATGTTGTACACGAACTCGATGTGCCAGGCACCGGTGGCCGAGGCCGGCACGGTGGCCCGGACGGACGCCCCGGCGGACACCGTGGGCAGGGCCGAGGACCCCGGGAGCGTGTCGTCCGCGGCGAAGGACAGGCCGGCGGTCCGCATCGCGGCCACGCCGGCCAGTGGGGACGCGGCCCGGGTGGCGGTGCGCCCGTCCTCCATCGGCCAGTACGCGATCAGGCTGGCGGAGGAGGGGATGCGGCGCCGCAGCGTGGACTGCAGCGGGTCGGTGCCGGCCCCGTAGCGGCGCATCGGCCCGGCCGCCTCCACGGCCACGTACCGGTCGGTACCGGAGACGTCCCACCGCGGCGGCCAGGAGGACACCTCCCCGGTGAACCGGTAGGTCCGGTCCGAGATTTCGGCCCCACCCGACATGGTCCAGGTGCGGCCGGAGCCGTCCACGAAGCTCGCGGCGCCGGCGGCCGGGACGGAGAACACCGGGCTGGCCACGACCGTTCCGCCGATGCCGTTGCGGATCTCGGCCGAGTGGACCTTCCCGACCGGGGGCACCGGCGCGACGGTGCCGGTGATGTCCCCGATCTCCAGCGCGGCCGTGCTGTTGAAAATGCTCGTGGTGCCCGCCGTGATGACCGGTGCGCCGAGCTGGGTCCACGGCCCGGCCGTGCCGCTGGCGGCCGTGTAGAAGGTGACGGTGTTGCCGCTCGCGCCGTTGTCCGCGTCGAGCGTGGCGCGCACGGCCAGGCGGCCGGACGGCGGTACGGGCACCGCGGCCGTCGCCGTGGCGAACGTCGAACTGGTGCCGTCCGCGGACCACTCCAGATCCAGGGCCCCGCTCGCGCTGACGGTGAGCCGCCACGACCGCTGGCCGGCCGACCCCCACTTGCCGGTCAGGTCCACGAACCGCAGGCCGCTGTCCCACGTCGCCAGCGTCACATCCACCCGGACGTCGAGGTCGCCCACGATGTCCAGGGCGGCGGTGTCGGGGGTGCTGGCACGGGCCCCGGGGTCGCCGGGCAGCCGCAGGTACCGGGACGCGGCCGGGACCGACACCCTGACCGGGGTGTTCCGCCCGATGAGCCCGTAGTACGGGCTCATCGGGTTGCGCGGGCTGTACTTCCCCATCCGGTTGTTGAAGGTGATCGTCGCCGTCGAGTGGTCGGGCCGGGACGCCTCGTCGGCCCGGCCGCGGCTGAGGCTGATCGGGTTGCGAAGGTAGACGTCCTGGGAGGCGTCCGTCCAGACCCCGCCTATCTGCAGCTCCGACCGCACGTCCAGCGGAGTCGTGGGGAACGCCATGGGAGCCTCCTCAGCCTGGTGTGTTGTAGGCCACGTCGACTTTTCCGCGGCCGTAGACCCTGACCACCTTGCGGTTCATCCGCAGGAAGTCGGACTCGCCGGGCATCTCGATGACGACGCGGATGACCCCGCCCCCACCGCCTCGGGTCAGCGGTGCGACGGTGGCGCCGGCGCCCAGGTGGACCGCCTCCGGGCCCCGCTCGCCGACCATCGCCCACCCGCTGGTCAGGATGTGCCCGCCGTGGGCCAGGTACGGAATGTTCGGCGTGCCGAACGAGGTGCCGCCGACCCTGCCGACGCCGGGGATGTGGGTGTCGATGCTGGGGATGGAGAACGTGAGCCCGTTCCACCCGCCGATCACGAAGTTGATCGCTGACCGGAACGCGTTCTTAATCCCGTCGAACATGCCCGAGGTGGCCCGGCTGATCCGGCCCGGGAGCCGGGACATGAACGTCACGATGCCGTTCCAGTGCCGGGTGATGTAGAGGACCGCCAGGCCGATCGGGCCGGTCAGGATGGCCAGGATCAGCGGCCAGTTCCGTTTGATCCAGCCCCACGTGGCGCTCGCCGCACGGGTGATGGCGCCCCACGAGGCGCGCCAGATCTGCTGGAACCATGTCGTCTTGGTCGCGATCAGCACGATGACCGCGATCAGCGCGACGATGCCGATGATGATCCACGTCGTGGGGCTGAGCATC